>CAZNFV010000019.1:9633-20304 GCA_964572445.1 uncultured Novosphingobium sp. | reverse complement strand
CCCTCGACCGTTTCAATCCGGCAGCCGATTACCGGGGTCAGCCCCAGTGCCTTGGCCTCGGCATGGATCCGCACCACCCCGGCCATTGAATTGGCATCGGCAATCCCGATCGCGTCATAGCCCAGGGCCCGCGCAGTCGTGACCAGATCGACCGCATCCGATGCCCCGCGCAGGAAGGAAAAGCAGCTGACCAGCCCCAGCTCCACAAACTCCGCGCGCGGCGGTGGGCCAAGGCCGGGGGCAGGATCAACCCGCCGCCGCTCAGGGGTAAGCGGTGCTTCGGGCATGGTGCCCTCTCTTTCTCGTCATCCCCGCGCAGGCGGGGACCCAGCTCCGGTCCTCGCGCCCAGCGGAGAGCCAGAGAAATGGATTCCCGCCTGCGGGGGAATGACGAAGTGGGCGGGCTGCATCATGCCAGTTCGGCCAATCGCGTCGCCACAGCCCGCAGATCGCTGGCGAAGCGCGCCTCTTCCTGCGCACGCGGGCCATCATTCAGCCGCAGCAGGTAGGACGGGTGCGTGGTGATCCACAGCTCGCTGCCCCCCAAATCATCATGAGCATCTAGGGGCATCGGCTGGCCCCGGACCTGCTGGACGCTGACGGTCTTGCCCAGCAGGCTGCGCGCCGCACTCGCCCCCAGGGCCAGAACCAGCCGGGGGCGGACCAGCGCCCGCTCGCTTTCCAGCCACCAGCGGCAGATGTCGATTTCCTTGGCCGTGGGGTTCTGGTGCAGACGGCGCTTCCCGCGCGGGACATATTTGAAATGCTTGACCGCATTGGTCAGCCAGGCCTGTGACAGGTCCAGCCCCGCATCCTCCAGATGAGCGCGCAGCAGGCGTCCCGCCGGACCGATGAAGGGCCGGCCCTGCTCCTCCTCACTATCACCGGGCTGCTCGCCCACGATCATCAAGGGTGCTTGCGCGGGTCCCTCGCCCGAGACAGCCCGCGTTTCGTTGCAACCGATCGGGCAGCGGCGGCAAGCCATGATCGCCTGGGCAATCTCCGGCAGCGACCCGGGTCGCTCCGCATCAAAGACATTTGCACCTTGTTCCACCATTGCTGCCTCGCGCGCCTGGGCCCCGGCGATCAGCTCGGGAATGAGCGCCGCTTCGGGCAGGTTCTTCCAGTATCGACGGGGCATCTCCTTGAGCATGGCCCCGACTTTCAACCGCGCGGGATTGAAGATCGATCCATAGTAGCGTCGCCACAGGTCCTCCGCAGCGTCTTCGGCCGGGGCATCGCTGCGGGCGGCAGGCGGGCCTTCGGACAGCACCTCCCCATCCCAGTGCAGCGAGCCCTGCGGCGTCAGGATCGCCCAGCGCATTCCGGTGAAGCGATTGACGAAGAACTTCGCATTGGCGCGCAGGATGTGATGCTCTGGCTCAAACCAGGCGACATACCGCTCCTCCACACCGCTGCCGATCACGCGGAAACGGACGAAGGCGCGCATCTTGTGAATATCGCGCCGCACTGTCCGGACCAGCCCGTGAAGCTGACGCACATCGGGATCTGCCTCGTCCTCGATCAGTCCCGGGTGCTGCTGCAATCGCCAGAGCAGGCGATAAAGCAGGGCAAAGCGGCCCTCATCGCGGTGCAACGCTCCCTTGGCCGCAAGGTCGAGAAAAGCGCGCGACACCCGCGGCTGCGGCGCATCGGCGCGCGGCGCGGGCAAATGGCGACCACTGGCGAAGAGATCGCCCCCGCCCTCGCCCGGCACTTGCCAGGTCACCCGGTCTGGCGGGACATCGGCCATCAGCAACCGCCGCGCCTGATCCCGCCAGCCAGCAAAATCATCCGGCGCGGCCAGCGGCACCGCAAAGGCATCGGCGATCCGGGCATCGCGAAACGGAGTCATGCCGCAAACAGTTCAAGCTGCTGCGCCTTGGGCGGCGCGATCAGGGCCTTGAGGTCGGCCCGTTCAGTCAGCAGCGTCGGCCGCCAGTCCGCCGTGACGATGAAGGGCCGCAGCTTGGCAATCGAGACGGTCAGCCGCGCAACATCATCGAGCCGCAGGGTGCGGTGGCGGCGGGCCGAGAGGATCGCGCCAACTGCCCGCGTCCCCAGCCCAGGCACGCGCAGCAGCGCCTCACGCGGGGCGCGGTTGACGTCGACCGGGAACTGCTCTCGAAACTTCAGTGCCCAGGCCAGCTTGGGATCGATATCCAGCGGCAGCATCCCGTCCGCTCCCGCTGCCTGCTGCACTTCATGCGGCGCAAAGCCATAGAACCGCATCAGCCAGTCCGACTGGTAAAGCCGATGTTCACGGATCAGCGGAGGACGCTGCAGCGGCAGGACAGCGCTGGCATCGGGGATCGGGCTGAAGGCCGAATAATAGACCCGGCGCAGGCGATAATCGTCATAGAGTCGGCTGGCCTTGCCAACGATATCGGCATCGCTGGCCCCGTCTGCACCCACGATCATCTGGGTCGATTGACCGGCCGGGGCAAAGCGCGGAGCAGACTTGAAGCGCCGCCGCGCGTCCGTCGCCTCGACAATCGCCGACTTGATCGTGTCCATTGCCCCTTCGATCGTCGCCGCGTTTTTGTCAGGTGCCAGCCGGGTCAGCCCGGCGACGGTCGGCAGCTCGACATTGATCGAAACCCGGTCAGCATAGAGCCCAGCGCGGTTGACCAGTTCGGGATCGGCCTCAGGAATGGTCTTGAGGTGGATATAGCCCCGAAACTCATGCTCCTCGCGCAGGATCCGCGCCGCCTCGATCAACTGCTCCATCGTATGGCTGGAGCTTTTGACAATGCCGGAGGAGAGGAACAGCCCCTCGATGTAATTGCGCTTGTAGAAGGCCATCGTCAGGTCGGCCACTTCCTGCGGCGTAAACTTGGCGCGGCGGACGTTCGAACTCTTGCGGTTGATGCAATAATGGCAATCGAACACGCAGTGGTTGGTCAGCAGGATTTTCAGCAGCGAGATGCAGCGACCATCGGGGGCATAGGCATGGCAGATGCCCATCCCTTCGGTCGATCCAATGGCCTTACCAGAGCCTTTTACCCCATCCTTGCTGGTGCGCCGACTGGTCCCCGAAGAGGCGCAGGACGCATCATATTTGGCGGCATCAGCAAGGATGCCAAGACGTTCGATCAGACTCGGTTGCGACATTTGTTCTTATTATGTTCTTATGCGTCACCTGGCCAGCCCTTTCATGCACAAAGCCCCTGCAGGAACCATTCGGGCACCCCACCGCGACCATCATCGGCCAGGCCGTTGCGGTAGATCCAATAGCGCCGCCCTGCCCCGTCCTCGATCCGGTAGTAATCGCGCAGCCGCACGGTCGAGCGTTCGCGCCACCATTCCGGCGCGATCCGTTCGGGCCCTTCGGCGCGGGCAATTTCATGCACTTCCCCCCGCCAGCGGAACCGGCGCGGCAGGCCATCAGGACTGGCATAGAGCACGGCGATTGGTTCGGCCCGGTCAAGCAGCTTCAAGGGCCGGGCATGGAACGGCAGGTCGCCCTGGCTGGCACTTTCACCCTCCAGCGGGGCCACCCACTTTTGCGCGCGTTCCGGCACGTGACTGGCGCGCGGCACCGGGCGGCGCACGGCATCGGGACCAAGCCGGATCGAGAGCCGATCGATGCAGGCGGCAAGCGAAGTGCCATGAGCCTCGGCCGCAGCCTCCATATCGCGCTGGGTGAGCGACAGCGGCTCGGTCCAGGGTGCGCGCAGGCGGGCCAGTTCGATCCCGAATCCGGCATCCAGATCATCCAGCTTGCGCCCGAACAGCGCCGCGATATGGGCCGGATCTCGGCTGGCGGCGGCCAGTTCAAGGCGGCGTTGCAGCACTTCGCCATCGACCTTCCACAAGGCCAGTTCCAGCCGCCGCGCGCCCAGTGCCCGCCCTTCCAGCACCCGCACCAGATCGGCGCAAAGATCGCCCAGCACCTGATCAAGCAGGCTGCGATGGCGGATCGGCTCCATCAGTCGCCGCTGGACCAACGGAACATCAACCGGCAGCACTGGCAGCAGCGGCTCTGGCACCCGGCCCAGCAACTGATCGAGCCGGACCAGCGGATTGGCGGTGGGGGCCTTGTGATTGCGGAACCGTCGCGCCAGCGCATCGCGCGCCACGCCGGACAAGTCGCTAATCCGTTTGAGGCCCAACCGCCGCAGCACCAGCACCGTTGCCGGATCGAGCCGCAGTGCGGCGACCGGGAGAACATCCAGCATTCCTTCCCGGCCCGCCGGGGAGAGGATCGCGCCTTTGGGGCCATAGTGCGACAACGCCCAGGCCGCCCCAGCAGTAGGGGCAATTGCCAGCCGGGCCGCAAAGCCGCGTGCGGCAAGGCTGCGGGCTGCATCTGCGATCAGCCCGGACTCACCCCCGAACAGATGCCCCACTCCAGTCACATCGACCACCAGCCCATCAGGCAGATCAAGCGCCGCCCATGGCCCCCACCGCTGCGCCCACAGCGCCAGCGCCTCCAGCGTGGCGCGGTCGCCCGCCGGATCGGCCGGGGCGACAGCCAGCGCCGGGCATAGCGCCCGGGCATCGGCCAGCATTACGCCCGTCTGGATGCCGGTTTCCTGCGCGGCCGCATTGGTAGCAGTGATGCGCGGGCCATGAGCGGTCTCGGCAATCAGCGCATGGGGGGCGGCATCGGCACCCTCCCCCGCGCGTAGCCCTTCAGCCCGCCGCCAGCGGTCGATCGCCAGCTGCGCCAGCCAGATCGACAGGATGCGCCGTGGCATGGTGGGATTGGTGCGGCTGGGCAGCGGTGAGGAAATGTCCGTCATCGCGCAAAATCCATTCTCCGGGCGGGTGGTTACGAGCGCGGAACAGTTCGGCATGCCAAGTGGCGGTGCCGGGAGCTTGCGGGTTCCAGCGCGGTGGTGGTGAGGATGCCGGACGCAGCGACCAGCGCTGGCGGGCCGAGGACAGATCGCGTTCTGCCCCCACCCGCACCAGCCACAGCGGTACGCCATGCTTCTCCGCCACCAGGCTGAGCCGGCGCTGGGCGGTGAGCGACAAAGCACGGGGGTTACCCGCAATTTCTCCCACTACGAAAGCCAGATCGCGGCAACGCAGCCCTTCTTCCAGCGCGAACAGCGCATCCTCAGGCGTGGTAGTGACAACATGGATCAGCCGGTGTCGCAGCGCGAGCGGCAGACCGGGTCGATAGGGCCGTCCGGTGTGGCGCAGGGCTGCCCGATCCTGCACCCACAGCCACGGCCGTTCATCCCCCCCCACAGCGCGCTCATTCGCCAGGGCCAGGGCAAAGGCAGGCGCGGCACAGTCCTGCGCGGTGCCGAACAGTTCGACATGGGTAGCCCCGCCAGCTCCGGGAGCAAGCGCGGCAGGCAGCACAGGGGTAGCGGCTGGGAAAGCGGCAATCATCCGAATCGAACCTTTCTGTTCCCATTATGTTCTGTTTTGTGGAACTGGCAAGGGGAACTCCGGCAATCATCGCCCCCTTATCCCCTTCCCCCCATTGAAAAGGAAATCGGGCAATGCATTACGATCAGGGTGACCCCGAAGAGCTCAAGGACAAGTTCTGGAAGGCGCTGGCCAGTTCGCCCTTCGTCATGCTCCAGCTTGATGCCGAACCGGATAGCGCCGCCCCGATGACGGCCCAGTTGGACAAGGATGCCCAGTCCGCGATCTGGTTCTTCACCTCCCCTGACAACCGCTTTGCCAGCGGCGGCGCAGCCACCGCCAATTTCAGCAGCAAGGGGCACGATGCCTTCGCCCGGATCACCGGCGAGTTGAGCGAGGAAACCAGCCTGGAGCGCAAGGATGCGCTGTGGTCGAACATGATCGAAGCCTGGTTCCCCGAAGGCAAGGACAGCGCCCTGCTGCTGCGAATGGACCTTGGCCCGGCAGCGATCTGGGCCGGTGAAATGGGGGCAATCAATACCGCCCGGATGTTCCTGGGGATGAACGTGCGGGATAAAATCAAGGGCGGCTACACCGAAACCCAACTGTGATCCGCGCATAAGAAAAGGGCCGCCTCCCTCACAGGAAGCGGCCCGCTCTCCCACCCCTAAGGGTGAATCCGTTGTTTTAGTCGAGCTTGGCACCCGGCAGCGGCGGAACCGGCTGCGGCGGAATGCCTTCATCGCCTTCATGCACTTCAACCAGGCCACGGCCAACGTGGCTGTGGTTACGGCTGTAGGCAAAGTAGACCACCAGTCCGACAGCGGCCCAGCCGACGAACAGCAGCTTGGTATAGTCCGACAGGCTCCAGAACAGATAGAGGCAGCCGAACGCCGCCAGCGGCGCGACCAGCCACACCAGCGGGGTGCGGAACGGGCGGGCCCGGCTGGGGTCTGTCTTGCGCAGCATCAGCACCGCGATCGCCACCATCGCGAACGCAAACAGCGTGCCCGAATTGGAGATGTCCGCCAGCGCCCCGACTGGGAACAACGCGGCAAAAATCGCCACGAAGATACCGGTGATCACAGTGACCACGTGCGGGGTGTGATACTTGGGGTGGATCTTGCTCAGCGCCTCAGGCAGCAGGCCATCGCGGCTCATCACGAAGAAGATGCGGGTCTGGCCGAACATCATCATCAGGATCACCGAAGGCAAGGCCAGGCCGGCCGCCAGGCCAACCAGGTTGCCGATCTGCTGCCAACCGATTTCACGCAGCGTCCAGGCCAGTGCTTCCTTCGAGCAGACAACCGACTGGCCAGCGTCAGACACGCAGGCTGCGGCCATTTCCGTGCTTCCCGGTGCCAGGGCGACACCGCCTGCATCGAACAACGGCTGCGCACCGACCGAACCGATCACGCCCGACGCCACCAGGATGTAGAACACGGTGCAGATCGCCAGGCTGCCGATCAGCATGTTGCGCTGCGGGTTCTTGGTTTCTTCAGCTGCGGTCGAGACCGCATCGAACCCGACATAAGCAAAGAAGATCGAAGCTGCCGCCGCAGAAATCCCGCCAAAGCCAAGCGGTGCGAACGGCTGGAAGTTTGCGCTGTTCATCACCGGCACGGCCAGCACCACGAACAGGGTCAGCGCAGTAATCTTCACCATCACCAGGATAGCATTGATATAGGCGCTTTCCTTGGTGCCGATCACCAGCAGCCAGGTTACCAGCAGAGAGATGATCGCAGCCGGCAGGTTGATGAACCCGCCTGATGCGATTGCTGCCTGAATTGCGTCGCTATTGGTTGCGCCGAAGGCCAGCTTGACCTGGGCAATCAATGCATCGGCATTGACCAGCTCAGCCGGCAACGTGATCCCGAGGTATTCCCTCAGCAAGCCGACGAAGTAGCCGGACCAGCCGACCGCCACTGCGCCCGCTGCCACGGCATATTCCAGCACTAGCGCCCAGCCGACCATCCAAGCCAGCAGTTCGCCCATAACGGCGTAGCTATAGGTGTAGGCAGAGCCGGAGACCGGCACCATCGAGGCCATTTCAGCGTAGCATAGCGCCGCCACTGCGCAGACAAAGCCGGCAATGATGAAGCTGATGATCATCCCCGGACCGGCTTTCTGCGCGGCTTCCGCGGTCAGCACGAAGATCCCCGTACCGATGATCGCGCCCACGCCCAGCATGGTCAGCTGAAACGCGCCTAATGTGCGATGTAGCGATTTCTTTTCGGCAGTTGCCAGAATGGCGTCGAGTGATTTGACGCGACCGAACAGCATGCAATTCCCCTAGAAAGTGCGAGGCCAGGTGCATTGCCCAGCCCACGTTTGTCTCTGGCGCGCGAAGCTAGCGGCAACCGGGCCATTGGCAAGCGCAAATCGCCGCACTTCCCCAGCTTTGCGAGACAGTCTAAAGGCCATTTCCATGTCCACGACCTTCCAGCTCGACACGGCGACCAGCCGCGCCAATCCCACCCCCGCGCCGATGAAGCGGTTGACGATCCCCGCGATCCGGAAGCGCAAGGTAGATGGCGTCACCGCGCAGCCGGTCGTGATGCTCACCGCCTATACGGCCCGGCAGGCCCAGCTGCTCGATGAACACTGTGACCTGCTGCTGGTCGGAGATTCACTCGGACAGGTCATCTATGGCCTGCCATCCTCAGTCCCGGTGACGCTCGACATGATGTCGGCCCATGGCGCAGCAGTGGTGCGCGGTTCTTATCACGCCGCGGTGGTGGTCGACATGCCGTTTGGTTCTTATGAAGCATCGCCGCAGCAAGCCTTTGAGAGCGCCGCGCGGCTACTTAAGGAAACCGGCTGCGCCGCGGTGAAGCTCGAAGGCGGGTCAGCCATGGCCGAAACGGTCGCCTTCCTGACCGCACGCGGCATCCCGGTGATGGGCCACGTCGGGCTTACCCCGCAGGCAGTCAACGTGCTGGGTGGTTATAATGCCCGCGGCCGCAGCGATGCCGAGGCCGCCAAGATCGTCGCCGATGCCAAAGCGCTCGATGATGCCGGGGCTTTTGCCATTGTCGTCGAAGGCGTGGTTGAGCCAATCGCCATCGCTGTAACCAAAGCCGTCACCTGCCCCACCATCGGGATCGGCGCTTCGGCCCAGTGTGATGGACAGGTGCTGGTCACTGAAGACATGCTCGGCATGTTCGACCGCGTACCCCGTTTCGTGAAGCGGTACGAAGAGATCGCTGAAACCATCTCTGCCGCAGCCGAGCGCTATGCTGCCGAAGTTCGGGACAGATCGTTCCCCGGCATTGAACAGACCTACCAGCCGAAATAGGGCCGCCAGATGTTGATGCGTTTTTACAAGGGCTCGATCCTTTTCACCCTGGTCTGTCTGGCGCTCGGCGCCTGGTATGGCTGGTCGATGACCGGCAACCTGGCCGCCACCGCTTCGATGCTGTGGATCATCGTGGTCCTTTCCATCCTTGAAGTGTCGCTCTCTTTCGACAACGCGGTGGTCAATGCGGCCGTGCTGAAGGACATGGACGATATTTGGCAGCGCCGGTTCCTTACCTGGGGCATGATCATTGCCGTGTTCGGGATGCGGATCGTGTTCCCGCTGGCGATTGTCGCTATTGCGGCCGGCCTCGGTCCGATCGATGCGCTCAACCTCTCGCTCAGTAATCCGGCGGAGTACGAACGGATCGTCAACAGCGCCCATGTTGGCATTGCTGGTTTCGGCGGTGCCTTCCTGGCGATGGTCGGCCTGTCGTTCTTCTTCGATGGTGAGAAGGACGTTCACTGGATTGAGTGGATCGAAGCCAAGCTTTCGGTTGTCTCCAACATCAAGGCCGCCGAAATCGCGCTGCTGCTGCTGGTGCTTTACGGCGTGTCGCAAATGCTGCCGGCGGACGAAGCGCTGACTTTCCTGGTCGCGGGGGTGCTTGGTCTGGTGACCTTCATCGCGGTGGAGGCGATCAGCACCGTGCTGGAGATGCGGGAAGAGGCGATGAAACTACAAGGCGCGGTGGTCCGTTCTGGGCTCGGCGGATTCCTGTACCTCAACATCCTTGATGCCTCGTTCAGCTTTGATGGGGTGATTGGGGCCTTTGCCCTGTCCAACAACATGGTGATCATTGCGCTGGGCTTGTCGATCGGGGCGATGTTCGTCCGTTCGATGACGATCCACATGGTCAAGCAAGGCACCCTTTCAGAGTATCGCTATCTTGAGCACGGCGCGTTCTGGGCGATCATCGCGCTGGGTGCGATCATGCTGCTTTCAGCCAAGTTCCACATTCCGGAAACGGTAACCGGTTTGATCGGCGCAGTGCTGATCGGGTTGTCGCTGTGGTGGTCAATCCGCCACAACAAACGCAATCCGGACAGTGAGATCGAGGACGCAATCCGCGCCGATTAGACTTCTGATTGATTAAGTCGCGCGGCGATGGGCGCTGCGATTACCAGCTGGACCAGATGGTACAGCAGGATCGGTAGCAGCACGATGCCAGCCGTGGCGGGCGGGAACAGCACCGTCGCCAGCGGCGCGCCCATTGCGATGCTCTTTTGTGCCCCGGCATACAGGAAGCTGATCCGGTTTGACCGATCGAGCCCAACCGATCCGCCGACCAGCCATGCCCCAAGGTGGCCATAAACCAGAAACAGGCCAGTCCCGCCGGCCAGCCACAGCCAGCCCGCGGGATCAATCATCTGCCAGAACCGCTGCTCGACTGCGCCGGAGAAAGCGACGTAGACAGCAATCGCAATCGAAGTGCGGTCCATCCGCGTTACCAGTTGGCGGTGGCCGGATACCCAGCCGCCCAGCTTCCCCTGCAAAGTCTGGCCCAGCAGGAACGGGATCAGCAGGATCGTCACCACCTTGAGCAAACCCTCGGCGTGAAAGTCCGCCGCTCCGCTCCCCGCCAGCAGCGAGAACAGCGGCGCCGTAATGAACACACCCAAAATATTGAGCAGCGCCGCCGCCACGACGGAACTGGCGACATTGCCGCCGGCCAGCGAGGAATAGGCCGTGGCGGATTGTACGGTTGATGGCAGGCAGCCAAGGTAAAGGAAGCCCAGCGCCAGCAGCGGCGGTATCCAGCCGTGGCCGCCCTGCCACAGCAGCCAGCCCGCCAGGCCCATCGCCCCAAACACCCAGCCGGTCAGCGGCCAGAGCAGACGGTGATTGCCGATCCCAGCCCGCACTTCGCCACGCGGCAATCGTAGCCCGTTGAGGAAGAACAGCAGGAACACCGCCGCATTGGCAACAAATTGCGCCACATCGCGCGCCGCGCCGTGGACCGGCAGCACCAGCGCCAGGCCAATCGCCAGCGCCAGCAGCCGCACCATCGGATCGATTCTGGAAAACACGCTTTGCCCCTACCC
>CAZNFV010000019.1:5151-9533 GCA_964572445.1 uncultured Novosphingobium sp. | reverse complement strand
TGATGGCAATTACTACCTGCCAGCCAGCTTAACCGCCGGCGCGGGTGTGGCTGAGAAGCGCGGCGCCGGGGCTGGCTGGACCATGCCGCCGTCCTCCACGAAAGTGCTGCGCGCCATGTTATGCGGATGCTTGGGCGCCTCCTTCAAGCTAAGTACCGGGGCAAAGCAGATATCGGTGCCGTCCATGATCGCGCACCATTCATCGCGGGTCTTGGTTAGGATCAGCGCGGTCATCCGCTCTTTCAGTTCATCCCACTTCATCGGGTTCATCTGCTGGGCAAAGTCCGGATCGGCGGTGAGGCCAGTCTTCTCCATCAGGATCGCATAGAACTGGGGCTCGATCGAACCGAGCGAGATGTATTTGCCGTCGCTGGTTTCGTAGGTGTCATAGAAGTGCGTGCCGCTATCCAGCAGGTTGACCCCGCGCTCATCGCGCCACTGGCCGTTGCCGAGGAAGGTATAGGTCATCGCTGACAGGATCGCCGCGCCATCGACCATGGCACAGTCCACCACCTGACCTGCGCCGCCCGACCGAGCATGCAGCACGCCCGCCACCACACCAAAGGCCAGCATCATGCCGCCGCCGCCAAAATCGCCCACGGCATTGACCGGGAAGGTCGGCTTTTCGCCCTTGCGGCCGTAGGAGTGGAGCGCGCCGGACAGCGCGATGTAGTTGATGTCATGCCCGGCCAGCGGCGCCATTGGCCCGTCCTGGCCCCAGCCGGTCATCCGGCCGATCACCAGCTTTGGGTTGATCCCCAGCAGCACGTCGGGCCCGATCCCCATCCGTTCGATAACGCCGGGGCGATAGCCTTCGATCAGCGCATCAGCGGTCTTCACCAGGTCCTTCAATTGCTCAATCGCCGCAGGATCCTTGAGATCGAGCTCAATACGCTCACGATTGCGGTTGAGGATGTCGCGGTTGCCGCCGTCGCCAAAGCGGCTCGCAGTGCCGGGCCGCTCGACCCGGATCACCCGCGCGCCGTGGTCCGCCAGCATCATGCCGCAGAACGGCCCTGGGCCAATCCCGGCCAGTTCGATCACGGTAACCCCAGCCAGAACGCCTGCCATTCTTCGCACTCCCAAAATTTAATCGCGCGATTAGTTTTGGCGGGGAGCAGGCGCCTTGTCGAGTGGAAAGGCGATCAGCGGCTGTGCAGTTGCATTCGCGCCTGCTGGATCACGGGATTGCTGCCAGCGATCCGTTCGGCCTTGTCGAGCAGACTGGCGGCGCGTTCGGGATCGGTCCCACGGCGGGCCAAAGCCGCCCCAAGCATTTGTGTCGCAGCGGGGCTGGCCCGCTGGAGCCGATAGGCCGCTTCCGCAGAAGCCACTGCTGCCTCTGCATCCCCGTTTTGCAACTGCGCAAATGCAAGGTCCGCCAGCATTCTGGGGTCGCTATGGCCCAGCCGAAGGCTCGCATTTTGCAGCAGCAGACTCGCACGCTGCCAGTCACCGGCCCGCATGGCCGCCCCGGCAACCAATCGGGGTGCCAGCAAGCTATCAGGGAATGCTATAAGATAGTGCTCAGCCAGTTGCGTGCCGGTGGAAAGGTTCGCCGCGTAGACCGCATGATCAAGGAGCCATTCGGGGTAGCGCAAGTCCATTGCACGACGATAGGCCCCAATCGCCGCATCATTAGCTTCCCGCAGCACAGCATCGTCACCCGCAACCACAAACGCCTCGAACGAGCCTGGCCGTGTTACCGGGTCAGCCGGTCCTCTGACGGGCGGAGAGGCAAGTTCTGCCGTGGCTGCGCGGTCCAGTAGCTCAGCTGCACACTCGCGATCACCGGTCTGCTCACAGGAGCGACCAAGAATTGTGAGCAGATAGGGTGACGCGTCGGGTCGCGAAGCAGCCTCGCCAAAACGCTGCCACAAGCGGGGGTGATCTTGGACTGCCAGCAACGCCCGGGCGTAGAGCAATTGCACGCGCTGGTTGTAAGGCTGCTGCCGGTCCAACCGCTCCAGCATGTTGACAGCAATCCCGCTGTTACCCGCTTCCAGTTCGAGTGCGCTCTGCAACAATACGGCCGCAGGCACTTGGTTCACCCGGTTGCCAAGATGGTTAAGCAGGTTGCGGGCCAGATCGATCTTGCCCGCTCGGGCGGCAATCATGGCCTGAAGGAAATAGGGTACTGGGCTGTGGGGTGCCAGCTCCGCTATCCGGCGGGCGACCTTGAGCATTGCCACTGCGTGCCCTGCCTCACCCAATGCGCCGGCATAACCGATCAGTAATTGCAAATCCCCGGGTTCGGCCTTGAGCCCGCGTTCGAACAGGGGGATCGCAGCGACCGGACCGGCCTGATCGTTCAGCAGCTGAGCCCGCAACTCTATGGCGCGCGGATTGGTGGGGCCAAGGCTTAGTGCCCGTTCAGCCGCCTCCACCGCCAGCGCATGTTCCCCGCCGCTATAGCGCAGCCGGGCAATATCGACCCACAGCAGGGGGTCATTCGGTGCCGCGGCCAAGGCCCGATCATAGGCCTGCCCAGCCGCTGACAGCTGACCTTCCAGCCGCAGCAGCAGTCCAGTCATGCGCCAGCCAAGCGCGGCATCTGCTTGAGAAAAGTCCCCGCTTAAGAGCCATTCCCGGGCATTTCGCAAGTCTCCTTGCAAAAGCTGCGCCTCGCCCATCCGCGCGGCTACAGCGGTGCGGCTCACCCCGGCCGACAGCGCCTTGTTCAAGGCCGCTTCGGCGGCGATCCCATCACTCCGCGCTGCTGCTTCGGCTGCCGCAGCCATTGCGGCATCGACTGCTTCGTCCGCGCGGCCAGCGGACTGGTCAGCGCCAGCAGGGCCGCAGCCAGCAATCCAAGCCGCCGATCAGCCATTGAGACCGTATTGCTTCAGCAAATCGTAAAGCGTTGGGCGGCTGATGCCGAGCAGTTTGGCCGTGTTCGAAATGTTGCCTTCGCACCGCGCCAGCGCGTGGCGGATCACCCGCCGATCGGCCGCCTCACGCGCGCTCTTCAGATTAAGCAGGTCATCATCTGCAGGGTTCTTGTCGGCCAGGTCGATATCCGCCGCAGTCACCAGCTTGCCTTCGGCCATGATCACCGAGCGCTTGATGCGGTTTTCCAGCTCACGAACATTGCCCGGCCAGCGCCAGGCATCAATCGCGGCCAATGCATCTGCCGCGAAACCTTTGACCTGCGGGTTCATCTCGCGTGCGAAGCGAGCCAAAAAATGCTTGGCCAACAGGCACGCGTCGCCGGGCCGCTCGGCCAGGCTCGGGATCTTCACCACAATTTCGGCCAGGCGATAGAACAGGTCTTCGCGGAAGCTGCCCGCCGCGATCATCGCTTCCAGATCCTGGTGCGTCGCACAAACGATCCGCGTATCGATTGTGATCGATTTGCGCGATCCAATGCGCTCGATCACCCGCTCTTGCAGAAAGCGCAGCAGCTTGACCTGCAGGGGCAGCGGAATGTCTCCAACTTCATCAAGAAACAAAGTGCCGCCCTGGGCCTGCTCAATCTTTCCCTCGGTGGTCTTGATCGCACCGGTGAAAGCGCCCTTCTCATGCCCGAACAGTTCGCTTTCGAGCAGGTTTTCCGGAATTGCCGCACAGTTGATCGCCACGAAGGCCCCGCCGGCACGGCCGCTCGCTTCATGCAGACCGCGTGCCAGCAGCTCCTTGCCCGTCCCGCTCGCGCCCAGCAGCATGACCGAAACATTCGTGTTGGCGACGCGCTCGATCGTGCGGGCCACTTTGACCATTTCCGGCGCACCGGTGATCATTCGTCCCAGCACCTTGTTGCCGAGGTCGCTCTTGGTGGCGAGCAAGCGGTTCTCGGCCTCGATCTGGTGAAGCCGATAAGCGCGCTGAACGATCAGGCCCAATGCTTCGATATCAACCGGCTTTTGATAATAGTCATAGGCCCCGCGCGTGATCGCCTGCAGTGCGCTTTCGCGAGCGCCGTGACCGGTGGCGACGACGACCTTGGTATCCGGCCTCAGCGCCATGATCGCATCGAGCACGGCAAAGCCTTCGCCGGTCCCGTCAGGATCGGGCGGCAGCCCCAGATCGAGCGTTACCACCGCCGGCTCATCGGCCCGCAGCGCAGCCAAGGCTGCGGCGCGATCGCTGGCGACAATGACGGAGAAATCCGGATAGGCCCATTTAAGCTGCGCCTGCAGGCCCGGGTCATCTTCGATGATCAGGAGTTTGGGCTTATCATCACGCATCAGGCCGCCTTTCCGGCAAAAGTGTTCAACAGCGTCGCCGCTTCAGCCAGCGGCAGCCGGATCGTGAAGCGGGACCCCAGCCCTTCCCTGCTCTCAACATCCAACCGCCCCCCCATGGCCCGGATCAGTTCGCGGGCTTCGTAAGCGCCAATGCCAAAGCCGCCGGGCTTGGTGGAAACAAAGGGTTTGAACAGC
>CAZNFV010000019.1:0-5051 GCA_964572445.1 uncultured Novosphingobium sp. | reverse complement strand
CGTTGAGCTTGTCTGCTGCATTACGCAGCGTGACCAGCATGTCGGCCCGGAATTCTGGGTTCTCGGCATGGGCTTCGGCATTGCGGGCCAGCAAGCCCAATTGGCTCGCCAGGTTCTTGATGTCGTGCATGACGAAGGCAATACGGCGGTTGAAATCGTCGAAGCGCCCCGCCTCGGCCAGCGCGGCCTGCCCCGACTGTTCAGCAAGATAGCTGGCCAGCTGCCGACCCGCGACGCGCAGCAGATCGAAATCCTCCCAATCCAGCCTTCGGGCCAGCGCGGGTCGAGCGAGAACGACCATGCCAACCAGGCGGTTGAAATGGTGAAGCGGCACAATTGCCCAGGCCCTGAGTTCGGCAAGTAGCCATTGCGGGACGGCTTGCTGGGGCCGGGCCCAGTCTTGCGACAACCCCATGTCAGTCCCGCGCAACACATCAAGATCGACAACAAAGCCGTCGGTACGATCCGCTTCGAATTCACGCACCGCTGCAGCTGACATCGCCAGCGCAGGAACATCGGCAGTCGGCCATTGCCAGCGGCTGGCCAGGGCCAGGTCCCCGTGCTCATTGGGCGTCAGCAACAGGCCGGCGGGGCTGTCGGTCATATCCGCTACAGCGCGGATCACGCGTTCATGCAGCCCGCCACCATCCGGCCCTTCCGGCCCCATGGTGCGATTAAAGCGCAGCCATTCCTGACGGTAATCGTAGCGGTGCTGGAAAAGATGCTTGGCCAGGGTCACCCGCAGCCATGCCCGCAGCGCCCGCGAAGAGGAGAAGACGGCCATGGCAATCGCTGCCGTCCCGGCAAAGGCTAGCTGCAGTTCGGCTGTCAGTTCCTGTCCGGCCCAGGCCAGCCACCGGGCCAGCACGACCATGAAGACGAGGTAAGCCCCGACAATCATCAGCGAGGCAGATTGGAACATCACGGCCCGCGATGGGCTGAACCGCAGTGTCTCACTGCCGCGCGTCAGGCCGATCCCCAGCAGGAGGCCAATGGCAAGGGCCGTAAAGCCGCGGACCGCCAGCAGCCCGGCTACGTTTTCGCCCTGAAGATAGGAGACGGTGTAATGGTTCAGGTCAAAGCCCCACTGCACGGCGAGCGCCAGCGCCGGCCAGCGCAAGACCAGCCGCGCATCCTGACTCGCACCGCCATAGAGATTATGAACCAGCATCAATCCGCCCGTGGCCAGCAGAATGCGGAACAAGGTGACTGTCTGGAAAGCCAGGTCAGCTGCGGCTTCACCAAACGGTTTGGTCAGGAACAGCAGCAGGATCGTCAGCTGCAACAGCTCGACAAAGCCCACGGCCACCAGCAGTGGCCGCACAGGAGCAAGGCTCGTGTGCCGACCGTCAATTGCGAACAAGCGGTAAATCGCAAACAGCCAGGCCAGGTTACGGCAGCTGTCCGCCACTTCCGTCCAGATCGAAGTCGGGCCGGTCAGGGTTCCCAGCATGGCCCACAGCCCGGTTACGCCCAGCGCGCCCACTAAGGCTGAACGTGCCGGACCAAACCGGCCTGCCCGCGCCTGCAATTGGCCGGCGGCAACCAGGCAGGCAAATGCCCCTGTGCCCCAGGCGGTTGCGCCGATGACCTGCCAGATACCGATTGCGCCGCCCATCTCAGCGCGCGCCTTCGTTCCAGATCACCACTCGCAAGGTCTGCAGCAGGATCAACAGATCAAGGAACTGCGTGTAGTTTTTCGCGTAGTAGAGATCGTATTCCAGCTTGTGCCGGGCGTCTTCAACCGATGCGCCATAGGGATAGTTGATTTGCGCCCAGCCGGTGATCCCCGGCTTCACCATGTGGCGTTCGGCGTAATAGGGCAGGTGCTGTTCCAGTTCTGCCACGAATTCTGGCCGTTCGGGGCGTGGGCCAACAAAACTCATCTCCCCCTTCAACACGGTCCACAGCTGCGGCAACTCGTCGATCCGGGTCTTTCGAATGAAGTTGCCAATCCGGGTCACGCGCGGATCGTCCTTGGCTGCCCACTGCGCACCATTGATCTCGGCATCCGTGCGCATTGAGCGCAGTTTGATGACGTCGAACGGCTCGCCAAACAGTCCGACGCGTCGCTGGCGGTAAAAGGCCGGTCCCTTGCTATCGAGCTGCACCAGCAGCGCAAAAATCAGGATCGCTGGCGCCGTCAACGTCAGGACCAGCCCGCTGACGGCGATATCGAACAACCGCTTCAGCGCGCGCGACACCGCTTGGCCGGAGGAGAATCCATCGGAAAAGATCAGCCCGCTGGGGTTGACCGTATCCAGGTCAATCCGGCCCGTCTCACGCTCAATAAAGCTGGAGAAGTCATTGACATTGACCCCGGTGGTCTTGATCCGCAGCAGGTCGGCCAGCGGCAGCGAATTGCGCCGCTCTTCCAGCGCCAGCACCACTTCGCTAACCCCCAGTCCTTCGACGTGGCTGGTCAGGTTATCGATGGAATTGCGCGGCACCGGGTTGGGCACAACCGGTACTGCAGCAGTCATCGTTACAAAGCCACAGACGTGAAAGCCGCTTTCGGGCCGCTGCGACAGCTGACGCAGGCGCTCGGCCCGGTCCCCCGCACCCAGCACCAGAATCCGGCGACGGAACGCCTCAGTCCCCACTGCTGCACCAACCAGCCAGCGATTGAGGATCAGGGCAAAGACAGACCCAATCATCGCGTAGGCCAGGGTCGAGCGCCAGAAATTGCCGCCCCCCATGATGAAGTCGAGAAAGGTCAGGCCGATGATCCCGAACGAAACCGCCACCAGCAGTCGCGCTGTGGCATAACGCATGGATCGCAGAGCTTCGGGCCCGTAGACCCCCACTGCAATCATGGCAGTCAACATCACCCCGGCGTGCCCCGCAAGTTGCCAGAACCGCTCACCGATCGAGCCCGGATCCATGCCGATTTGCGCCGCGCGCAGCCGCCATGACAGGTCCCCTGCCAAATAGAGCAGCAGGATGTCGAGCGCCCCAACCAGAATCACCGCATGGGGAATGTAATGTTTAAACAGCCGGATCATTGGCCCCTGCAACCCAAAAATGCTTGGGCCTTGCCTAACGGGGACTTATGAAATGTCGGTAAACTTTACAGAAATGTCAGTCTGCGAACGAGAACGGCGTCAGTCCGCGGGATCGCTCGTCGAAGGCCAAAGGAGCGCCGCGCGGCGGGAGCGAGCGCTGCGCGCAATCCTTGCGGTGGCACCCGGCACAGCCTGGTCCAATCGGCACGGCACTGGCGCTATCAATGCCGCGTGCCTGGGCCAAGTTGCCGGCCAGCGCTGCTTCAATCCCCAGGGCCACGACAAAACGGGGACCATCGGCGCCCGGCGCAGCACTGCCATCGACCGTGCGTGCGATCGTCAGCCATTGGCTCGCGGTGCCATTGGGTTCAACAAAACTGGCCAGTTGCACACAAAGCTGCCCCACCCGCTCAAAGGCCCGATGCGCGACCCACAACGGGCAGCCGGTGTCGCGATCAAGTAAGGCCGTGCCGCTGGCCCCCGCATAGCGTTTGGAAAACTGCCCGGCGCGGTCAACCCTGGCCATAAAGAACGGCAGCCCACGCTGCCCGACCCGTTGCAGCGTCGTTAGCCGATGCGCCAACTGCTCAAACCCCACGCCGAACCGGCGCTGCAGGATCGGCAGGTCATAGCCAGTAGCCTCACAGGCACGGATCAACCGGCCATAGGGCATCAGCACGGCGGCGGCGAAGTAGGCAGTCAGGTGCCGACGGAACAACCGCCATGCCGCCCGATCCGTAAACTGCGCGCCATTGGCGATCGCCGTGATCTCGTCGCGCTGTTCCAGCATGGCCAGTTGCAGCGCCACCTGGAAATTGCGCGAGGACGGCTCAAGCAGTTCTGATAGCTGGAGCTGGCGGGCGTGGAGGTCGAGCCGCCGCAGGGCGTCTGGCATAACCTCCACGGGCAGTGTCCGCACCGCAATCTGGTGCTTCTGACGCAGCCGCTCGGCCAGCGCCGCGCCGATATCGGCGTTGGAAAGCCGCAGCTCGTCAGCCAGGCCCTCGGCCGCCGCATCCAGGTCTGGAAAGTGATTGCGCCACCGTTCGATCTCGCGACGGACCAGCTCCATTGGCTCGTCGGCACTGGCGGCCCCTGCCCCGTTGCTGGTGTCGAACAACCGGGCAAAAGCAATTGCGGCTTGCGGTGCCGCGCTAAGCCATTCGGCAATCTCATCCCGATCAATCGCCAGATCGGCAAAGCGCGCATCGGCCAGGCGGCGGCGCAGACCATCGATCCCGCCAATGGCTTCATCCTGCCGCAGGCTGCGCGGATCAAAGTCAAATGCTTCAGCCAACCGCACCAGCAACCGCGCTGACAGCGGCCGTTGATTGCGCTCAACCAGGTTAAGGTAGCTTGGCGAAATGCCCAGCTGTGCAGCCATGGCGGACTGCGTCAGCCCTTCGCGTTTGCGCAGGCGGCGGATCGCTGGTCCGGCAAGAAGCATAGTATCGGCCATGCCACCTTTTGTAACATTATTTACAACATTGCAACGGTCGAGACATGGAACAGCGCACTGAGACAACTAATTTTGTAATTTGTTCGACACAGACTCGGAGCACGAGCGTTAGACAGGAGTGGTTCAAACCCTGGAGGTTCCCCCGTGTCTTATACCGATGCCATCGCCGCTGCTGACACCCAGATCAGCCGTTTCAGTAACTGGGACGGAATCGACGCCGAGTCGGTCGCGCGGATGCAGTTGCAGAACCGCTTCAAGACCGGGCTGGATATCGCCAAGTACACCGCCAAGATCATGCGCACCGACATGGACGCCTATGATGCCGATCCGGCCAACTACACCCAGTCGCTGGGCTGCTGGCATGGCTTCATCGGGCAGCAGAAGCTGATCTCCATCAAGAAGCACTTCGGCACCACCAAGGGCCGCTACCTCTATCTGTCAGGCTGGATGATCGCCGCGCTGCGCAGCGAATTTGGCCCCCTGCCCGATCAGTCGATGCACGAAAAGACCAGCGTTCCCGCACTGATTGCTGAACTTTACACCTTCCTGCGCCAGGCCGATGCCCGTGAACTGGGCATGATCTTCCA
>CAZNFV010000018.1:0-21641 GCA_964572445.1 uncultured Novosphingobium sp. | reverse complement strand
CGATCTTCATCCAGTCCGACCGCGCCCGCCGCGCCGCGCCGCGCGCCTTGACCTCACCCGCCAGGTGGATCGCGCCGCCCTGCAGCAGCAGCTTCTCGGTCAGCGTGGTCTTACCCGCGTCAGGGTGCGAAATGATGGCAAAGGTACGACGATTGGACATGGAGCCGGCGCATAGCGGCGCAGCAGCGCGAGGCCAAGCGGATTAGGATTAGACTGCCAGCTGCTCCGCCCTCGTCACCCCGGGCTTGATCCGGGTTTGCAGGCGGCAAGTGTTCGTCCGCCAGCGGGCCCAGGGCAGGCGCGGGGCAACGGGGGTGATGGGGATCACCTTTTTCCTAAAATTCCCCATCAAACATTGCCTTATGACGATCAGCGGTTAGTCTGACGAGACAATGAGACGGCTGCTCTTTCGTTGCCAAACCACCCCGTGCCCCAGTCGGCTCTTGAACGTGCTGGCCTTGCTGGTTGGCGCGCTACTGGCCGCCATCATCGCTTTCTCAGCATGGCTTGCCTACGACGGCTATCGGATTGCCCAATCTGACAAGACAGTCGACCGCGAACTCATCCTGAGCGTGGATGATCCATATACGCTGGGCCTGTTTGCCGAATTGGATCCCGTATGGGCCCAAGACAGTCTGAGGGTCGTTACCGTCCGATTCCAGGGGAGAGACTTCGCGCTTGCGCTTTGGCTTGATCGGCAAAATGGGGTTGAGCGCGGCGTGGGACAGGTCGTCATCGCTGACCCGGAAAAGCCCAACATAAGCAAACGCGATATCCGCATTCCGGCAGATACGGTCCGCCGGCTTTTTGCCGAATGGGACAAGCTAATCGCGACCTATCATGGAAGCAGGTTCTCGTTCCTCGACGGTAACGCATTGGCGTTTGATCGAAGGAGCGGCGGCCGGGTCCGATCCGGCAGTGGTAACAACCCATGCCACTATGACCGGCTAGGTGACCTGCTGGCCAGACGACTGGGCCCAACAGTGCCGGAGCTGAACGATTTGCGCGTTGAGCAAAACGTATGGACCGATCAGCGATACCTGTGCGACCCGTCAATTTGGGGCCGGATGTGGCATAATCTGCTAACCTAGGCCGTCCCTGATCAAGGCATTGGCGGTCGCGGCCACGGCGTCGAGGTCCGCTTCCACGTCCATCACGCCAAAGCGCAGGCCCAGGAATACGTTCATGCCCATCAGTGCCCAGGCGTGGGTTTCGTTTGGTTCAACCCCCAGCTCACCTTTGGCGTGGGCGGCCTGCAAGCGTTCGAGGATGCGCGCCGCCGTATTGAGGTAATGGGCCTGCCAGTCTTCCGGGGCGACGAATTCGGCTTCGTCGATGATCCGGTAGATCTCTTTGTGGTGCCGGGCGAAATCCAGAAAGGCTTTGAGCGCCAAGCCCTCGGCCGCGATTGCTGGCCCTGGATGCCCGCGCAGGACTGGGCCGACATGATCGCGCACCTTTCCGCTCATGTCCTGAACCAGCGCCTTGAACAGCACCTCCTTGCTCTCGAAGTAGGTATAGAAGCTGCCCAACGCCACGCCGGCGCGCTGGGTGATCGAGACTATCGAGCTTTCGTGAAAGCCCTTGTCACCAAATTCGGCGGCGGCGGCGTCAAGAATGGCGCGTTGGGTGCGACGCCCGCGCTCGGTGCGCGGTTCGCGCGGCAGCTGGGCTGCGGCATCCATGGTTATGCTCCCCGTCGGGCGGGCTGTTCGCCCTGTCCCTGTGGCACTTGCGCCACGTTTCGCCATCATTCGCGCTTCCTTTCGCTGGATGCAAGCATAGAGAAGTTGAAAGGTGGTTCAACTTTTATATAAGATGCGATCAGAGCTAGGGGCCGCGCGCTTCTGGACGAGGATTTTTTGGGAGGAGCCCACCGATGCGTACCACTGCCCTGCTTTGCCGTGCCTCGTTGATTGCCAGTGCCTTTGCCGGCCTTGCCGCAACCCCCGCCCTGGCCCAGGAGGCCGGCGCCAGCGAAGCCGATGACGCGATCATCGTCACCGCCCGCCGCCGCGAAGAATCGCTGATCGACGTGCCCATCGCGATCACTGCGCTGTCGGCCGATCAGCTGGAGCGCACCGGCGCAATCGACATCACCGCCGTGGCCGAACAGGCCCCCAACGTGACGCTGGAAGCCAGCCGCGCCACCAATTCCACCCTCACCGCCTTTATCCGCGGCGTTGGCCAGCAGGACCCGGTTTCGGGCTTTGAACAGGGTGTCGGCATCTATCTGGACGATGTGTACCTCAACCGCCCGCAAGCCGCCGTGGTCGACATTTATGACATCCAGCGCATCGAAGTGCTGCGCGGGCCGCAGGGCACGCTTTATGGCCGCAACACCGTCGGCGGCGCAGTCAAGTACGTGACCCGTAAGATTGGCGCCGATCCGCGCCTGTCATTACGCGGCACTTATGGCACCTATGACCAGGCCGATGGCGTGATCACTGCAAGCACCCCGGTTGGTGATGGCACGCTGCGCCTGGGTGGTTCGCTGGCGCGCCTGTCGCGCGGTGGCTTTGGTGAAAATCTGACCACCGGCCGTGAGAACTACAACAAGAACATCTGGGCTGGCCGTGGCACCGCCGAAGTCCATGCCGATGGCTTCTTCGCGCGCATCGCGGCCGATTACACCCATGACCGCTCGAACGAGCGCGGCGGGCACCGGCTGATCCCGAGCCAGTTCACCAACACGCCGATGCTGAGCGATGTCTATGACACCCAGGGCGGGCTGGTTTCGCCCAAGCAGGACGTGAAGGCCTGGGGAACATCGCTGTTCATGGAAGGTGAACTGAATGAGACGCTGACAGTCCGTTCGATCACTTCCTATCGCAAGGACGATTCAGCCTCACCAATCGACTTTGATGCGCTCGCCTCGACCGACGTTGACGTCCCCGGCGTCTATAACAACACCCAGACCAGCCAGGAATTGCAGCTGCTGATCAATTCGGGCCGCTTCAATGGCCTGATCGGTGCCTACTATCTGAACGCCAGCGCTTTGACCCAGTTCGACGTGCGGCTGTTCACTACGCTGAACGGCCTGACTGCCTTCACCAGCGCCGATGTTGGCACCGATACCCTGGCCGGCTTTGCCGACTTCACCTATGACCTGACCGATCAGGTCAGCCTCTCGGTCGGTGGGCGCTATACCTGGGATGAGCGAACCGCGTCGATCCTGCGCCAGAACTATCTGGGTGGCGGTTCGCCGGTATTCGGCGGCGCTGGCGTCGCTTTCGGTGCACCTGGCACCAACTTCAAGGGCAAGAGCACTTTCAAGAAGTTCACCCCGCGCGGCTCGATCAGCTTCAAGCCGAGCGAAGGGCACAATGTCTACGCCTCGTTCTCTCAGGGCGTCAAGGGAGGCGGCTTTGACCCGCGCGGTGCCGGGGTGAACGCGCCTGACCTCAATGGCGACGGCGTGCGCTCGGATACTGAAATTGCAGCCTTCCTCAGCTTCAAGCCTGAAAAGGTCGATAGCTATGAAGTGGGCTACAAGGGCTCGCTGCTGGACCGTAAGTTGTTCGTCGCGGTGGCAGCCTTCCGCATGGACTATACCAACGTGCAGATCCCGGGCTCGGTCGCTTGCACCGTTTCGGGCCTGCCCAGCTTCTGCGGCGTCGTCTCTAACGCGGGCAAGGCCCGGATGCAGGGCCTCGAATTCGAAGCCCGCGCCAATCTGGGCGGGCTGACCCTGTCAGGCTCGCTCGGCTATATCGACGCCAAGTTCCAGAAGTACATCACCAACATTGCCAATGTCCCGACCGACGTGGCCGCCTTCCGCAAGGTGCAGAACACCCCGGCCTGGACTGGCAATGCGCAGGCCAGCTACACCGCAGATCTGGGTGAAGGCACGCTGACCGGCACGGCTGGCGTTTCGTTCAAGAGCACGACGTACCAGTTTGAAGTGCCCAACCCGTACCTTGATCAGGGCGCCTACCAGTTGGTCGATGCCTCACTGATCTATGCCGCGCCCAACAAGCGCTGGACGCTAGGCCTCTACGGCAAGAACCTGTTTGACGTGAAGTACAAGACCTCGGGCTACAACTTCATGGCGGGCAACGCGACGACCGGAGTTCCGTTGACCAATCCGGTTACCGGCGCGCTGATCCCGGCACTGGGCAAGGAAGGCACGCTAACCGCTTTCTATGGCAACCCGCGCCAGGTCTTCGTGACGGCCACGGTCAACTTCTGATCGCGAACGCTTAACCGATCCTCCCTGCCGCCCCTCGCGCTTTCGAGCGCGGGGGGCGTCTTTTTATCTGGGTCGGCGGAGGATGACGTAAAGCGCGCCTGAACCGCCATGGCGCTGATGCGCGGGGCGGACTGCGGCGATGCGGCTGGAATGAGGACCAGCCGCCAGCCAATCAATCAGCTTCGCCCGGATGGCACCGCGACGTTCACCGCGATCAGCCGCCGCGACTGGCCGCGGCTTGCCCGTGATCACCAGCAGCAGCCGGGCACCCATCGCCACGGCCTGCCCCAGTCCGATATCAAGCCGGGCGTGCGCCGCATCAAGCGAATGGCCATGAAGGTCGAGCGTCAGGTCCGGAGAAATCTGCGCCTTGGCCAGCTTGCGCTCCCACGATCCGTCCAGCCCGTGGCGGTCCAACGGACGCGCCGGAGCAGCTTTGGGAGCGGCCGGTAGCGGCAGCGGCGGCGGAACGCGCCCTCTAATCTTGGGTAATGGCGGCGGCGGTGGCGGCGGTGGCGCCAGTGCCGGGCTCACCGCGACAACCTGTTTCACGGGGTGCAGGGGGGCGATCGTGCTGGCGACGCGCGCCCATAAGGCAGCCTCGGCCGCAGAAAGCCCGCGCGGCGGGCGCATCAGCTTGATCCCAGTCGGGCCAGCGTTCCCTTGGGCAGCAGCAGCAGTGACTCGCCCCGGCTGCTCATCCCACCAGCAATCACGCGGGCATCCTCACCGGCGCCCCAGAAGGTATCGAAGCGGTTGGCGCCCTTGATCGCCCCGCCGGTATCCTGCGCCACCCACAGGCCGCTGGCCTCTGCCCGCTCCATCTTCAGCCAGACCGGCGCGCCCAGCGGCACAAAGGCCGGATCGGCAGCGACGCTGCTTTCGCGCCGCACCGGCACGCCCAGCGCACCCAGTGGTCCGTCCCCCGTCAGTTCGCGGAAGAACACGAAGCTCTTGTTTTCGCGCATCAGGGCCTTGCCGGCGACGGGATCGTCGCGCACGAATTGCATGATCCCCTGCATCGACCCGGAATATTGCCCCGGCGCCGTCCCCAGCAGTCCGCGCTGGCGCATAACGCCGCCGATGCCGGTATAGGCCTGGCCGTTCTGCCCGGCATAGCCGATCCGGATCAGCGAGCCATCAGGGGCCCGCAGCCGGCCCGAACCCTGGATCTGGAGGAAGAACATCTCGGTCGGGTCTGCCGCCCAGGCGATTTCGAGACCTTTGCCGGCCAGTGCCCCGTCATCGATCTGCCCTCGATCGTAATAGGGCACAAAGACCCCGCGCTCGTCATAACGGCCAAGCGGCATGGTGCCGTTGGCATTGGGCGCAGCATCACCGGGTTTGGCGCGCACCAGATCGGCCGGGAGTGCATAGACCGGCACATCAAAGCCGGGCTGGCGGGTCCGCACTCCGGCAATCTCGGGCTCGTAATAGCCGGTGGCGAAAGCCTTGCCATCGCCGATCTTCACGGCCTCAAAATAGGTGGCGAAAAATCTTGGAGCCTGCGCTTCTGGCCACTTCGCCGCTGCCTGGCAGGGCTGTTGCCAATCGGCAGGTCGCGTCAGGCCGGACGCATCCTCACGCCCCACCAGCCGCGGGCAGCTTTCACGAAACGAGCCGAGCGCCGCGGCCGCATCGGCCTGCGCAATCCCAAGGCTATCGATGGAAGGACCGGCCCAAAAACCGGCAGCCAGCGCAGTCGTCGCGGCAACCCCTGCGGGCAACTGAACCGCAGCCCGGGGCGCGGGGATGATTCTGCCGCAGCCCCCCAGCAGCACCAGTGCCAGTAACGCTGCAATACCCCCCCGCCGCATCCGGCGTCAGGCCTCGTCAGTTTCGTCGAGCAGCCAATCGGGCGAGGACGACGTGACGTTGCGGCTGAACGTCCAGAGATCACGGGCATCGACCGCGTCATCAAGCGAGCCGGCGACGACCTGTCCATCGGCATTACGTGTGACGGCGGCGATATCGGCAGCGAAGCGGACCGTGATCCGCGCCATGGGGGCTTCGAAGGCTGCCGAGACGATTACCGCCTCTTCAATCCGCACCAACCGGTTGTCCATCGTTTCGCCAGCGGCATCGCGCGCAGCAATGGCGCCCGCAAAGCCTTCGTACACATCGCTATCGCACAGTTCGCCCAGCGCTTCCTTGTCACCCTTCCAGAAGGCTTCCAGGATCATGCGGTAAGCGCCCTTGGCCCCTTCGACGAAGGCGGTGATATCGAAACGTTTGTCAGCAGCGGCAATTTCGCGCAGCCCGCGCTCAATGGCGGGCGTAACACCGGCCACAGGCATGCGCACAGGTGCCGAATTGCGCTCTGCACCTTCGCCAGCCTTGACGCGTGGTGCATCAGCAGGACGCGGCCCCTGGATCACTTCTTCCTCATGCTCTGCCCGGCGACCGAGCACCGAATAGAGCCGCAAACCCAGGAAGGCTGCGATCATGGCGAGGATGACGATCTCGACGGTCTTGTCCACGGTTCAGGTCCCTGCCGCAGAGGCGCGGCGTTGCAATTCACTAGGACTAAATAGGTAGCCAAGACAAATGAACAACGCGTGGAGAACGCCCTGACGGCAATTTTTTGCGGCAAGTGGCGTAAGCCGGTCACATCGGCGCAAAATCCTTTGCCGCCGCACCCGGGCAATGCTAGTCGCCCGGCCAAATTCCAACTCCATTTACAGCCGAAAGAACGCTGCACATGTCCGACGAAGGCAACATCATCACCGACCTGGGCCTTGGCGGCCCTGCCATGAATGGCGCAGACACGGCCCCGGCCGCCGGGATCATCTCGCAGTACGTGAAGGATCTTTCGGTCGAGAACCCCAATTCGCCAGACAGCTTCTCGTGGACTGACGCACCGCAGATCGACGTGCAGTTCAACATCGGCGCTCGTGAGCTAAGCGAGGAAGTCAGCGAAATCGAACTCAAGATCGCCCTGAAGTCGATCGCCGAAGCCGGCACCGCCTTCATTGTCGACCTGTCTTATTGCGGCCTGCTGGGCATGCGCAACCTGGACGATGCTTCGAAGCATGCCTTCACTTACGCTGAAGCCCCCCGCATCCTGTTCCCGTTCGCCCGCCGCGTAATTGCTGACGCCGTGCGTGATGCCGGCTTCCCACCGCTGCTGCTTGAGCCGATCGATTTCAACGGCATCTACCTCCAGCAACTCGCCGCGCAGCAGGGTGAAGGTGACGAAGCGCCGGTTGGCAACGCCTAAGACCATCCCCCGGGGCCAAGCGTGAGCCTGATCCGCAACGTCGGCACGATTGGCGGGCTGACGGCGGTCAGCCGCGTGTTTGGCTTCGCCCGGGACATGATCCTGGCCCGGGTGCTGGGCGCAGGGCTGGCGGCAGACGCCTTCCAGCTGGCGTTCACCTTGCCCAACACCTTTCGCCGGCTGTTTGCCGAAGGTGCCTTCAGCGTCGCTTTCGTGCCGCTCTACAGCCGGGCGCTGCATGGCCATGATGACCAGCCGGGCAGCGAGCAAGCGGCCGAACAATTTGCCGCCGATGTGCTGGCGGTCTTCGTCTGGGTGCTGGTGGCATTCAGCGCGGTGGCCATGCTGGCCATGCCGGGGATCGTCTGGCTGCTGGCCAGCGAGTTCCAGAAAGTGCCGGGCAAGTTTGAGCTGGCGGTAACACTTAGCCGCGTGACTTTCCCTTACCTGACCCTGGTCAGCCTGGTGGCGATGCTCTCTGGCCTGCTCAACGCGCGGTCGCGGTTTGCGCCGGGTGCAGCGGCGCCGATTCTGCTCAACTTCAGCCTGATCGGCGCGATGGGTGCCGCCTGGTATATGAACCGGGGGAATGACCTGTTCGCCGCCTGGTCGCTGGCGCTGGGCGTATCGGCCGCCGGGGTGCTCCAGCTCGCTTACCTGATCCTGGCCACGCGGCGTGCCGGGGTGAAGCTGAAACTGACCCTGCCAAAGCTGACTCCTGAAGTACGGCGGCTGGGCGTGCTGATCCTGCCAGCCACGTTCGGGGCCGGCATTTACCAGATCAGCCAGCTGGTCGACACGTTCTTTGCCACCAGCCTGCCGCAAGGTTCGCTGACTCTGCTCAAGCTGGCCGACCGGCTTAACCAGATGCCGCTGGGGATCGTGGGGATCGCGCTTGGCACGGCGATCTTGCCGATGCTGTCGCGGCATATCCACACCGGCAATGGCCGCGAAGCGCAGCGGCTGCAGACCAACGCCTTTGAGATCGCAACCCTGCTGACCCTGCCGGCCGCAGCCGCACTGGCAATCTGTGCGCCTGCCTTTGTCACGGCCTTCTTCGTCGGTGGCAAGTTCCGGCCCGAGGACGGGGTGATCATGGCGGAAATCGTCGTGGCGCTGGTCGCAGGGCTGCCGGCCTATGTGGTCGTCAAGATCCTGAACCCAGGCTTCTTCGCGCGGGAGGATACCCGCACCCCGGTCTGGACCGCACTCGCCTCGCTGGTGTTCAATGTCCTGCTCAACTTCTTCGTGGTGCGGCAATATGGCATCGTCGGCCTGGCCGCTGCGACCGCCAGTTCAGCCAGCCTGAACTGCTTGTTGCTCTATATGATCCTGCATCGGCGCGGCTGGTTCCACTTTTCGGCCAAGCTGGCGGGACGGATCGCGCGGCAAGTGGTGGCAACGGCGGTGATGGGCGCGGCATTGTGGCTGCTGATGCCGCTGCTATGGCCCTATTTCAGCAGCGGGGTCCTCAACCGGATCTGGTCACTGACGGTGCTCGTGGGCACGGGGATGGCGGTATTCTTCGCAGCAGCCTATCTGATCGGCGCGATCGATCCTGATCTGGTCGGCATGCTGCGCCGCCGCCGCCCAACGCGCGACGAGCGCGACGATGAAATTCTGGAGGTTCAATAATTCCCATGCGCGTCGTTTCCGGCATCCAGCCCACGGGCAACCTGCATCTTGGCAATTACCTCGGCGCGATCCGCAACTGGGTGCGGATGCAGGATGACGTGACAGCGCAGGGCGGCCAGTGCCTCTATTTCCTGGCCGATCTCCATGCCATCTCGCAGCCCCACGTTCCGGCCGATCTGGCTGCCAACACGCGCGAGATGGTAGCAGCCTTGGTCGCCTGCGGGATCGATCCCGATCGCTCGATCCTGTTCAATCAGGCCCAGGTCCCGCAACACGCGGAACTGCAGTGGCTGCTGAATGGCACGGCCCGGATGGGCTGGCTCAATCGCATGACCCAGTGGAAGGACAAGGCCGGCAAGAACCGCGAAGGCGCTTCGGTCGCGCTGTTCACCTATCCGGTGCTGCAGGCCGCCGATGTGCTGCTGTACCAAGCAACCCACGTGCCGGTGGGCGAGGATCAGAAACAGCACCTCGAACTGGCGCGCGACATCGCGCAAAAGTTCAACAACGATTTCGGTGCGGGCGAGGAAGTCTTCACCCTGCCCGATCCGATCATCCCGGCGGAAGCGGCACGGATCATGTCGCTGCGCGACGGCTCAACCAAGATGAGCAAGTCGGATCCTTCGGACATGAGCCGCATCAACCTGACCGATGATGCCGATAGCATCATGGCCAAGGTCAAGAAGGCCAAGACCGACCCCGAGCCGCTACCGTCCGACAAAGGCGGGCTGGCCGGGCGGCCTGAGGCGGCCAACCTGATCGGCATCTATGCCGCGATGTCTGGCGAGACGCAGGATGCGATCCTCTCCCGCTTCGGCGGCGAGGGCTTTGGCAAGTTCAAGCCGGCGCTGGGCGAACTGCTGATCGAAAGCCTGGCCCCGATCAACGCGCGCTTTATCGAACTGCGGCAAGACCAGGCCGCGCTCGATGCGATCCTGCGTCAGGGTGCCGCCAAAGCGCGGGCGCTCGCCGTGCCAACCCTGGACAAGACCTATGCCGCCCTGGGCCTCGTCCGTGGCTGAGCACATTCAATCCCGATTAAGCCGCGCTTCCCTAGGCGGGGAGCAATGCTAACCTTTGCGCTGGTCCGCGCGCGATTCGCAGCGGACTGACTTACGGAGTTCCGGTTCCATGTCGCAGATAAACAACTCGCCGTTCGCCCGGCTGAAGCTGGCGGTGGTGTCCTTGCTGATGCTGGCGCTTAGCGCCTGCGCCTCCGGCTTCAATAGCCAGGTTACCCGCTTTGCCAGTCAGTTGCCGGCACCGCAGGGCCAGACCTTCGCCGTGGTGTCAGATGATCCGGCCCTCGCTGGTGGCCTGGAGTTTTCGCAGTATTCCCGCCTGGTCGAAGATCGGATGGCTGGCCTCGGCTACCGTCCGGCAGCGCCGGAAGCCGCGACGCTGATCGTCCGGTTTGACTATGGTGTCGACAAGGGCCGTGAACGCGTCCGCCGCACTCCGATGGTCGATCCGTTCTGGTCAGACTGGTACGGCCCGCGCTACGGCTACTGGGGCTATGGCCGCCGCGGCGGGTTTTACCGCCCGATGTCTGCCTGGGGTTATGGCTGGTATGATCCGTGGTTTGATGGCGGCGTGGAAAACTACACCGTTTACACCAGCGGGATCAGCCTGAAGATTGATCGCCGGGCCGATGGCCAGCGTCTGTTCGAAGGCAAGGCCGAAGCCGCGTCGGTTTCAAACCGGCTGCAGTACCTCGTGCCCAATCTGGTCGAAGCGATGTTTACGGACTTCCCGGGCAATTCGGGGGAAACCGTTCGGATCACCGTTGCGCCCGAAAAGAAACGCCGCAATTAATCTTAGCAACACCGAGTCGGCGGGCCTGGCAACAGGCCCGCTTTTTTGTGTCTGTGACGAACCTGGATCAGCTCTTCAGGGCGACCACCCCGCCGGTCGAGCCAAAGCCGCCGCTGCCGCGCGCAGTCTCGTCCAGTGCCTCAACCTGCAGCCAGCTCGCCCGGGTTACCGGGGCCAGCACCAGCTGGGCCACCCTGTCCCCGCGCTGGATCGCGAATTCCTCCGCGCCGTGGTTGATCAGGATGACCTTCAGTTCCCCGCGATAGTCACTGTCGATCGTGCCGGGCGTATTCGGCACGGTGATCCCGTGCTTGAGCGCCAGGCCTGAACGCGGGCGAACCTGGATCTCGAACCCTTCGGGGATCGCCATGGCCAGGCCGGTGGCAACGGCATGACGCGCACCGGGGGCAATCATCACATCCTCAGCCGAAACCACGTCCATCCCAGCTGCGCCGTCCGTGGCATAGGCGGGAAGATCGAGCCCTTCCCCGTGCGGCAGGCGCACTACCGCAACCGGCACTTCAGGCGTTAAGGGCATCGGCAATCCTTTCGACGAGGGCATCTGCGACGGCGTCCTTGGGCAGTTCCGGCAGGTGGTCAACACCATTGCTGGAAACGATGTGGACGCGATTGACGTCCCCGCCCATCACGTCACCCGATACGTCATTGGCGACGATCCAGTCCGCGCCCTTGCGCTTGCGCTTTTCCTTGGCGTGTTCGAGCACCTTCTCGGTCTCGGCCGCAAAACCGACAACCAGCTTGGGCCGTTTGTCGCTGGCCGAAAGCGTCGCCAGGATATCAGGGTTCTCAGTCAACCGCAGCGCTGGCGGCGCCGAACCGCGCTTCTTCATCTTCTCGGGCGCATAGTCCTCAGTCCGCCAGTCAGCCACGGCGGCGACCATTACCGCACAGTCGGCTGGCAGCGCACGGCGCACGGCGTCGGCCATTTCGCGAGCGGTCTCGACATCGATCCGGTCCACCCCGGGCGGCGTTGGCAAGGCAACCGGGCCAGACACCAGCGTGACCCGCGCGCCCGCCCGCGCAGCAGCGGCGGCGATGGCAAAGCCCTGTTTGCCGGACGAGCGGTTCGCAATGTAGCGGACCGGATCAATCGGTTCATGGGTTGGCCCGGCGGTGATCAGCACGTGTTTGCCAAACAGCGGACGGTGGGCGGGATCGCCATCAAAATCCGGTTGGCCTGCGAGCAGGTCTTGATCGCCGGCTAGCGGCTCTGGCGGGGCCTGGTTCATCACCAGGTGGTTGATTGCACCGGCCTCGGTCGGCGGCGCCCCGCGGGCCATGCCCTTCTTGACCAGCAGCGGGCCGGCATCGCCTGGCGCCGGATCGGCTGGCGACGCGGTGGTGCCGACACCCGGTGCGAGATCTTCCAGCAAGGCATCCTCGGGCAGGAGTTCATCCTCGAACACGATCCGCGAAGTCGTGCTGCGCTGGATCATGCCAGCGGATAGCCCGCCAAGGCTTGCGCTGTCCTCGTCCGGCTCCTCGGCCTGTTCCGGCATAGCCGGTGGATCGAGCGAGAGCGCTTCGCAGATTGCCTGCATGATCGCAGCAGGCTCTGGCAACCGGCCGGGGCCGAATTCGCCGCAGGCCATCGGCCCTTCGTCCGGCTGCAGCACCGTGACCCCGCGTTCGCGCAGCACGGCGACATTGGCCTGGGTGGCAGCATGTTCCCACATCCGCACGTTCATCGCCGGCACAGCCATCACGGGCTTGTCGGTCGCCAACAGCATCGTAGTGGCCAGATCATCAGCGATACCGTGAGCCATCTTGGCCATCAGGTCCGCCGTCGCCGGGCAGACCACGACCAGGTCAGCCTGCCGCGAAAGCTGAATGTGCCCCATCTCGATCTCATTCTTGAGATCCCAGAGATTGGTGTGAACCGGATTCTCGCTCAGCGCCGCAAGGGTCATGGGCGTTACGAATTGCGCGCCGCCCTTGGTCAGCACGCAGGTTACGTCGCCGCCCTGTTTGCGGATCAGCCGCACCAGCTCGCAGGACTTGTAAGCCGCAATGCCGCCGCCGATGACGAGTAGAATCCGAGGTCCGTTCATGGCGACCAGCTTGTGCAATGCCCCAACCCCTTGCGCAACAGGCTTTGCTTTCCGGAATTCGTGGGGCACAGAGGTTAAGATCGTCAAAACGGGGAAAGTTACCGCCATGCGCCTGATCCTGACCGCACTGCTATTTCTGTTCGGCCTGTTCAATCTTTTGCTGGGGATCGGCTTTTTCGTCGATCCGGTCGGTCTGGGTACGCAGTTCAACCTATCGCCGATTGGCCTGGGCGGCCTCGCCGTGCTGCGCGCTGACTTGACCGCGTTCTTCCTCGTCGCTGGCGGCTGCCAGCTGTGGGGTGGATGGCGGCGCAATGGCGATCTGCTGCTTATTCCTGCTTTGCTGTTCGGGATCGCCTTTACCGGCCGCGCTGTCAGCGCGGCACTGGATGGGCCGGCCCCCGGCTTTGCCATGCCCATGACCGTGGAGGCCCTGCAGGTAATCCTGGCGGTAGCGGCCTGGCGGGTGCTGCCGCATCACCGCATCAGCGACATCGCCGGCTAGGCGCGCAACCAGAATACTGCACCCATCGCCAGATAGGCAGCAACGAACGCCAGGCTATCGATGATAGTCTGGCGGCGCGGTGTGCTATCCCGCAATTGCGTCAGCCACAGCGCAGGGATCACGAAAGCCAGTGCTAGCCCGCCCGATTGCATGAAGAACAGCTGCGGTTTGGCGGTAAGTTTCTCAGGCCCGATCCGGGCGAGGGCGTGGCCGAGCATCAGGGCCGAGACCAGGTTCAGCGGCAGGGCCGCATAACGCCAGCTCGCCCGCGTCTGGCGGAACGCCAACGCCAAGACGGTGCTCGCCGCCAAAGCCGCCAGAGCCACGCTCAGCCAGTCCATCGCTCCCATCACGTCACTCCCATTCAAAACGGGCCGTGTGACCCACCGGTGCCGCGATCCATGCTCGGGCGAAGTGGCCGATCTGATCCCTGATCATTCCGATCTGCGCCGCATCCAGCGCCGGCAGCGGCACATGCGATGAATTGCAGGCCACCTCGGCCATGGCCACAAAGTCCTCAACGGTGCTGCTACCGCCACTCCATTGGTCCGCTTCGAAACATTCAACCAGCCGCTCTGCCTGCAGCAGTTCGACGATGGCCGGTTCGGGCACGGTGTTGCGCGATGCGCTGGCATGGCCCGCTGCCTTGGCAATTCCGGCAATTTCCTCGGGGTGAAGACCGTTCGCGACCATGCCCCAGAATGCTTCACCCAGCCCCAGCCCCCGCTCGACATACCAGTGCACGGCGTCATGCGGGATCGGGCCTTTCTTGGGGAAAGTGGTTTCCATCCGCCGCCCATCGAGATGCGACACCACAATCCGGTCTTCAGCCTGTCCCTTGGTGATCGTTATCTCCATCCGCTTTCCCTAGCACTTTAGCCCGCCGCAGTGTAAGGGCCCGCCCGACATGGCAATCGAACTTCCCGACCAGAAACGTGTAGGCATGGTCAGCCTCGGCTGTCCCAAGGCACTGGTCGATTCCGAACGGATCCTGACCCGGCTGCGCGCTGATGGTTATGCGATGAGCGCCGACTATGCCGGGGCTGACGTCGTGCTGGTCAACACTTGCGGCTTCCTCGATTCCGCCAAGGAAGAAAGCCTGGCCGCAATCGGTGAAGCAATTGCCGAAAATGGCCGTGTCATCGTTACCGGCTGCATGGGTGAGGAAGCGGAGACAATCCGCGCCAAGTATCCGCAAGTTCTGGCCGTTACTGGCGCGCACCAGTATGAAGCCGTGGTCGAAGCCGTCCATGCGGCGGCGCCCCCGTCACAGGGCCCGTTCATCGACCTGATCCCGCAACCGGATGTGAAACTCACGCCGCGGCATTACAGCTATCTCAAGATTTCCGAAGGCTGCAATCACGCCTGCGCCTTCTGCATTATCCCGCAACTGCGCGGGAAACTGGCGAGCCGCCGAATCGATGCCGTGTTGCGCGAAGCGGAAAAGCTGGTGGCTGCGGGCACGAAGGAACTGCTGGTGATCAGCCAGGACACTTCGGCCTATGGCGTCGACACCCGGCACGAAAGCCGCCAGTGGAAGGATCGTGAGGTTCGCGCCCACATGACCGACCTGGCCCGCGAACTGGGCCAGCTGCGCACGCCGGCCGGCCAGGCCCCATGGGTGCGCCTGCACTATGTCTATCCCTATCCCCACGTCGATGCGGTCATCCCGCTGATGGCGCCTTATCTGGATAGTCCGTTCCAGCACGCCAGCCCCTCGGTGCTGAAGGCGATGAAACGCCCGGCCAATGAAGCCAAGGTGCTGGAACGGCTGAAGTCATGGCGCGAAATCTGCCCAGATATCGCGGTGCGTTCGTCCTTCGTGGTCGGTTTCCCCGGTGAGACTGAGGCCGACTTCCAATACTTGCTGGATTGGCTGGACGAGGCGCAACTCGACCGGGTCGGCGCCTTTCGCTTCGAACCCGTTGCCGGCGCTGCCGCCAATGATCTCCCCGGCGCCGTGCCGGAAGCGGTCAAGGAAGAGCGGTACGCCCGGATCATGGAAAAGACCGCCGCGATCAGCGCGGCCAAGCTTCAGGCCAAGATCGGCCGGACCATGCCGGTGATCATCGACGAAGTTGGCGAGCCTGACGAAGATGGTGATATCGGCGCTACCGGCCGCTCACAGGCCGACGCGCCCGAGATCGATGGAGCAGTTCATCTGCGCGAGGTGTCCGCCACCCTTCAGCCGGGTGATATCGTTCAGGTAACGATCGAAGACGCTGACGAGCACGACCTGTTTGGCGCCGTCACCGGCTAAGTCAGAACATCCGCGTCAGAGTATAGAACAGCGCGCCTACTGCGGCGCTCGCCGGGATCGTGATGAACCAGGCCATGACCACCCGCGTGGCGATGCCCCAGCGCACGGCGCTGGCTTTGCGCGCGGCGCCCGTGCCGATCACTGAACCGGTGATGGCGTGGGTCGTTGAAATCGGGATGCCCATCGCCGAGGCGCCAAACACCACGATTGAGCCCGCCGTGCTGGCAGAAAAGCCGGTGTGGTGGTTCAGCTTTGTCAGCTTGGTGCCCATCGTCTTGATGATCTTCCACCCACCCGACATGGTCCCGAGTGATATCGCCAGGTAGCAGGCGACCGCGACCCAGTCGGGCACCTGCATCTCATCCACCGAGGCATTGCCGAAGTGGCCTGTGGTGTAGAGCAGCAGGGTGATGATCCCCATTGTCTTCTGCGCATCGTTGCCACCGTGGCTAATCGAATAGGCTGCGCTTGAGAACAGATGCAGGGTTTTGAACACGCCTTCTGCGCGACGGGGCTGGAAGCCCTTGAACAGCCAAGAGGTGATCAGCACCATCAGCATGGCAATGGCAAAGCCGATGATCGGGGACAGGAAGATCGCCAGGATGGTCTTGATGGTTCCGGCGCTCTGCACCGTGCCAAGGCCGCTGTGCGCCACAGCCGCGCCCAGCAGGCCGCCAATCAGCGCGTGGCTGGATGAAGACGGGATGCCCCGCAGCCAGGTGGCGATGTTCCAGAAAATCGCCCCCATCAGCGCCCCAAAAATCACGGCCGGGGTAGCGTCATTCGGATCGATGATCCCCTTGGCGATGGTCTTGGCAACGCCGTGCCCGATCAACCAGTAGGCCGCAAAATTTCCTGCGGCCGCGAACAGTACGGCCATGACCGGGCTCAGCAGCCGGGTCGAAACCACCGTGGCGATCGAATTGGCTGCATCGTGCAGGCCGTTCAGGAAATCGAAGGCCAGGGCGAGGACAATCAGCCCGACTAGCAGCGGAAGGGCAAGTTCATGCATGCCGCAAGTTCCTTGTCCGGGCCTTAGCCGTGATCGATCACGAGGCTGTCGATTTCATTCGCGACATCCTCGAAAGCATCGGCAATTCTTTCGAGATGCTTGTAAATCTCGCGGTTGACCATGAAGGCCAGCGGATCGCTTTTCACCTTCTGGGCCTGGAAGGCAGCGCGCATGCCCACGTCATAGATGCCATCGGCTTGCCCTTCGAGCTGGACGATCCGCGCGGTCAGCTCGTGCAAGCGACGCCCTTGGCGCTCAACATCGCGCAGCAGCGGGAGTGATTCGGCGATAAGTTTACAGGCATCCAGGACCAGCCGGGCCATGTCCTGCATCTGGCTGTCATAAGTGGTCACCTCGAACAGCTCGATCGCGCTGGCCGTGGCGTTCATTTCGTCAATGGTATCGTCCATCGCACCGATCAGCGCCGTGATTGCACCCCGATCGAATGGCGTCAGGAAGGTGTGGCGCACCTCGTGCAATACTTCGCGGATCACTTCGTCCGCGGCGTGTTCCTGATCGCGAATGGTGCGCAGCAGCTGGGCGCGGTCGCCCTCACCCGCAGTCAACGTAACCAGCGCCTCGGCGGCACCGATCATCGCTGCGCCGTGACGCTCGAACAAAACAAAGAAATCGCCCGATTTGGGCAACAGACGCTGAAACCAGCCAAACATTATCGCGAATCCCCCGATCCGATTGTGACAGCCATATGACAGGCAAGCGACAGCAGCGACAGCGGCAATTGGTATCACCGCTGCCACTGTCCACAGCGACCGTTAGGCTACAACCAGTCGATTTGCCGGAACCGCAACCACAACCCGCCGCAGATCAGGGCAATAGCCGCCAGGACCGCTGGATAGCCCCACGGCTGGCGCAACTCGGGCATATAATCGAAGTTCATGCCATAAATCCCGGCAATCGCGGTCGGCACGGCCAGGATCGCCGCCCAGGCGGCCAGTTGCCGGGTCATCGTGCCCTGCCGATGCTGTTCCAGCAGGCTGGCCGTTTCCACTACCGAGGCCAGCGTTTCATTCAGCCCCGCAATCCGCCGCATGGCCCGGCGCATGTGATCAAGCACGTCCCGGTACCAGATGCGCGCGCCGGCATCGATCACTGGGAGTTCAGTGGTTGCCAGGCGCTCGCAAACGGCTTCCATCGGCCCGATGATCCGGACGAAGCGGCGCAACTGGCGACGCAGGCGGAAAATCCGGCGGATGGTCGAAGGCTCAGGGAACGCGTCAATCGCCCGCTCTTCAATCGCCTGGACCGCCTCTTCCAACTTTTCCATGATCGGCTGATAACCATCGACCACAAAATCAAGGACCGCATGGGCCACGTAGTCCGGCCCTTCGATCAGATGCTCGGCGGCGGCCTCCAGCCGGTTGCGCACCGTGCTGTGATCGCGCTCGGACCCAAACCGGACAGTTGCAACGAAATCCCGCCCCAGGAAGACTGCCGTCTGGCCATAGGCGATCTTTTCGCCCTCATCGATCGCGGCGGTCCGGGCAACAATGAACAACTGCTGCCCATAGGCATCAACCTTGGGCATCTGCATCGGGTTGAGCGCATCTTCGACCGCAAGCGGGTGAAGTCCGAATTGCGCCTGCAACAAAGCCATCTCCGCCGCATCCGGCGCGTGAAGACCGATCCAGTCAAAGGCACCTGGCGGCAGTTCACCGCGCGGTTTTCCGTCCAGTGGCAGTTCCTGGATGGTAACTTGTCCTGCGACGTAGCGGCGCGATGCGATGATCATAGCACCGTCCTGCCAAACCCGCCGGATGCTGGCAATGCGGGTTAATAGGCCCGCACGCAATTACCTGCCGCTGGGGGGCAGCGGTCTGCTCAGAACATCCAGGCAGCTGAGCCGTTGCCAGGATACTTCAGCTTCCGTAGCGGATATCCTTGACGCTTCGACTATCCGCAGGTGCTGCGCCTTCAACCCGGAATCTTTGGTGTTCAGATAGGCAATGCCAGCTTCAATACGGGCCTTGTTGTGCGCAAGAATTTCCCGCTGCCGAACACTGCACAGTTGGGCCATGGTTTCCAGCTTGACCACGGATGTCTGACGGTTCTGCGCCATCGCGGCGGCCGGTTGGAGCAGCGACGCACATATAGCGGCAGACAATGGCACCACCAATTTGCGGCCACGCGGAAGCCGGTTCGATATCAACAGCTTTATCATAGGTTCCCGGATCCCGATTCGAAAAGGGGGTGCCGGCAAAACCAGCACCCCCGTTTTCAGTTTAACAACTAGTCAGGTCAGAAGCCGAAGACGACCCCAACGCGACCGCCAACGGCGCCGCGCTTGTTCAGGCCACCGCCGAACGCACCGGTGACATAGGTGTTCGGAGCAACGCGGGCCGAGCCGTTGATGGCAATGGCCTGCGCGCCTTCATAGAAGCCGACATTGCCCGACAGCGTGAAGTTCACGTCTGGCAGGATTACCGCACCGCCCAATGCAATCGCTGTCGCGGTTGAACTGGCAATCTGATCGCGCAGCACGTTATCAGCAGCAACACGATCGTTGGTTTCATTGTTGATGCGGTTGCCTAACGCAAGGTCACCTGCAACCCGGGCATTCGCTTCGGCCGTGTCCGCCGCGATCCGGGCCGTTTCTTCCGACGAAATCCGGTTGCCTAATGCCGTATCGGCAGCCTGGCGAGCCGTAGCTTCGACACCAACGGAGGTGTTGGTGTACGTGTTGGCGCTGGCCAAGGTGGCAGCGTCACCAGTCACCCGCAGGGCCGCTTCAGCAGCAACCGATGTGTTGGTGTACGTGTTGGCGCTGGCCAAGGTGGCAGCATCACCAGCAACCCGCAGGACAGCTTCGGCAGCAACCGAGGTGTCGGTGTACGTGTTGGCGCTGGCCAAGGTGGCAGCATCACCAGCAACCCGCAGGACAGCTTCGGCAGCAACCGAGGTGTCGGTGTACGTGTTGGCGCTGGCCAGGGTGGCAGCATCACCAGCAACCCGCAGGACAGCCTCGGCAGCAACCGAGGTGTCGGTGTACGTGTTGGCGCTGGCCAAGGTGGCAGCATCACCAGCGATACGAGCCGAAGTTTCGTCTGCCAGTCCGGTTTCCAAGGTTCCGATTGCCGCGGTGTTTTCGGTGATCCGGACTTCATGATCGGTGAGCGCACCAAGCACTTCGGTTTCGAAGTTGGAACCATCGGCAGCCGGATCGCCCGTCAGCGCGCCCGAAGCCAGTGCGATGTTTTCCTGCCCACTGCTGGCTGCGCTGGCAAGCAGATCGCTTTGGCGATTCAGGCCAGCAAGGATCTGTTGTTCATCAGCCGCAGCCGTCTGCGCTGTTACCACGCCAGCCTGAGCGATCGTTGACGTGGATTCAAGCGCCGCAAGCGCCGTCACTTCAGTGCCCGGCGCAAAGGCCGGATCCAGAGCAAGCAGAACGTCTTGCAGATCGGTGTTTCCAGCCAGACTGGTCTGCAGCGCGGCTTGTGCATCTGCCACATCCGTGGCTGCCGTGATGGCGGCTGCGGACGCGCTCGTGCTCGCCAGGTCGGCTACTGCATAGGCAGCATCCGCCGATACAACAGCAGCAGATGCGGTGGCGACAACAGCCTGGGCCGCAGTAACAGCCGCCGCAGCAGCATTGGCATCGGCGGTTGCATCAGCCAGAGCGGTTTGGGCAGCGGCAATCTGCCCTGCAGTGGCAAGTGGATCGGCCAAGATGGCATCATAATTGGTCTGGGCGTTAGCCTGTAGCCCATCGGCCGCACTCTTATCGATGACGGCAGTCTGAAGATCCGCCTGTGCAGTGGTAAATTCAGCTTGCCGATCGGTACGCGCATTCAACGCAACAGTTGCAGCGTCAGATGCATCGTTTTCCAAGGCCTGAGCCGCAGCGAGATCGGTTGAAGCCTGCAGCAGTGCTGCAAATGCCGCTTGGTCGGCCGCGGTCAACGTAGCCTGAGCCGCGCCAAAGTCCGTCGCTGCAGCAGCCGCTGCATCTTGCTGTGCGGCAAGAGCGTCCTGAGCGCTCTGAACATCGCCTGCCTGGTTGGTAATGTCAGTGGCCAGATTGATGTATGTGCCATCGAGAATGCCAGTCGCCGGCGCAGCCAGGGCGGGCGAAGCAAGGCATATGGCCAAAGTCACCACCGAAGGCGTGATAATCTTCTTCATTTGAATTCCCCTTAGATCGTCAAAGGTTTATTGATCTGGAGGGGCGGATGCCATCAAAGTGCAGTCTCCAAAAAGATTAAATAATGAGTTTATGAAATGAATATAAATTAATATCGGAAAATAAAGGCGTCAAAGATTGACGGGAATTATTAACGTCATATTTTGTCAGTTTTATCCTCACACCCACAGAAAGGACCACGGAACGGATCATCTGCTTTGATAAATTGGAAATCGATGGAGACTGGGAAATGCCACCATTGTGGTCCAATTTGGTGCCATTTTAAAAGCTTTTTCCCTGCATGGATGTATTGCAGACCGACCGGACCACAATCGCTGGGTGCAAAATGACCTTCACTATCAATGCCTTGAGAAGAGCGGAAAAGCTGACAAACCGCCGCTTTGTGACTACTGAATGCGAAATGATAAGCGTACTTTACTCTGATGGCCCGATGAGTGTGCAGCAGCTGATGCGCGAAACCCGGATCTCTTCTTCGGGCTTTCAGCTTTCGAAACGCTGCCTGCAAGATATCGGGTTGATCGTAACAAAGCGCTCAACCGAAGATGGCCGGGTGATCTTGCTGGATATCAGCGCGAACCTTCGCAGGGGGCTTGATGCAATCGAAGCAGAGGCCTGACGAAGCATAGGCCTTGCTGCCTGGCACGGGCCTGTCTGAATCCTTGAAATCAACCTGCCGCCTTCTTCCGCAGTACAATTGGCAAGCTGCGCCTATCGCGCATGATGCTGGCAATCGCGCCTTGCTTCAGTTAAGCGGGCGGTTAATACTGA
>CAZNFV010000017.1:3580-22171 GCA_964572445.1 uncultured Novosphingobium sp. | reverse complement strand
ACAAATCCGGTGCAGGATCAGCGCCGCGCTGGTCGATTTGCCGGTGCCGGTCGAACCAAGCAGGGCAAAGTGCTTGCCCAGCAGGGAATCGATATAAAGTCCGGCGCGGATGTCCCGGGTCGGAAAGACCGTGCCGACCTGGATCGAAGAGCGGCCATCACTGGCATAGATCTGCTTGAGATCATTGCTGGTAGCCGGATAGAGCAGCGCACCCGGGATCGGATAGCGCGTCACACCGCGGCGGAATGAGTGGATGCGTCCGGTCAGGCGTTCTTCCTCGCCTTCGCCCAGGAAGTCGATCTGCGCCATGATCCCGCCCGGCGTCTTCGCGTCCTGACGCTGGGTGCGAACCGAGGCGAGCAGCCAGCCCTTGCCGACGCGGATTTTGACCTGGCTACCAACCTGGCCCGCCAGTGCGACCGAAGGATCGGCATCCTCCGTGCATTCCTGCAGGCGCTGCAGATCAAGCGCGATGACAGAGCCAGAGCCAGCGATCTCCAGAACGATCCCGATCGGTTCGCGGGCGTTGTCGATCCCCTCGGCCGGCAAAACTTCAGGCGTGTCAGCCGCGTCATGTTCGTCGCGCTGGCCGAAACTGCGGCTCTTCATTTCTTCCATGCCCTTGGCTTCCCTGTTCTCTGACGCAGGGAGAGCGATAGGCATTTGCAGTTAAGATGGCCTAAACGAGGGCGAACAGCCGCCCCGCGATAAAGCCCATGCCGACCGAAACGAGCACTGCCAGCAGGCCGTAAAGGAACCCGTTGGTATCGGCGAACTGAGCAACCAATCGCTCGAACCCGACCTTGCGGACTTCGACCCGGGCGACTGCCGAGGCGACAACGCGGCCCTTGCTGATGGCGAATGTCTCGGCGGTGTAGGTCCCGGTTTGCACGGATGAGGGCAGGCTGATCCGGGCCTGGTAAAGCACCTGCTCACTCACGGTCACACCGTGTGGATCTTCCCTGTAGAGCCCCTCACGCCCCAACCGCTCAACCAGTCCCGCGGAAAAACGGCGCTGCTCTGCCGGATCGAAGGCGCCGATCGGGGAAAGCTGCAACCAAGGCAGCCCCAGCTCATAAATTGCCGCCGTTTTCTGATCGACGATCTTGTCGATCGGCTTGGACGAGGCGACTGCGAAAAAGGCCGGGGCGGAGCGGAATTCCGCGCTGGCCGCATTGACCCAGATTCCCGCAATCCGCTGCTTCTCACGCAGGATAATGCCGTTAGTGGGACCCTTCAGCACGACGACAATGTCATAGTCCTGGCCGGCACGGCTGCCCTCTGGAGTCAGGATTGCACCGAACAACAGCAGTTCAGTGCCCGTGAAGCCCTGGCGCACCTGAATCTCGTGCTGTGATACCTCTGGCACCAGGATCGGATCGCGGGCCCCGCTCAAAAAGATCAGGCAGAGGATCGCCAGCAGGGCCCTCACAGCGGCGAATCCGTGTAAATCTCGTCAGGCTGCCAGGCGAGCCCGATCAGCATCCTGAGCGCAATCAGCAGGACCACGGCGGCCAGGACAAAGCGCAACCGCTCAGCCGGCAGCTTTTGGGCAAGCTGCGATCCGATCTGCGCGCCCGAAACTGATCCGATCAGCAGCAATACTGCCAAGACGATATCGACCGCCTTGGTGGTCAGGGCGTGCATCATGGTGGTGATCATGGTCACGAACAGGATCTGGAACAGCGAGGTCCCAACCACGACGTTCGCGCTCATCCCCAGGATGTAAAGCATCGCAGGAACCAGCACGAAGCCCCCGCCGATTCCCATCAGCATGGTCAGCACACCGGTAAACATCCCCAACAGCAGCGGAGCCAGCGGCGAAATGTACAGGCCCGAGCGATAGAAGCGCCAGCGCAGCGGCAAGTTGGCAACCATTGGGTGGTGGCGGCGCTTGCGGGCCGGCAGCGGAATGCCCGTCCGTTGGGCCTTGAGCGCCTGCCAGCTTTCGCGCGCCATCAGTGTGCCGATCGTGCCGAGCAGACCCACATAGAGCAGATTGATGACGATATCGATCTGGCCCCATTGCTGCAGCAGGCGGAACAGGACTGCGCCGATCCCGGTGCCCAGGACACCGCCGGCAACCATCACCGTCCCCATATGGTAATCGACCCCGGCCCGCCGGGCATGGGCAAAGACACCGGAAACCGACGCGCCGGTGACCTGACTGGCAGCCGAAGCCGCCGCGACGGTGGGGGGGATGCCATAGAAGATCATCAGCGGCGTGGTCAGGAAGCCCCCGCCCACCCCGAACATCCCGGACAGAATGCCGGTCAACGCGCCAAGCGCGACGATCACCAGGCCATTGACGGCCAGGTTCGCAATGGGAAGGTAAACGTCCATCTGCGGGCCATGGCTAGCCCAGCAGGGCGGCGGAAAAAAGGCGTAACCTTAGAAACCTGCGGACAGTGTCAGGGCCGGGCCCGATCGGGGGGCGGCATTGCCAGCGGCGCGGACGCGCCAGTCGGCCGAGACCCGGCCCTGCCCGCTCCCAATCGGAAAGTTGATTCGTGCCGTGGGGCCAAGATCAATCCGGCGCGCACCTTCCTGTGCGCCACCCCAAGCCCCCAGGCCAAGGTGCAGCTCGCTTTGGCCGAGACGCGCAAACCGCCGCTCGACCCGCACCTGGGCATCGACAAAGGCGGTGGCATCGGGGCCGCCGACATAACCGGCTTGCCCATAAGCTGCGGCGGCGAATCCTGCTGGCAGGGTCAGCTGCGGCAGCTCGGTCACGGCGCCGAGAGCCGGCCGCAAGGTCGTTGCCGAAAGCTGCCGGGTTGCGCGCAGTTCCGCCTGCAGCGTGACCGGCAACCCGGCGAGCGGCCGCGCCGAGAGGCCCAGCGCGACTTCCTCCCCACGTGGCGAACGAACCGCGCTGGTCGCCCGCAGGAACACCGCCGGGCGGTTCGCACTGGCGGGCATCAGGCGATAACGGACCACTGCGCCCAGCTGGCTAGCGCCATAACTGGGCGAAGGCAGGCCCGCAGCTGTCAGTCCCACTCCACCGTCACGCAGCAGCAGCCAGCCATCGGCCGACCAGCGCCGTGCACCCATCGCGGACAGCTGCATCGGCCGCGCCTCTGCAGGAATCAGATTGGCTGTTCGCCCGCTCTGGCCAAGGCGGTCGATGATGAAACGAGGGATGGGCAACTGGGCCACACCAGCCATCCACGCGAGCTGGTGCGCCGCCGCCACCCGGCTGGGCTCAAGCGGCCCGCTGGCGGGGCCGAATTCGGGTAGTGGTGCTGGCTGCGTCAAGCCTGCCACCGGCGGAAGCGGTGTGGGCACAGACAGATCAGCCGGCCGCACAACGGCTGGTGGCAGCGGCGCAATCTGGCGGACTTCAGGCACTTGGGCGGAAAGTCCGCCGGCACCTGCTGGCAGAACCTTGGCCACTGCCGCCTGAAACGGAGCAGCAAGCACCGTCAATTCGATCCGCTCCCAAAGGACGGCACGCAGGCCAATCCAGCCGACAATCAGAACACCCAGCACCGCCAGAGGCTGGCCGCGACGGCGCTGGGTCAGCCGCGGGGCGCTCATGCCCGCACCCGGTGCAGTTCGTTGACGGCAGGGTGGAGGACGTGTTCGGTTTTATCCCAGCTCACGGGTTGTCCGGCAAGGCTGCGAACATAGCCGAGGATTGCCCTGCGCCCGGCCATGATTGCGATGACATTGGCGACCGGAATGCGAAGGACGGCGCGAATGCCTTCTGTCCAGCCATATTCATGGCCCACAAACAACAGCTTCATCAGCCCCCGCCAGACCAGTCCGGCCAGGCCAATGACCAGCAGCAGGCGATGGGTCTCGGTCAGCGGTATGTTGGGCACCAAACCTTCGAGCCGCGCCAGAACCAGTACTGCATCCAGCGCGAGCAAGGCATAGGCTGCTGCCAGTACCAATGCTGTCAGCGGGCCCCGCCGGTCGCGTAGCGCCATCCAGAACTCGAGCGGGCGCGCGCTCCAGCCCAGACGGTCCCAGCCCTGGAAGGCAATCCCGTGAATCCAGCGCGTCTTCTGCCGAACCGCTGCGCCGAGCGTTCCCGGAAAGCAGCTGGAAGTGGCGACAAGACTACCGTCAGCAGCACGCAACCGCAAAAACGCGCTGCCCCGGCCAGTCTTTGAGAGGATCAGGCCCAACTCATAGTCCTCCGTCAGGGCATCGGCTGAAAACGGACCGGGCCGATCCCCCACTGGTTGCATCGACACCAGCCGATCGAGTGCCGACCGCGACAGACCGCAACCAACCCCGGCCGCGGGCAAGGCCAGCCCCAGCGCATTACGCACCACCATCGCCTTGGCATGGCCTTCGGTAAATTCATCAGCATAGTGGCCGGAAATCCAGCGATTGCCGCAATCGGCAACGGGGCGAACCGGAAGCTGGACGAAATCGACTGCGGCCAAGGCAGCATCGATCGCCTCAAGCGCGGCTGGGTGCACCATGTCCTCGGCATCGTGCAGGATCACCCCGCGGAACCGCCGCGCGCCTCGGGCTTCATCACGTTCAAGCGCGGCATAGAGCCGATTTAGGCAGTGGGCCTTGGTGGTTGGCCCCTGGGAATCGAGCAGCACAAGGCGGAGCCGCGGATCACCTTCCGCGGCGGCCACCGCCGCCGCCAGCGTTGCCTGATCGTTGCGATAACAGCCAACGTAAAGCCGCAAGGCGTCCTGTCGCCAGGTCTGCAACAGGTGCCGGATGGTGATGCCGATAACGGCACTTTCGCAATAGGCAGGGACGAAGACTGCGAGCGGGTCCGCCAATGGGGCGTTCCCATATCCGGCCGGCAGGGTCTGGGTGCCTGCACGCCCGGTGAGCCTTAGCCAAAACCACAACAGGTCAATCGCAAGTTCATCGAGCAGGCCGACCGCAATCCAGAATCCGGCAAAGAGCAAAAGCTCGCGCTCTGCGAGCAACACCGCTTCCAGCGCCCAAGTGATTTCGCCAGCCGATCCTGCCATAATCCAGTCTTGAGAGCCCCTGATCTGTGCGCCAAATGTCGGAAGCGTAATCATAATATCGATTGCTTGCAACGCAGACTCGAATGGAGGATTGGTCGCAGCCATGTCTTCACATCGCAACCCGGCTTCCCGTATCGCCAGCTCGCTCGTTCGCCTGTTCGGTGGAGAGGCCGGCGCAGGCCTTTTGCTGATCATGGCCGCCGCGCTGGCGATGCTCGCTGCCAATTCTCCGGCATCCGGCATTTATCATGCCCTGCTTCACGCACCGCTGCCCTGGACGCCCATTGCCAAGCTCGACACGGCCCACTTGTGGATCAACGACGCGGTGATGGCGGTGTTCTTCTTCGTGATCGGGCTTGAGATCAAACGCGAGCTGCTAGTCGGTGAATTGTCTACTCCGGCCCAGCGCCGGCTCCCCGTTCTGGCTGCAATTGGCGGCATGGCAGTTCCCGCAGTAATCTATCTGGCAGTCGCGGGCAGCGTGCCGGGCCTGGCCCGTGGCTGGGCAATTCCAGCGGCCACGGACATTGCTTTCGCGGTCGGCGTCCTGGCGCTCCTCGGCAAGCGCGCGCCGCCAGCGCTGCGGCTGTTCCTGCTGACCGTGGCGATTGTCGATGATCTGGGCGCTGTGGCGATCATCGCCCTGTTTTATACCACCCAGCTCAAGCTTGTCTGGCTGGGCGCAGGCCTGGCCGCGCTTGCCGTAATGATGCTCCTGGCGCGGGCCGGGGTCCGCCGCGGACTGCCCTATGTCGTGCTGGCCATCGCCGCCTGGTATTGCGTACTCCATTCGGGAGTCCACGCGACTGTCGCCGGGGTCCTGGCCGCCTTTACCATTCCGATCCGGCTGGACCGGCATGGCGACAGCCTGCTGCTGCGCATGGAGCACGCACTGGTGCCGTGGAGCGGCTATCTGATCGTCCCGCTGTTCGGTTTTGCCAATGCCGGGGTCGAACTGCTGGGAGTTGCCTCTTTCGGCCAACTCCCGCTGGGGATTGCGCTAGGCCTGCTGCTGGGCAAGCCGGCGGGAATCCTTGGTGCCATTTTGCTGGCTACCAAGCTGCGGATTGCCGCATCGCCCGTTGCCAGTCGTCAGCAGCTGGCCGGCATGGCCATGCTCTGCGGGATCGGTTTTACCATGAGCCTGTTCATCGGCGCCCTGGCCTTTCCCGGGCAGCAGGTGCTGATCGACGAAGCCAAGATCGGCGTATTGGCCGGATCGCTGATTTCGGCGCTTTGCGGCTTTACCCTGCTGAGACTGGCGCCTCAGCGGGGCTAAGTGCTTACCAGGTGCCGATGTTGGGCATGCTGACCCACGGTTCCTGCGGGTCAAGATTGCCGTCCTGCAGCAGTTCAACCGAAATCCCGTCAGGCGATTTTACAAAGGCCATGTGCCCATCACGCGGCGGGCGGTGGAGCGTGTGTCCGGCATCGATCAGGGCCTGGCAAGTGGCGTAGATGTTGTCGACCCGATAGGCGAGATGACCAAAATTGCGTCCGCCAGTATAGGTTTCGGCTGAGCCATCCTCGGCTGGCCAGTTGTGGGTCAGCTCGACCTCGGCCACGCCTTCCTGTCCCGGTGCGGCCAGGAAGATCAGCGTGAACCGGCCCTGCTCGCTGGAAAAGCGGCGGACTTCATTCAGGCCGATCAGTTCGAAAAAGGCCACAGTCGCGTCCGGGTCGGTCACGCGGATCATGGTGTGCAGATATTGGGTCACGGTAACTCCGGATGCTGTCTGGCGTCGAGCATAGGACTTAACTGATCGGATTGAAACGGGGGCATGCGCGAAAGCGAACGGCCCGCCCCGGCATTGCCGGAACGGGCCGCCCTGCTCACCCCGTGGGGTAACTTAGAAGCTGTACTTGAGCGTTCCGACGACAGCGTCGTTCGAAAAGCTGTCAATCGATTTGCCATCGACGCCGATATACGAGACGCCGATCGACAGGCCCTTGTATAGCGTAGCGCTGGCCGAGAGGCTGTAATCCCAGCCGCCGCCGGTGCCCGCCAGAGTCAGTCGCTTGGGCGACAGGGCGCCATCAGTGAAACCGGCGTGGGCCGTCACGGAAACCGGAGTGTTAGGAATGGCCAGCGACCAGTCCGAATAGAGATAAAGGTTATCGTCACCACCCAGCGAATCCTGCTTCCAGGCGTAGTTCAGGCCGAACTTGGCGCTGGCCGGACCAATCGCTGCGGTCAGCGAGGCATAGGGTTCGAAGACGTTGCCATCGCCGAAGCTGCCGGCCGGATAAACGTAGTAAAGCAGACCGGCATCGGCGGTCAGGCCGCTGCTGACTTTGCCGGTCCAGCCGGCATAGAGATCAACTTCGGTCGAGCCGTAGATATCAAGCGCATCCTGCTCCAGGCTCGAAGCCCAGACGCCGGCGTAGAGGCCCGAAGCGTGGTTGACGTTGATCGTTCCCTGCACGGCGACATCACCCGCAGACAGCGAAATGCCGCGGAAGCGGTAGTCGGTGACCAAGGCAACGTTACCCGTGACCGTCAGATCACCTGGCGCGTCGGTTTCATCGGCGAAAGCGGGGGTAGCAGCCAGCGCGGTGCCAGCGAGAAGGGTTGCAGCGACAAGGCTGCGGACGGACGTGAGCATGTCAATCTTCCTATTCGATTGTTTGGTGCTTCGTCCCACCTGCGCCCGCTCCTTGCTGCTCGTTGTGGCAACATTCGGTTCGGACAAGGGTGGGGTGGCACAGCTTTGTTGCACTGCACAAGAAAAAACCGGCCGAAGGTCTATAACGTCTCGCAAAGTGTGGTTTTAAGGCAACGTGTGTCACCGCAGCCGCCATCGCCGCCCGGTGACGCGCATCATTGTCCGTTAAGAGGCGCACAGCTATATGCCCGTTCTTGATGCTTAACCGCCTGCGCCAGTTACTCGGGGTTGATCCGCCACCGTCCACCGCCGCGACTCCGGACGGAGTGCGGGTCTATGCCATCGGTGACATCCATGGCCGGGCAGATCTGCTGGCCGCACTGATCGCGGCGATTGATGCGGACGATGCCGCCCGTGGGCCAGCTCAAACCACTATCATCCTATTGGGTGACCTGATCGACCGCGGGCCTGACAGCGCTGGCGTGATCCGCCTGGTGCGTGACTGGCAAGCACGCCGGGCCGTGCGGATCCTGATGGGCAACCACGAGGAAATGTTCCTCGATGCGCTGGAAAAGGAAGAGGTCATGCGCCACTTCCTGCGTTACGGCGGGCGTGAGATGCTGCTGTCTTATCCGCTCGATCCCATGGGCTACAGCCGCGCCGAGCTGGCTGAAGTGGCAGCACTGGCCCTCGCAGCCATTCCGGCGGACGACATCGCTTTCATTCGCAGCTTCGAAGACCAGATCGCGCTGGGCGACTATCTGTTTGTCCACGCGGGTATCCGCCCAGGCGTCGCCATTGAAGACCAACGCCCCAGCGATCAGCGCTGGATTCGCGAACCATTCCTGAACCATGGCGAAAGCTTCGGTCGGGTTGTGGTTCACGGGCACACCATTTTCGACACTGCCGAGATCAGGCATAACCGCATTGGCATCGACACCGGGGCCTATTGCAGTGGGCGGCTTACTGCGCTGGGGCTGGCGGGAACAAATCGCTGGCTACTGACCTCAGTGGCTGAAGCCGGCGCGATCCGCGTCAACATAGAGGAATAAGCGATGAAGATTGCGATGGTCGGTTCGGGTTACGTGGGCCTGGTTTCGGGCGCCTGCTTTGCCGATTTCGGGCATGAAGTGGTCTGCATCGACAAAGATCCCGCCAAGATCGACAGCCTGCACGCCGGAATCATGCCGATTTACGAGCCCGGCCTGGCCGAACTGGTTGCCTCGAACGTCAAGGCGGGCCGGCTTTCCTTCACGACCGACCTGGCCGAAGGAATCGCCGGAGCGGGCGCGATCTTCATTGCGGTTGGCACCCCCAGCCGCCGGGGCGATGGCCATGCTGACTTGTCCTATGTCTACGCCGTGGCCGAGGAAATCGGCCAGCACCTGAAAAATGATGCTGTAGTGGTCACCAAGTCGACCGTCCCGGTCGGCACCGGTGACGAGGTAGAGCGGATCCTGACAGAGGCGAACCTGCCGGTCCGCATCGCCGTCGCCTCCAACCCGGAATTCCTGCGTGAGGGCGCGGCGATCAGCGATTTCAAGCGCCCGGACCGGATCGTGGTCGGCACGGAAGATGATTGGGCGCGGCAAGTGATGACCGAGGTCTACCGCCCGCTGTTCCTCAACAAGTCACCGCTGCTGTTCACCAGCCGGCGCTCGTCCGAACTGATCAAATATGCCGCCAATGCCTTTTTGGCGGTCAAGATCACCTTCATCAACGAGATGGCCGACCTGTGCGAAAAAGTCGGCGCGGATGTCCAGGATGTCAGCCGCGGGATCGGGATGGATGGGCGGATCGGGTCAAAGTTCCTCCACGCCGGCCCGGGCTATGGCGGATCATGCTTCCCCAAAGACACCCTGGCCCTGCTCAAGACCGCCGAGGACTATGAAGCCCCGACCCGGATCATTGAGGCCGTGGTCAAGGTCAACGATAGCCGCAAGCGCGCGATGGGCCGCAAGGTAATCGAGGCGCTGAACCACTACTACGGCGGGGGCAGTGATGCAGCACGGGGCAAGAAGGTTGCCATGCTGGGCCTGACCTTCAAGCCCAATACCGATGACATGCGCGATAGCCCGGCAATTGCCATCGCGCTGGCCCTGGCCGACGCCGGCGTTCACGTTGCGGCCTATGATCCCGAAGGCATGGAACTGGCCAAGCCGCTGATGCCCGAAGTGGCCATGCAGCCCGATGCCTATTCGGCGATCCAGGATGCCGATGCCGTCGTGATCGTAACCGAATGGGATGCCTTCCGCGCGCTTGACCTGAACAAGGTCAAAGCCATCGCCAAGGCCCCCATCCTGGTCGATCTGCGCAACATCTACGATCCCGCCGAAGTGCGCGCCAAGGGCTTCGCCTATTCCAGCGTCGGACGCAGCTAGCCCCCTTCCCTGATTTTCAGGCGCAGCTATGGTGCGCCCGATAACAGGGGAGAAGGAATACCATGCGCAAACGGACTATTGCCCTTGGGGCGCTTGTGGCCGTGCTGCTGGCGGGTGGCGGCTGGTATGCCAGCCTTGACCAGGAAACCCGTGGCCTGATCGCCGCGATGCCGACCGACCGCGATGTGCTGCTGTGGTCACAGGATCAGCGCGATGCCGCCTTCCGCGCGATGGACCGGCTGCCTGTGCTGGCCAAGGCCAGCGAAATCGCCCCGTCCACCGCACCATTGCCATTGCCTCAGGGCAAGCCGCTGGTCATTCCCGGGGTCGATGAATACTTTGCCAAGCAGCGCGGTGCCGGGCTCGTCATTCTGCAAGACGGCAAGATCCGCTTTGAAAAGTACGGGCTGGGCTTCGGGCCCGAGGGGCGCTGGACCAGCTTTTCAGTCGCCAAATCGTTTACCTCGACGCTGGTCGGCGCGGCGATCCAGGATGGCTATATCAAGAGCCTGGAGGACAAGGTCAGCGCCTATATCCCTGGCCTTAAAGGTTCAGCCTATGATGATGTTTCGGTCCGCCAGCTGCTGACGATGAGTTCGGGCATCCGCTGGAATGAGGACTATGAAGATCCCAATGCCGACGTAGCCCGGTTCAACAATGCCGAACCCGAGAACGGTCTGGATGCTACCGTCAGCTATATGCGCAAGCTGCCACGCGCCCACCCGCCGGGTGCAGTCTGGCATTACAACACGGGCGAAACCAACCTGATCGGGGTGCTGGTCTCCTCCGCCACAAAGAAGCCGCTGGCGCAGTACCTGCAGGAAAAGGTCTGGCAGCCGGCGGGGATGGAAGCCAAGGCGACCTGGCTGCAGGGCAAGACCGGGCACGAAATCGCCGGTTGCTGCCTGCAAGCCGCAACCCGCGACTTTGCCCGGCTGGGCCTGTTCGTGCTGAACGGCGGCAAGGCAGGGGGCAAGCAGATTGTCCCGGCTGACTGGTTTGCCCAGGCCACCGTCAAGCAAAAGGACATCGGCGAAGCGGGCCGCGGCTATGGCTTCCAATGGTGGACCTATGACAATGGCGCCGTCGCGGCGCAGGGCATCTTTGGCCAAGGCATCTTCATCGATGCCAAGCGCCGGCTGGTGATTGCATCGAATGCCGACTGGACCCGGGCGACCAAGGGACCTGAACCCGAGGCGCGTGAGGTCTTCTATCAGCAAGTCCAGCAGCTGCTCGACGCCGAAAGCGCGGCCGCGAGCAGCAAATAGCCGCCTATTGATCCCTCACTCCGGCCGCAGCCTTGAAGGCCAGATCAAGTTCATCGAGGGTATAGGGCTTCGTTACGGCCGGAAGGTGTTCCATGTCTGGCGGGAGCACCTTCCGGCCATAGCCGCTGGCAAAGATGACCGGCACGGCCAGGTCCGTGAGCTGCCGGGCAAGATCAAAACTGGTCTGGCCGTGAATGTTGATATCCAGCACGGCAAAGTCTGGCTGCCGCCGGGCAAGCGCTGCATCAGCGCCAGACAATGCCCCAATGCAATCCGCCTCACCGCCCGCCGCTTCGATCAGTTCGGCAAGCAGCATGGCGATGATCGGCTCGTCTTCCAGGACAAGGACCCGCTTGCCGCGCAGCAGCCCGTTCTTCACGTTGCGCGCGCGATGGTTCTGCGGACCACGCCCGGAACGGCGGCAGTAAGTGCGATAACCTGTGCCATTGCCACACGATAAGCTCTGCGGCCGGTTCGGCAACCCCGGGGAGGGGCGACGGTACCATGATGGAAGCGAAAGCCAGGGGGCCTGTAAGCCGGGTTCTGTAGCGCGGACGGTATCCCAAAAGGGACCGTATCCACACTGGCAGCCATTCCTCTTGGCGACATGTTGCCATGCCGCTCTAGCAACCAACCCGGGCGATCGGGTCCGAAACTGACCTGCCTTTCCTTGCGGAAAGGCGCGCCGCCCCTATTCGGTCTTGCTCCGGGTGGGGTTTGCCGTGCGAGCCCTGTTACCAGGGCCCCGGTGCGCTCTTACCGCACCCTTTCACCCTTACCTGCGCCGATCCCGAAGGATTGGTCAGGCGGTCTGCTCTCTGTGGCACTTTCCCTGGGCTTCCCTGCAAGCAAGTCGCCCGGCGGGCGTTACCCGCCACCCTTGTTTCGTGGAGCCCGGACTTTCCTCGCGGTTCTTGCGAACCCCGCGGCTGCCCGGCCCCCTGGCTCCGGCGATTTAGGGGATCGCAGGCACAGGCGCAAGGCGCACGGATAAATCGTCCGATATTAGTAACTTCGCCTATTCTGTCGGGGCAGTCGTTGCACTAGGCTTTGGCATCCAATCCAGCATCCAAAGCCAGCGCGCAAAGGTAATCCCCATGGTATCGTCCCTGTTTCGAGATTGCCTGCTGGATGTCTATCTTGGCGAACACGCTGGCGAAGCGGCTTTCGAATTAATGCTCGCCAAGGCCGAAGACAGCGAACAGCGCTATATTCTCGGATCGCTGCTCCAGGCAGAAACGGAAGGGAAAGCCGTGATGCGGCCGCTTATTTCCCGTTTGGGCCTGCCACTGCTGGACATCGATGGCACGAGCGCCGGCGGTGCCGCTGCCGCAGAGCAAATCAACGCCCTTCCCTGGCGTGAGCGGTTTGTTGCCCTCGGTGAAACTGTCCGGACCAATTATTTGCCGCGCTATGAAGAACTGGCGACGCTGGTCGCGCCGGATGAAGATGCCGAGGCAGCTAAGATTGCGCAGTTCATGGGCGACCACGAACGCGCGCTCATCGCGCTGTGCGACAATGTTGCAGCAGGGGCGGCTGATCCTGCTGCACCGATCGCCGCGATCCTGCATTTCCCCCTGTCACGAGCAATCACAGCCTGACCGGCCGAGATTGCGGGATGGCCTAGCGCGTTTTTCCGCTGTCACGGTCCAGCAGCAGCGAAAACAGCATCGCAGAACATTCGCCATCGACCAGGCCGTCGATGATGTGCGGACGCCAGCGGCGCTGAAAGGCGCGCATCGCGGCCGGCTGATCGGAAATGTCATAGCCCCAGCGCTCCAGCGCAAGGAAGAACGCCCCGTCGTTCTCAAACGGACTGGGACTGGTAACACGCGGCGTTTTCAGCGCGAGCCGATGCGCCGCCAGCAGGTCCCAGTCGAACAGCTCGCCCGGATCCTCTTTTCGCGCCGGGGCCACATCTGAATGGGCCACCACGTTGGCGCGCGGAATATCGTGGCGCAGCACGATGTCGGACAGCAGCGGCAGCAGCGCCGCCATCTGCTCATCGGGAAAGGGGCGATAGCCGAATTCGTGGCCCGGGTTGACCAGTTCGATCCCGACGCTGGCCGAATTTACGTCTGTCATCCCGCGCCAAGAGCTTTTGCCAGCGTGCCAGGCGCGGCGATCTTCACGCACCAGGCGGTGGACCGTGCCGTCCTCCTCAATCAGGTAGTGGGCGGAAACCTGCGCCGCTTCGTCACACAACCGAGCCAGCGCTTCATCGGCGCTCTGCATCCCCGTATAGTGGAGCACCACCATCGAAATCGGCAATCGCCGTTCGTTCCAGTTGGGCGAGGGCGTCTCGTAGTGGATCAGCTCGCTCAAGCTCTTACCCCTCAGGCAGCACCGCGCCGAGGACCAGCGCATCTTCGCTCAGCATGAATTGCAGGCCGCCGCCCTGCCGCGCTGCAATCTGGTACAGCATGAAGGCCGGGGCATTGCGGCTGGTCAGGCCATCTGTACCCAGCTCTCCCTCCAGCGCCTTGCCGATCGCCTGATCAAAGGCGATCCGCGGACCGGCGGCGCGCACCACGATCTCGCTCGCCCCGCTGCGGCTTTCCACGCCGATATCCAGCGTGCCGCCGCGCACCAGAGCTTCCATCCCCAGCAGTGCGAAGTTGAGCAGGACCTTGATGGCCGGCTTTGGCAGGCTGGCCGCGCCCAGCGCCCAGTTAACCGTCACGCGGGCGTTGTTGGCAGCCAGGGCATCGACCAGCAACTGCGCCTCATGCACCGCAACGCTCTCACCAAAGCCGCCGGCCGCGCCAAAGGCCAGCCGGAAAAACTTGAGCTTATCGGCACTGATTTTCGCACTCTGCTCCAGCAGTTCGAAACAGCGCTTGCGCATTTCGGGGTCTTTTTCGTCTGCCAGCAGCTCCAGCCCGTTGGTCAGGGCACCAACCGGGCTCAGCAAATCGTGGCACAACCGCGAGGCCAGCAAGCTGGCCAGGTCGAGGCCGATAGTGTCGAGCGAAGTGTCAGTCATGCGGTTCAGATCCCCTTGTACTTCTCTCTTATCCCGCGATGACTCGCAGGGGAAGCGCTTCAAATCCCTCGGCTCCATCGCGCCACCAGCCAATCTCCATGCCCGCCAGGATCGCCCAGATCCGTCCATCCCCGCTGGCACTGGCCCGGTCTGTCGCGGATGGCTCTGCCCGGCCAGTCGGGTGTGAATGATAATAGCCCAGCAGCTCAGGCCCACCTTCGCGCGCGGCCCTGTGCGCGGCGATCAGCGCGGCGGGATCAATCTCGAAGTGGCTGGCGGGCTGGGGGTGAACATTTTCACATGGCGCAATAGAATGGATCACCCCGTCCCGCCCCAGCAGCAGTCCGCAGCACTCCAGGGTGTCGCCGCTGAGCGATTGCTGGGTCAGTGTGACCAAAGCGCCACTTGTTACTGCGATCTCCATCCTTAACTACCTAGCAATGAACGGGGAGGAACACATCATTTCCGGCACACTGCCGGGCGGGGAACGGCTGGACAAGGCGCTGAGCCTGGCCAGCGGGCTATCGCGTGAGCGAATCAAGGCGCTGATGGGCGAAGGCCGCGTATTGCTGCGCGGAAAAACCGCCAGCCAGGCCAGCCTGAAACCCGATGCTGACACCCCCTTTGAGATCCATGTTCCCGCGGCCGCGCCGGCCGAAGCGATCGCTCAGGACATCCCGCTGAGCATCGTGTTTGAAGACGCGCACCTGATCGTGATCGACAAGCCGGCGGGCCTGGTGGTCCACCCGGCTGCCGGCAACCTTGACGGAACGCTGGTCAACGCATTGCTGCACCATTGCCGCGGCCAGCTATCCGGCATCGGCGGCGTGGTCCGCCCCGGGATTGTCCACCGGATCGACAAGGAAACTTCGGGCCTGCTGGTCGTGGCCAAGACCGATGCCGCGCATGAAGGCCTGGCCCGGCAATTTGCCGATCATTCGATCCACCGCGCCTATCTGGCGATCGTCGCAGCCGTGCCCAATCCGCTCAGCGGCACGGTCAGCGGGCATATCGGGCGGTCGGACCATGATCGCAAGAAGATGGCCGTGCTCCACCCGCTCAACAAGCGCGGCAAGCACGCGGTCACACATTACCGGCTGGTCGAGCCGCTCGGGCTGGCGGCGCTGGTCGAATGCCGGCTTGAGACCGGGCGCACCCACCAGGTGCGCGTTCACATGGCATCAATCGGCCATCCGCTATTGGGCGATCCAGTATATGGACGTAACCCCCAGCGACTGAAACCGATTATCACCCAGCTTCACTTCGCCCGGCAGGCTCTGCATGCAGCAGAGCTGGGCTTCATCCACCCCGTCACGGAGGAGGTGCTGAGCTTTGCTTCTGCACTGCCTGCCGACATGGCAGGGCTGTTGGTCGAATTGAGGAACCAAACCTGAACGATTGCAGTAACTAGAAAAAGTCTATGTGGCCGCCACCGGGGGATGCCTATAAAGGGTCCCTTAACGGCAAGCCGACAAAGAAAGGACGGTGAGTCGAATGTCCGATACCAAGCGCAAGTTGCCCGCCAGCCGTGGCAGCAGTGTCCCCAGCCTCGGCCCAGAGCAGAGCCTGAACCGCTATCTAGCCGAAATCCGGAAATTTCCGGTGCTGTCGGCAGAGCAGGAATACATGCTCGCCAAGCGGTATGCTGAACATCAGGATCCCGATGCTGCCAAGCAGCTCGTGACCAGCCACCTGCGGCTCGTGGCGAAGATTGCCATGGGCTATCGCGGCTATGGCCTGCCCGTTTCCGAACTGATTGCCGAAGGCAACATCGGCCTGATGCAGGGCGTCAAGAAATTCGAGCCCGATCGCGGCTTCCGTCTGGCAACCTATGCCATGTGGTGGATCAAGGCTTCGATGCAGGAGTTCATCCTGCGTTCGTGGAGCCTCGTGAAGATGGGCACCACGGCGGCGCAGAAGAAGCTGTTCTTCAATCTGCGGCGGATGAAGAAGAACCTCGATGCTTACGAGGATTCTGATCTCCACCCGGATGACGTGAAGACCATTGCAACCAAGCTGGGCGTGTCTGAGACCGAAGTGGTCAACATGAACCGCCGGATGATGATGGGTGGCGATGCCAGCCTCAACGTTTCATTCACCGAAGAGGGCGAAGGTCAGTGGCAGGACATGCTGCAGGATGACCGCCCCTTGCAGGATGAGACTGTTGCCGATCTGGAAGAAGCTGGCATGCGCCATGCCTTGCTGACCGAGGCCCTCTCGACGCTCAATGAACGTGAACGCCATATCCTGACCCAACGCCGCCTGATCGATGATCCGCAAACGCTTGAGGAATTGAGCCAGGAATACCAGGTCAGCCGTGAGCGCGTCCGCCAGATCGAAGTGCGTGCTTTCGAAAAGCTGCAGAAGGCCATGCTGCGCATCGCAAGCGATCGCCGACTGCTGCCAGCAGCCTGAACCAACAGCCGCGTCGCGCCACAGGATTGGCGTGACGCGGCTCTCGCGCTAGCCTGCGGGCGATGATGCGCTTTCTCATGCCCGCCCGCCCCTCCGCCCAACGCAGTTTTGCGTTTAAATTCAGCTGGTGGATTGGCCAGTTTATCATCTGGTTCATGGCGCTGAGCCTGGGCATTACGGTGCTTTACAAATTTGTCCCCGTGCCAATCACGGTGACCATGATCGCGGATCCCAACGGAATTGATAAGGATTGGACCCCGCTAAGCCGGATCGATCGTAATATGGTTTCGGCCGTGATCGCGGGCGAGGATGCCAAGTTTTGCACGCACCAGGGATTTGATCAGGCCGCAATCGCCCAAGCGATAGAACGCAACCAGCGCGCCAAGAATCGCGGCAGCGGTAAGCTGCGCGGCGGCTCAACCATCAGCCAGCAGACCGCCAAGAATGTGTTCCTGTGGCAGGGCTGGGGCTGGGACCGCTATGCCCGCAAGGGGCTGGAGGTGTGGTTCACGTTCCTGATCGAACACATCTGGGGCAAGCGACGGATCATGGAAGTCTATCTGAACGTCGCGGAGACGGGGATCGGCACCTATGGTGTCGAAGCCGGTGCCCAACGCTATTACAAGAAGAGTGCAGCGCGGCTTAGCCGGGTTGAAGCGGCCCGGATCGCGGCCGCCCTGCCCAGCCCCAAGAAGCGCGCTGTCACCGGGGCCACGGGCTCCACCCGCCGCCATGGCAATGTTATTGCGGCCCGCAGCGGCGTGGTTCGCAATGAAGCGCTCGACGGCTGCGTCTATCGCTGAGTCGTCCAGCCCCTCTCCCGCCCCTGTGGGGAGGGAGAGGGGTAGGGGTTCGGCATCTCCGAGAGACCCGCTCCCCATCCCAACCCTTCCCCACCGGGGAAGGGCTTCAGCGGACTTTCACGGCAGGCAAAAAGAAAGGGGCGCCGAAGCGCCCCTTTCCCTTGTTTGGTTATTCTGACCGGTTGGATCAGAACTTGATCACCACGGTGCCGCTGACCGTGCGCGGAGCGCCGATCTGGACGTTCGGCACCGAACCATAGGTCGATACGCCGGTCGCAGCCGCGAAGGTCTGGGTCTGGTTCAGGTTGCCGCCAAAACCGCCAACGTAGAAGGTGTTGAACAGGTTGTAGACGTTCAGCTGTACAAAGGTCTGGTCGTTCAGGCCCAGGAAGCCAAGCTTCACGCGGGCATCCAGGTTGACCAGCCAGTAAGCCGGAGCCGTTGCACCATAGACCTGGGTCCGGGCGACTGCAGTGGTCGGGGCGACACATGCGGTGGCGCTGGAGCAGGCCTTGGCACCCGCTGCGTTCAACGTACCGGTGAAGACAGCTTCATTGGTATCGTAGATGAAGCGATCACCAGTCCGCTTGGTGGTGATCCCCAGGCTGACCGGGCCGAGATCGGCAGTGGCGTTGAAGCCAAGCGTATACTTCGGCGCACCGGCTTCACGCTTGCCGGCAGTCAGCGCGTAGATCGCCGAACCGTCAGTGTTTTCGCCAACAGAGATGTTATCGCGGATCTTCGACTTCATCACACCGCCGAAGGCATAGAAGGTCACCTGGTCAATCGGCTGGAAGGCGATCGAACCGTCGATGCCGTACTTCTTCACGTTGCCAAGGTTACGATAGACGGTCTGGTTGATTTCCGGATCGTAGGCCGAAGCCAGGCGATCATGGAACTGGTTGTAGTAAGCCGAGACCTGAGCCTGGACCTTACCCGAACGGAAACGCAGACCGGCGTCGAAGTTGTCGGTCGTTTCCGGGGTCGGCTTGGCACGAGCCGTGCCAGCCGGGAAGTAGAAGGCATTGTACAGGTTATCGGTGCCGGGTACCGAAAGGCCCTGCGAGAAGTTGCTGAACGCGCTGAGGCTGTCGGTCAGGTCAAACACGAAACCAATGTTCGGCAGCACCTTCTTGTAGTTCAGCACCCGGTTCTGCGGCGTGGCCCAGCCGGTCAC
>CAZNFV010000017.1:0-3480 GCA_964572445.1 uncultured Novosphingobium sp. | reverse complement strand
CGGGCACGGTCAAAGGTGTAGGCGACGCGGAAGGTGTTGTGCTCGTCCATTTCCCAGCGCAGGCCGGCAATCACGCCGATGCGCTTGGTCTGGGTCTGGCTTGGGGCCAGAACAGTCACGGTATCGAGAACGTCGCCGTCGCCATTGATGTCACGGCCGAAGACAGGAGCACCCGAGAGATAGCCGGCCGCGTTGGTTACGCCTGCACCCGGATCAATGTCGCGCAGGACTTCGCGTGCGGTGGTGGTGCCGCCGCCGTTAGCCTTGACGTACTGGAAGCTAGGATCGACGGTCAGGACCAGGCTGTCCGAGAGCGTGAAGCGCGAGCTCAGGCGGACGTTGCCCGTGTCCGAAGGATTATAGCGACGGTCAAATTCCGTACCGCAGCTGGCACCCAGGATGGCAGGAGCCGGAGCATCGGCCACGCCAGCCTGCGCGGCATCGACCTGGCACGGGAAGTTGATCAGGTACTTGCGCTCATCAGCATTGGCCGGGAAGCGGTTGCTGCTGGCCGAACCGACGGTGCGACCGGCGTCAAGACGCAGCGGCAGCGAACCGAAGAAGTTGTTGCGGTTCTGGTTCCAGTGGCCCGACAGCGAGATGAAATCATCACCCGACAGCGGCTGATAGATCCGCGCGTTGTACTGCTGCTTGTTGACCTTGCCGTAGTTGTTGAACGGGTTGTCATTGGTGGCGCGGCTGGCCGAAACAAAGGCGCGCAGCCCGCTGGCGTTCAGATCGCCGGTTTCGATCTTCGCGAAGAAGCGGCGGAAATCAAACTGGCCAGCCGAACCCGACAGCAGGACATTGAAGTCACGGTCTGGACGCTTCGTGCGCAGGTTGACGGTGCCGCCGGCAGCCGAAGCGGTCGGGCTGTCGACGTCGGTGGTGCCAAGGTTGACGTTGACCTGCTCGATCAATTCAGGATCGATCTGCTGGTTCGAATAGACGGCGTAGTTGCCTGAATCGTTCAGCGGCACGCCGTCGAAGGTCAGGCTGACGCGGTCAGCGGAGAAGCCGCGAATGTTCAGCGTGCCGCCCGACGAACCGTAAGCGTCGTTGTTCTGGAAGCTGACGCCCGGGATCTGGTTGATGGTGTCCAGGATGGTCTGGCCGGGATTCTGGCGCTCAATGTTTTCCTGCGTCAGGACCGCCTTGGCCTTGGCCGTGTCGGGAGCGGAAATGCCTGCCACTTCCTGGGTGCCCGAACGGGTCCCGGTGACGATGATTTCCTTTTCGAAGTCGATCGAACCGGTCGACTGGGCGAAGGCCGGAGCGCTCAGCGCGGCAACGCCAATGGCGAAGGTGCTGGCAGCGGTGGTCAGGGCGGAATGGATGCGCATGACTAAGGGATTCCCTGTTTTGGCAGACTGGCGAAACACGTGTCGTCGGGCATGGCGCGAATCGCGCGCACGCCGGATGCGGTCGCTGATAGCGGCGCAACGCGGCCCACTAAACAGCCGCGTGTGACATGTCTGTTACTTGTTGCGATCCAGTTCCGGGAGTCACCCGATCCGCAGACATTTTGTTACAACAGCGGCGCCAAGCTGATAACAATTGTACGAAGTGGCTCCAGAAACCTAGCAAAACAAGGGTTTTCACGGACTATGGCCGCTAACGAATGTTGCTGCACTGCGGCAAATGTGCAACGGTTGCCGCTGAAGGGATACACATGAGCGGCGCGCACCACCACGGCGCGGTGGGACATCACCACCGCAGCCACGGCCATCACCATCACGATCACCACGATCATCGCCCCCCGGTTTCGGGATCGGGGCGGGCCTTTGCCATCGCCGTCGTGCTTAACGTCGGCTTCGTAATCATCGAAGTGCTGGCCGGCCTGTGGAGCGGTTCAATGGCGTTGCTGGCCGATGCCGGCCACAACCTGTCAGACGTGCTGGCCCTGTTGCTGGCCTGGGGCGCCAGCATCCTGGCGGCCCGTCCGGCACAGGCCGGCTATACTTATGGCTTCAAAAGCTCTTCAATCCTGGCCGCGATCGCCAATGCCGCGCTGCTGTGGGTGGCGCTGGGGGCGATCCTGTTCGAATCCATCCACCGCTTCTTCTATCCGCAGCCCATCGAAGGCGGCGTGATGATGAGCGTGGCCGCGGCCGGTATTGTGATCAACGCCCTGTCTGCCGCCTTGTTTGCAAGCGGCCAGAAGTCAGACCTCAACCTGCGCGCCGCCTTCGTACACCTGCTGGCCGATGCAGCGGTTTCCGCCGGTGTTGTCGTGGCAGGTGCGGCAATCTGGTTCACCGGAAAGGCCTGGATCGATCCATTGACCAGCCTTCTGATCACCGTCGCGATCGGCTGGGGCAGCTGGGGCCTGCTGAAAAGCGCGTTGCGGATGGGCCTGCTGGCCGTGCCGCCCGGGATCGACCCCGATGAGGTTCAGCGCTGGCTGATGGCGCGCCCGGGGGTCAGCACGGTCCATGATCTGCACATCTGGCCCATGAGCACCACCGAGACTGCACTAACCGCGCATCTTGAGATGCCCGGCGGGCATCCCGGCGATGCCGTGTTGCACAAGCTTGGCGAAGAATTGGCGCACCATTTCGGGATCGACCATTCGACGATCCAGATCGAGCTGGGGGCCGACCAATGCCACCTTGCAGCCCACGGCCGCCATCACCATTAAAGCGTTACAACTTTACCGGAAGGATTGCTGATGCGCGTTTCACCCTGGTTCGGCGCAATCGCCGCCGTAGCCTTTGCTACCAGCGCATCCGCGCAGGAAGACCCCAAGGCCATGTTCCAGTCTCGCTATGATGCGTTCCGCGTCGCGATGGCTGCACAGGACCAGGCTGCGGTCGGGGCGATCCTGGCCCCGGGTTACACCATGACCGATATCCAGGGCGAAGTGCGCGATGCCGCTGCCGTTGCCGGGATGCTTCAGCGCATGCCGGCTGGCATGGGCCGCGATGCCAAGACCACCGTGCTTGAAGTCAGCATCAGCGGCGACAGCGCTGCCGTGAAGCAGCAGCTGGCAACCAAGGCCAGCCGCCCCGGCCCTGACGGCAACCCCATGAACCTTGAAATCGAGGTATCCTCGAATGACACCTGGGTGAAGAACGGTGATGCCTGGCAGCTTAAGGCCAGCGTCCAGAAGGACGTCGTCGTCAAGCGCGACGGCGAAGTCTTCTTCAAGCAGTCAAACTGATCTGCCGGGTTAGAGGCGGCCTCAGGCCGCCTCTTCCTTCGCCTTAAGGACCCGGACGGGCTCCTTGCGGCCTTCCACTACGTCCTTATCGATCACGACCTCGGCGATTTCCGATTCGCTCGGGATGTCGAACATGGTGTCGAGCAGCAGCCCTTCAACGATCGAACGCAGGCCGCGTGCGCCAGTCTTGCGCGCAATGGCCTTTTTGGCGATCGCTTCAAGTGCATCATCGGTGAACGTCAGCGCGACATCTTCCAGGTCAAACAGCTTGGCATACTGCTTGATCAGCGCGTTCTTGGGTTCGCGCAGGATCTTGA
>CAZNFV010000016.1:21798-22193 GCA_964572445.1 uncultured Novosphingobium sp. | reverse complement strand
CAGAACAGGCTGGCGACGTGCTGGCCCGGAGGAGCCAGGCTATCATCAACCGCGCTCGGGATCATGATTTCGACAATCGGCTTCTTTGACCAGCCGTGCTGCTGGGCATCGATGAAGGCCTGGTCCATGTAATCCATGCCCGGGGCGATGATGATCCCGGCGGTGTGATGTTCGGCCAATTGCTTGCCGGGCAGAACGGAAAAGTCCGGCAGCTCTGACAGTGCAACGTTCATCCGGAAGGTGCCCGAGCAGGTCTTGAAACCCTTGATCCGGCGCTGGAAGTCTTCATCCAGATCGCTGGAATCAACCAGCTGGCGATAGAGTAGCGCCGGTCCGGCGTTAGAGGCGACAATCGGCGCGGCGATTTCCTCACCGCTTTCCAGCTTCACACTCTG
>CAZNFV010000016.1:0-21788 GCA_964572445.1 uncultured Novosphingobium sp. | reverse complement strand
CCTTGCCGTTGTTGACCAGCACCTGGGCCACTGCCGCATCCAGGCTGATCTCAACCCCCTGATCCACGCAAGCCTTGGCCATGGCCTGGGTGATTGCACCCATCCCGCCGACGGCATGGCCCCAGGTGCCAAGCTTGCCATTCACTTCACCGAACACGTGGTGCAGCAGGACATAGGCCGAACCCGGCGTCGAAACGCCGGCATAGTTGCCAACCACGGCATCGAAGGCAAAGGCCGTCTGAATATAGTCATGCTCAAACCAGCCATCGAGGAACTGGCGGGCCGACTTGGTGAAGATATCCAGCAGGTCGCGCTGGACCGACAGGTCCAGGTTGGCCATCGGCCAGCCCTGCTTGGCCGCCGACAGCAGCGATGACAGCCCGCCGCCGACATTGGGCGGGATCTGCATGCTAAGGTCGCGCAGCACGTTGGCGACCTGTTCCAGCGCCGCGTCATACTTCGGATAGGCTGCGGCGTCCTTCTTCGAGAAACGTGCAAATTCGGCCTCGGTCCGGCCCGGTCCGCCGCCCAGCTTCAGATGATCATTCTCAAACGGGAAGAAGTTGCTGATCGTCCGCTCGATCACCCGGTAGCCATAGTCATGCAGCCGCATGTCAGCGATCACCTGGGGGCGCAGCAGGCTGACGGTGTAACTGGCGGTCGAATTGCGGAAGCCGGGATGGAACTCCTCGGTCACCGCCGCGCCGCCGACAATGTCCCGCCGCTCCAGCACCCGCACCCGCATGCCGGCGCGGGCCAGATAGAAAGCGCAGGTCAGGCCATTGTGGCCCCCGCCGATGATCAGTGCGTCATAGGTCTTGGTCATTGCTTGCTCCAGCCCGGTGCGGGCGCGAAGGGTTGGCGGGCTTCGGGAATCAGGGTTCGAATCTTGCGGGCGAAGCTGCGCAGGCAGACCTCGCTTTTGCCGATGGGGCCAGTGCCATAGGACTTGCTCTGCATGCCCTGCTGCACCCGGCTGATCAGCCAGGTATCCTCGGCATTCACCACGCGGTTGATCCGCCAGTTGGCATAGCGGGTCAGCTTCATCTCACGCCGGCTATCGGGCAGGGCATAGGCCACTTCGCGCAGCAGGCATTCGGTCGGACTGATTGGCAGCCACTGCATGAAATCGATCTGATCGGCGTAGATGTCGAACGCCATGTTCGGCCAGAGCTTGTAATAGAGCCAGCGACCGTGAGCTTCCTCGGGCAAATGGTCCACCCGCGGCAGGTGGCCACGATAGAACCGCTCCCAGAAGTTCTGTTTCTCGTTCTTGATCACATCACCATACAGCCGGTCGGCCCAGCCATGGGCCTCGATCGTATAGGTCTTGCCGACCAACCGGTTCAGGCCATCGTGCGCAACCGGGATGTGCAGATTGTCAGAGTAATTATCGCCAACATTCTTCCAGTTGACGTCGCGCGGGCGCAGCCGGACCGGCGCCATCCGCTCCATGTCCGCGAAGCGGTACTGGCTGACCTCGGTTTCGAACGGGGCCATCATTTCGCCCACGGTCGGGAAGCCGCCGGGGGCCAGATTAACGAAGATGAATCCGTGCCAGACTTCGGTGGCGACCGGGACCAGCCCGTTCTCTTCCAGCTTCAGCGCCGGATATTCGCTTTTCATCGGCACGCCAGACAAGCGCCCGTCCGTCTCATAGGTCCAGGCGTGATAGGGGCAGACCAGTTTCTTGGTGCAGCCCATCGGCCCTTCGACCAGCCGCATCGCGCGGTGGCGGCAGACGTTGGTGAAAGCGCGCACCGTGCCATCATCACCGCGGATCACAACCACGCTTTCGCCCAGATAGTCGATCGTCTGGTAATCGCCGGGATTGGGGATCTCGTTCACGTGGCAAACGATTTGCCAGGACGGGCGGAATACCCGCTCCAGCTCCAGATCGAAGAATTCGCGATCGTGATAGGTCCAGCCGGGCAGGCTGAAATCAGCATCGGGATCGGCCGCAGGCCCGTCGATCTCCGCCACGATGCTATCCAGCTTGCCCACGCGGCGCGACTCCCCCAAACCTTGTTGGACGCTCGTATAACAAGTGTTAGGATGCCGCAAGTGAGCACCCCACCCGCCTTTCGCCGGTCCGAACCCGATGCCCGCCGCCTGAGCCTGATCGAGGCCTGCGGCCGGGTGCTGGCCCACGCCGGGATTGCCGGGGCCAGCGTGCGGGCCATCGCCCTGGAGGCCGGCGTCTCGGCCGGGCTGGTCGGGCACTACTTCCCGGGCGTGGATGCGCTGATTGCGGCAACCTATGCCCATACCGGCGCGCGGGTCGATTCGGCGCTGGCGGCGGCGGTCGATGCGGCGGGCGCTGATCCTGAGGCGCGGTTGGCAGCCTTCGTCACTGCCAGCTTCGCCGCCCCGATTGCCGATCCGGAACTGCTGGCCACCTGGATCGCCTTTTGGAGCCTGGTCCGCGCGCGCCCCGAAATCGCCGCATTGCATGACGAGCAATACGGCGGCTTTCGCGCGCAGCTGGAAATGCTGCTGGCGGGCTGCGGGGTTGCACCGGCACAGCTGCGCACCACCGCAATCGCGATTACCGCGCTGGTTGACGGCCTTTGGCTGGAACTGTGCCTCTCACCCCACGCGCTGACGGCCGGCGAAGCCGCCGCCATTGCGCGGGATGCGCTGAACCGGCTTACTTGGACAGGGCCGACAGCAGGCTAAAGTAATAGGTCAGGCCGGGGCGGATGTTGCGCACTTCAACCCGCTCATTCAGGCCGTGCGAGAAATCATCGCTATCCTTGATGAAGACCGGGCTGATCCCATAGCTCGGCACGCCTTTGGCACGGTACCACATCGAATCCGACGCGCCGGAGCTTTGCGCCGGGATCACCGGCACCTTGGGCCAGGATACGGCCATGGCCTTGTCCACGGCGCTCAGGAAATCCGCCCGCATGGGTGAGGCATCACTTTCCGTCGCGGTATCGCCGGTCATGTCAGAGAACTTCACTTCCGGCACGCCTGCCACCTTTTCCAGTTCGGCGATGATCTGCGCGCGGGTGTGGCCGGGGAAGACGCGGCAATTGACGTTGGCCGTTGCGCGCTGCGGCAGGGCGTTTTCGGCATGGCCGCCGCTGACCATTGTTGGAACACAGGTCGTGCCAACCTTGCCGACATAGCCGGTGTTGGCCCGTAGGGTGGCAATGGCTGCTTCGTCATTCACGTTGGCGGCAAAGGCGCGCATCGCCGCGGCCAGCTTGGGGTCGCTCTCAAACTGGGCGGCCTTTTCAAAGTAGGCCTTGGTCAGCGGGTTCTGCTCAGCCTTGAAGCGATAGGCCCCGATCTTCGCGAGTGCCTGCGAAAGCTGAGCGATCGCGTTGTCGGCACGCGGTGCGGAACTATGGCCGCCGGGGTTGGTCACCTCCAGCTTCACGTCGACATAGGTCTTTTCGCCCCCGTCCCAGGTCCAGAACAGCGGCTTGCCGGTAGCTTCTTCCAGCGCCCCGCCCGAACCATCGGTGTTGAGGACCATTTCGGCATTGGCGAAGCGCTCGGCCAGGATCCGGCCGGTCTTCATCGTTGTTTCTTCGTCGCCCGAGAAGGCAATGATGATGGTGCGCTTGGGCTGGTAACCGCCCTTGCGCAGCTCCATCAGCCCGACCATCGCCAGAATTTCGGAGAACTTCTGGTCGCTCGCGCCGCGGCCATAGAGGTAGCCGTTCTCAACCACCGGGGTGAAGGGATCGCGGGTCCAGTCCTTCGGATTGGCTTCGACCACGTCCATATGGCCAGAGATCACCAGCGGCTTGAGCTTGGGATCGCTGCCCTGCCAGGTTGCGACCAAATAAACCGTGTCGTCGACCGGCGTGATCTCGATGTCTTTCCCGGCCCAGCCAGCGCCGAGCAGCGCATCCTGATAGAGCTTGGCGACGTCGGCCGTCTTGTTGCCAGCACCGCGGACCGAACGGATTGCGATTGCCTGCTTGGAAAGCTCAAGGACTTGCGCCTCAGCTGCGACAGTTGGCGCCTTGGGCGGGGCGGCCAGCGCAGGGGCGGCAAAGGTGGCAGCGATCAAGAGGGCAGTGCGGCGCATGGGAATCTCCTTTGCCCACTTGCCTAGAGCAACGATCCGGCTTTGCAAACTAGCCCCGCCACTCCGCAATGCGCGGACCATGGCGCAACCGCGCAATGGCACGGTCAGCCAGCCCCAGCCCCAACCGCGCGCGCCAGGAACGAAGCGCGGAGTGATCGGTCGGCAGTGGCGATGAACTCCCCGCCTGTAGCGGCAACAGCACGTGCTCACGGAATTCCGTGATCAACGCCGCATCGCGCAGCACGGCGACATATTCAGCATTGGCGCGATACGAGACGAAATCGAAATTGCTCGACCCCACAACCAGCGCCTGCCCATCGATCAGCGCGGCCTTGGCGTGGGTCATCATCGGCGTCAGCCGGATGCGGATGCCCGCCGCTTCTGCCACGCCCAGCAAGTAGTCGCGGATGATCGGCTTGTTGTTCGGACGCGGAGTATAAAGCGTGACCTCCGCCCCGGCCCGAGCCGCTTGGCCCATGGCCTCAACAAAGGGGAAGGTTGGATAGGCGCTGACAACTTCCAGCGACTGGCGGGCCCCGGCGAAGGCCGCAATCAGCGGCGCGAAACCGTCCGGATTGTCGGCCCCATCCATGCTGAGCAGGGTAGCTCCGGCAATCTCGGCGACGGCACTGCCACCCAGACCATGCCAGTCACGGTCGAACTCACCCGCCAGCCAATCAGCAATTGCGGGGTGCTCTACCCGCACCATCATGTCGTGCCAGGCAAAGTTGTGGTCGGAAAAGTTGATGCCGCCCAGCCAGGCCACATCGTCGATCACCAGCAGCTTCTTGTGATTGCGCAGGGCATAGCGCAGCGGATTGCGGCCAATCGGATTGGTCACCCGCACCCCGGCGCCTTGCCGCAACAGCCGATCGAACATCGCCGCCGTGGCCCGCGCTTCGGCATGGATTGCGGGATCGCGGGTCAGCGCGAGGAAAGTGTCGTTGATAACCTGGCGGGTATAGTCATCAACCAGCACCCGCCGGTCTGCCGCCTGGCTCGCGCCGATTGCCTCGGCCACCTGCAGGCCAGCTGCGTCGCCTTCAAAGGTCATGGCCTGAACCAGCACCCGGCGCTGTGCGGCGGCTATGTCTGCGCGGCAGACCTCCCAGAATGCAGCTGACCCAACCAGCAAACGGGCAGCAAACGGTTCTTTTTTAGGAGAGAGGGGTTTGCCCATGGCGGCTTCGCCTTGCCAGCCGGTCCTGAGGATGGCAAGTCCAACCCTGGTCGCGAGCAAGGTGGTTTATGCACGCTCCGACTCCCCCGCCGCTTGTGATCGGCCGTCCGCTAAAAGTGCTGTTGCTGTTAAGCTCGCTCCATGGGGGCGGGGCTGAACGGGTCGCCGTGCATCTGCTCAACGGGCTTGATCCGCAGCGGATCGATGCCCGGATGGGCCTGCTGCGCAAGGCCGGACCCTATGTCAGCCTGGTCGAGGATGAGAGCCGGCTGCTGGTCGCCTGCGATGGGGAATCGCTGTTCAATTATGACGGGCCCAATTCAGACCAGTATGCCGCGGGCAAGCTGATCACCAGCGCGGTGCGCGCACCGCTGGCCTTTCGGGAAATGATTACCCGCACCCGGCCCGATGTGGTGATGAGCTTCCTGAAGGGCACCAACTTGCTGGCCTGGCTATCGCTGATGGGGCTAGGCTCGCGTCGCCCGCGCTGGATCGCCCGCGAGGGCAACAACGTGCTTGCCGTCGTGAACGAGGAAGCCCCCAACGAATTTGTTCGCAAAGCATCGCTTCGATTGACCAGCCGGGCCTACAGCCGCGCCGATGCCGTGTTGGCCAATGCCACCGACATGGCTGAAACGCTGCTGACCGACCTGTCGCTCGACCGCGCCCGGATGCGGATGATCAACAATCCGATCGACCTTGGCACGATCGCCAGCGCCAGGAACCAGCCGGTGCCCGGCCTGCCAAACCGGCCCTACATCCTCACCGCCGGGCGGCTTGAATACCAAAAAGCCCATGAAGTGCTGCTGCGGGCTTTCGCGCAGAGCCGGCTGGCCCGCAGCCATGCTCTGGTAATTCTGGGCAAGGGCAGCCGCCTGGGCGAACTGCACCGTCTGGCCGCGCAACTGGGGATCGGTGAACACGTCCGCTTTATCGGCTTTGTTGCCAATCCCTATGCCTGGATGGCCCGGGCCGATCTGTTCGTCTTGCCTTCGCGCTGGGAAGGTTTCCCGACCGTCGCGGCCGAAGCCCTGGCCTGTGGCGCACCGCTGCTGTTGACCGATTGCAAGTTCGGTCCGCGCGACGTGATCGAACCGGGGGTCAGCGGCGAACTGGTGCCGGTTGACGATATCGATGCCCTGGCGCTGGGCATGGCCGGGCTGATCGCCGCGCCCGAGCGCCGCGCCGCCTTGCGTGCCGCTGGCTTTGCCCGGGTCGAGCGCTTCGCAATCGGCGCGATGGTGGACCAATACGCCACGCTATTTGAGGAATTCGCTCCGCTTGCGGCGTGTTAACGCTTGCACGCTATCCAGTCCCGCAAAGAAACGCAGCCGATAACACGCTGGTGTCGTGAGACTTTTTAAGCGACGAAGCGCTGCTACGGATTCAGATATCAAGGGCAACCCGGTAATGAAGTTGAGCGTCCTGGCCGCAATGGCATTGGCCTTTTCCGGACTGATCGGCTCGGCCGGCTATCTGCTGATCCAGACCACGGAATCCAAGGCCCCTGTTACGCGGTCGGCCAGCCTTGTCGCTAAGACTGCGGCGCCAGCGTCTGATCAGCCGATTGCCGGACCGGACTTCGCAAAGGCCGACGCCCCGTCCGCCCCACCTGCGATCCCACCTGCCGCCGCCGCTGCGCCGCTGCCAGCAGTCACTCCCACGCTGGCACCGGCACCGGCACCGCCACTCGCGCGTGATGATCGCTTTGTGATCAAGCGGATCCTGCCGATTACCGGCCCGATCAAATACGGCCAATGGCATTGGGACGAAAGCGGCGCCCCCGCCAGCGGCCCGCTGGTGATGACTGTCGATCTGGAAGCCCGTGTCCTGTCAGTCTTCCGGGGCGGCTATGAAATCGGCGCGACCGCAGTCTTGCTCGGCACCCAGGACAAACCAACCCCGCTCGGCAAGTTTCCGGTCATCTGGAAAAAAGCCGACCACCATTCCCGCACTTACAATGGCGCACCGATGCCTTTCACGCACCGGTTGACCGACGATGGAATTTCGATCCACGGGACCCGGGTGGAAAAGGGCTATGCCAGCCATGGCTGCATCGGCGTGCCCAACGCTTTCGGCAAGAAGCTGTTCGCCGTCACCAAGCTGGGCGATGTGGTCTACATCACCCGCGGCAAGCGGATTGGCCCCGGCGACTCGCTGGTCGGAGGGTAGCCTTGTCCCGGCCTGCGCCGGGACAAGGAGATCAGGCCAGACCGGTTCCCAGCGTGCGGGGCGTGGCATCGCCCACCTGGCTGCCACCATCGCAGTCAAGGATCGTGCCGGTGACGTAACGCGCGGCGCTGGAACAGAGGAACACGGCGCATTCGGCCACTTCCTCAATCTCGCCCCAGCGCTTCATTGCGATCCGGTCATAATGCTTCTGGCGGGATGAATCGTCTGGCGCGAGGCGGGCCATGCCTTCGGTATTGGCGATCGGTCCCGGTGAGATCCCGTTGACGCGCACTTCCGCGCCCCATTCCAGCGCCAGCACGCGGACCAGCTGGTTGATCCCGGCCTTGGCCGCGCAGGCATGGGCCTGCAGCTGGACCGCATTGACCGCTTGCCCCGCCGTGATCGCGATCAGCGATGCGCCCGGCACATTGAGCAGATCGTGGCAACCGCGGAACACGTTGAAGGTGCCGTTCAGATCGATATCGACCACGGTCTTGAAGGCATTCGCGCTCATCCCCAGCGCCGGCGCCAGGAAGTTTCCGGCCGCGCCCGAAATCACAATGTCCAGCAGCCCGAACTCGGCCCGAACGTGCTCCATCGCCGCGCGGATTGCGCCGTAGTCGCGCACGTCGGCTGACAGGCCGATTGCCCCGTGGCCGATTTCTGCAGCGGCGTGGGCCGCCTTTTCGGGATTGCGGCCAACAACCGCCACCCGCGCGCCCAGCTCGGCAAAGCGCTTGGCAATGCCCAGGTTGATGCCGGAAGTACCCCCGGCGATGAAGGCAACCTTGCCTTCAAGGATGCCATCGCGAAACGGTGATTGGGTCATGTCGGTCGTTCCTTAGCGGGGGGCCATGCGGATCGCGCCATCAAGGCGGATACACTGGGCGTTGAAATAGGTGTTGCGCGCCAGTTCAAGCGCCAGGCTGCCAAACTCTTCGGGCTTGCCGAGCCGCTTGGGGAACGGCACCGAGGCAGCCAGGCTTTCCAGCACTTGCGGCTTGGCCCCCAGCATCAGCGGGGTGGCGAAAATCCCCGGCATGATCGAGTTCACCCGGATGCCCAGATCCGCCAGATCACGCGCCATCGGCAGGACCAGCCCGTTCACCCCGGCCTTGGCCGAGCCATAGATGATCTGCCCGATCTGCCCGTCCTGCGCCGCGACCGACGCGGTCAGCGTGATGCAGCCGCGTTCACCGTCTTCCAGCGGCTCCAGCCCAGCCATGCCTTCGGCTGAGAGCGAGGCAATCCGGTAAGAGGCCACCAGGATGCCCTGGACGCCGTAAATGTAATCTTCGGTCGACAGGCGCTTCAGCCCGCCAGACTCCTTGTCGTAGGCAAGCGTCTTGCCGCGGCGGCTGGTCATGGCGCAGTGGACGGTGATCCGCTCCTGCCCATGCGCCGCGCGAGCTTTGGCAAAACCGGCAATGACCGAATCTTCAGAAGTGATATCGACATGGCAGAACAGACCGCCGATCGCCCGGGCAACTTCTTCGCCCTTCTCCGCATTCACATCGAAAATCGCGACCCTGGCCCCGGCTGCGGCAAGCGCCTCGGCCGTTGCCTGGCCCAGGCCCGATGCGCCACCAGTCACCACTGCCGAAATGCTCGAATCGATCTTCATTTGACTCTCCCTTTAATCGCGCGATTAATGACCCGAAGGCAGCGAGGCGGCAAGCCCCGCATATCGATCAGATCGCCAGGCAGGAGAGCGCAATGACAGCCACAGCAGCCTGGGGCGCGACCGCCCCCGATTCCGCCATCAACGCCCTTACCATCGAGCGCCGCACCTTGCGTGACGAGGACGTGGCGATCGACATTGCCTTCTGCGGCGTTTGCCATTCAGACCTTCACGTTGCCCGCAACGATTGGGGCCGGACGACTTATCCGTTCGTACCCGGGCATGAAATCGTCGGCACTGTCAGCGCAGTTGGCGCGGGCGTCACCCGCTTCAAGCTGGGTGACCGGGTGGCAGTCGGCACCGTGGTCGATTCCTGCCGCAAGTGCGATTCCTGCCATGACGGTGAGGAGAACTATTGCCGCGAAGGCACCACCGGCACGTACAACAGCACTGACCGGATCGACGGCAGCCCAACCTATGGCGGCTATGCGGCCAATATCGTGGTGGCTGAACCTTATGTGCTGCGCCTGCCAGACAGCCTCGACATGGCTGCGGCAGCGCCGCTGCTTTGCGCCGGGATCACGACCTATAGCCCGCTCAAGAACTGGAACGTCGGCCCGGGCAGCCGGGTCGGGGTGATCGGCTTGGGCGGGCTTGGCCACATGGGAGTGAAATTTGCCAAGGCGCTGGGCGCGGAGGTGACGATGATCACCACCAGCCCGGCCAAGGGCGAGGATGCCCGCAAGCTGGGTGCCGACCACGTGCTGGTTTCAACCGACAAGGACGCGATGCGCGCCGCCGGCCGCAGCTTCGATTTCCTGCTCGATACGATCCCGGTAAAGCACGATCTGACGCGCTACCTGTTCCTGCTCGATCGCAAGGGCACGCTGTGCATTGTCGGTATGATCGAGCCGGTTGAGCCATTCCATTCCGGCTTGCTGCTCGGCGGCCAAAAGGCCGTGGCCGGATCAGGGGTCGGAGGGATTGCGCAGACCCAGGAAATGCTCGACCTCTGCGCCGAACAGAACATCCTTGCCGAGATCGAGGTGATCCCGATCGGCGAGATCAACCACGCTTACGAACGGATGGAAAAAGCCGACGTGAAGTACCGCTTCGTCATCGATATGAGTACACTATGACCCACACTGTTGACCTGTTCTGGTCGTTCCGTTCGCCTTATTCCTATATCGTCGTGCCCAAGCTGCTTGAGCTGGAGCGCGATTGGGACGCCCGGGTCAATGTCCGCCCGGTCCTGCCCATCGCGGTGCGCCAGCCGGACTTCTTCGCCAATGCCGATCCGCTGTGGACCACCTACCTGATGCGCGATTGCGTGCGGACTGCCGAATTTGCCGGCCTGCCACTCCGCTGGCCGCGCCCCGATCCCGTGGTGATGGACTATGCCACACGAACCTATCCCAAAGAGCAGCCCCACATCCACCGCCTGACCCGGCTGGGCGTGCTGGCGGCCGAACGGGGGCAGGGTCTGCCAGTCCTGCGCGCGATCAGCCACCTGATCTGGTCGGGCGAGACTGACGGTTGGCATGAGGGCGACCATCTCGCCAAGGCGCTTGCCAGCGTCGGCTGCGACCTGTCCGAAATGGATGCAGTCCAGCAAGCCGAAGCTGACCGACTGGACGAGGTGATCAAGACCAATGAGGCCGATCAGCGGCTGGGCGGGCACTATGGCGTGCCGCTGATGGTCTATGCGGGCGAACCGTTCTTCGGGCAGGACCGCTATGACCAGCTGGTCTGGCGGATGCAGCAACAGGGGCTGACGGAGCGCTAGGCTCTGCGCGCTGGAGCCTTTGTAAAGCTCCAGCCATCAGGCAGGGACCGCGCGACCAGTCCGCCAATCGAAGCTGGCTGGCGCGCTACCAAGCTGTCGAACAACCGCGCCACTGCGCTGCCGCGCGGCGCTTCGCCATCGAGTTCAGTGACGACCCGCGTCAACACCCGCAGCGCAACTGCCCGGGGTGCCTGGGGGCGGTAGACCAGCCCCAGCGGCGCTGGGCTCACGCACTCCTGCCATTCGCGCGCCGCTGCCCAATCGAGCGCGGCATCGCCATCGGCCAGATGCGCGGCGCTGGCGGCAAGTGCGGTCACGTCCACCCAATCGGCTCCGACGAGTGCCTTGCGAATGCGCACCCGGTCAAACCGGTCATCGCGGTTAGAGGGGTCGTCAGCGGCCTTCAGCCCCGCTTCGGCAACCATTGCCCCCAGTTCAGCACGACGCCAGCCGAGCAGCGGACGGATCAGCGGCAACCGGGTTCCCGGCACCGTTCCGCGCGCACGGACGCCAGCCAGGCCCGCCACCCCGCTCCCCCGGTTCAGCCGCAGCAGCAGGGTTTCGGCCTGATCGTCGGCATGGTGGGCTGTGGTTAGCGCGGCAATGCCACCGGCCGTCATCCATTGTGCCAGCGCGGCATAGCGCGCAGTGCGGGCTGCGGCCTGAACATTGCCCTCGGCAAGGGTCACCGGCAAAGTCGCATGGGGCACGCCGAGCTGCGCGCAGAGTTCTGCGACCATTGCGGCTTCAGTGGCATTGGCAGAGCGCAGGCCATGATCGACCGTTGCCGCAGCGATCCGCCCCGGGAACGCCGCCTGGGCCAGCAGCAGCAGCGCCAGGCTATCAGGCCCGCCAGATACCGCCACGCCCAGCAGGCCTTCGCCCGGCCAGAGCGCGGCGAGGTCGCTCGCGAAGCGGGCGGTCAGCTCAGCCGGCAGCTCAATCGCACTTGAGCCCGGCGCGGGTCGCATCGTACTGGCTCTTCAACCGGCCAGCAGCGTCGCGGGGGAACTCATCCACGAACTGCGCCAGCGCGATGCAAGCCCGTGCAGAATCCTTCTGCCGCTTGGTCGCCTCGGCCAGGAACAGCACGCTATCGGGGGCCCGCTCGCGGAACTGCTGGTCCTTGTAGTTTTCCAGGAACCAGCGCTGCGCCTCTTCAGGCTTGCCATCATCCAGCAGGCTGCGGCCCAGCAGGTTGCGGGCGAAGGAGCGACGCGGATGGCGCGGGTACTTATCCAGGAACAGCTTCAACTGCTGCTGCGCCTCGGGATAGAACTTGGCCTCCCACAGGCGGAAGCCATAGGAATATTCATCATCCGCCGCGTCGTCCGTCTTCGGCTTCTCAATCGCGCGAACGGCGGCCAGTCGGGCAGCAGACGCAACCGCCGGCTTCGCGGCAGCTGGTTTGGTGGCAGCCGGCTTCACCGCTGCAGGCTTCGCAGCGGCAGGCGGAGCGGCAACCGGAGCAGCGGCGGGCTTGGGCGCGATTGCCTCGCCCGTCATCGCCGCAAGGTTGCCGTTGGTTGTCGCGCCATTGGCGGCGGTCACTGCACCGGCAGTAGCTGCGTTTGTTTCGGTCGGCGCAGCTGTGGCCGCAACCGCCGCAGGGGCGGCTGGGGTCAGCGCCAGGACCTTTGCTTCCAGCTGGGCGAGCTTGTTGCCGCCTTCTTCCTGCTGGGCGGTAAGCCGGGCGAGTTGCGCCTCGATCGCGTCAACGCGGGCCAGCATGTCAGCTACCGGGGTTGAGGCCGGGGTGCCGGTCGCAGCAACCGATTGTCCGGGCTGAGCCAAAGGCGCGAAGTACTTGCCATCACCGCCAGGGAAGACCTGGCGCTGCAATGCCCGCACTTCGGCTTCAAGCTTGCGGATGCGGACTTCCGCATTGGGATCGGTAGCATTGCTTTGCGCAAACACTGGTGCGGCCAGGGCAATAGCCAGCGCAACCAGCAAAGGGCGATGCATTGCGGTGAAGGTCTTCATGTGCCTTTTCCCATTAATCAAAAGCATTTGCAGCAAGTTTTCAGCCACTCTGGCCGGTGTTTCCACGGACATAGCCGGATCGAATTATGCCTGTCGAGCGGTCAGCCCTGACTATCCGCAGTTGCAGCAGCCGTACCGTTGCCGGTTGGCGCGGCGGGGACCGCGACCGGCTCTGCCACGGCAGCAGCCGGACCAGACTGAGACGTGGGCACCGGGGCTGCGCGCCGCGTCGGGCGGGGCGCAGCAACCGCTGCGGTTGTCGCTGCATTAACGGGCGGCGGTGATGCGGCGGGCACCGTGCCCCGCGCGAGCAGCGCTGCGGCGGTCACGGGGACATCGCGGACCATCTGTTCGGTTTCCGCCAGCGACGGCACCGGGCGTCCACCAATCGTGACGGCCAAACCGTCCGGACGGGCTGTGGTCAGGGTCACCGCGCCAGCGGCTTCAGGCACAGTCCAGCTTTCGCCCATCGCCAGTTCCTTTTGCAGGAGCTGCTGGCCACTGCCGTCCAGAAATCGCACCCAGACCTTGTCGCGTGTGGCGGTGAATACCACCGGACCACTTGCCTGGACGGGCTGCGCCGGCGCCGCGCTTGGTACTGCCACGCTGGGAGTTGCGCTGGGCAGGATCGACGGCAGTGAGCCGCCAGGAGAATACAGACTTGGCCAGGCAAGGAAGCCGACAATCAGCACCAGCACCAGGCCGATTGCCGCATACCAGGCCACGTTGCGCCCAGGCAGTCGCGCTGGATCGCCAGGCTCAAACGCCGGGACCACGTGGCGGGCATTGTCAGGGTCCAGCTGGGACAGTTCAGCGCGGACCATGGCGACGATGGCATTGCTATCAAGGCCGACCGCCTTGGCATAAGTCCGAGCAAAGCCGACCGGATAGGCCCGCGATGGGAAGGCGGCATAGTCTGCGGTCTCGATCGCCGCGAGCTGCCTTTCTGAAATGCGTGTGAGCTGCGCGATATCGGCCAGCGATTTCCCGGCCGAGGTTCGTGCGCGGGCCAAATGACCACCCGCGCCTTCGAGGGGCAGCTGCGCCTCTTGTTCTTCTAAATCAACCATTTCGACCCCGGCAGCGCTGCTGCTTTTACGATCTCGCCCCACAACACGGACCTTCGTCGTTTGCTGTTCCAAGTCAACGGAAATTGCATCTGCTATGCAACGGTCACAATAATATGGCTGGTGGGCCCGGCCGGTCGGGGCCTAATCGCAATCGATCCCGCGCTGCTGGGCCCAGTCGATCAGGGCTTCGCGCAGGTTCTGCGGCGGAGCCGAAAGCCAGCCGTTCATCGCTTTCCCAATCTCCTCCAGATCGACCTTGCGCACCAATTCCTTGATCGGCCCCACGCTGGCCGGAGTGATCGAAAGGCGGCGAATGCCGATCCCGAGCAGGGCCAGGGCTTCAAGCCGGCGACCGCCCATTTCCCCGCAGACCGCCACATCGACATTGTGCCCGGCGACTGATTGCATCACCCGCTTGAGGAACCGCAGGATCGCCGGACTGAGCCAGTCATAGCGTTCGGCGAGTTTGGGATTGGCCCGATCCGCCGCGAACAGGAACTGGGTCAGGTCATTGGTACCGATCGACAGGAACGACAATTTCGGCGCCAAGATGTCCAGCTGTTCGGCCAGCGCCGGCACTTCCAGCATTGCACCATAACGGATCGCATCAGGCAGCGGTTTCTTCAGGCCCTTGAGATAGGCGCGCTGGCTTTCAAAGACCGCGCGCGCCGCGTCGAACTCCCATGGTTCGGTGACCATCGGGAACATCACGTTGAGCGTCCGCCCGGCCGCGGCTTCAAGCAGCGAGCGCGCCTGGATCTTCAGCAAGCCGCCCCGCTCCAGCGCGACGCGCAGCGCCCGCCAGCCCATCGCCGGGTTTTCTTCATGCTCGCCATCGTTGTGGCGCAGATAGGGTAAAACTTTGTCCCCGCCGATATCGACCGTGCGGAACACCACCGGCTTGTCTCCGGCGGCATCCAGCACATCGCGGTATAACCGGGTCTGGCGCTCACGCGCCGGCAAGGTGGCAGAGACCAGGAACTGGAACTCGGTGCGGAACAGCCCAACCCCATCCGCGCCGGTTAGCGACAGGCTTGGCATATCATCGCGCAGGCCTGCATTCATCATCACGGTAATGCGCGTGCCGCAGCGGGTGAACGGCTCAACATCGCGCAGCTTGGCGTAGGCCGCCTGCCGTTCCTTGCTTTTGGCAAAGCGCATCTCAAAGGCATCAACCACGGCTGGCTGGGGCCGGACCGTGACATGGCCGCCATCGGCATCGAGCAGCAACAGATCACCATCGCGGATCGCTCCGCGCAATCCGCGCACCCGGCCAAGCACCGGGATGCCCATCGCCCGCGCCACGATAACCACGTGGGCGGTCAGCGAGCCTTCCTCAAGCACCACGCCTTTAAGCCGGCGCTTATCATATTCGAGCAGTTCCGCCGGGCCGAGGTTCCGGGCGATCAGGATTGCGTCCTGCTTCAGCCCCATCGTTGCCGCCGTGCCCATCTGGCCCGAAACAATCCGCAGCAGGCGGTTCGACAGGTCTTCCAGATCGTGCATCCGGTCGGCCAGCAGCGGATCATCGATCTGCCGCATCCGCATCCGGGTACGCTGCTGGACGCGCTCGATCGCGGCTTCGGCAGTCAGGCCGCTGTCGATTGCCTCAATGATCCGGCGGCTCCAGCCTTCATCGTAAGCGAACATCTTGTAGGTCTCGAGCACTTCCTCATGCTCCCCCCCCACGCCGAACTCAGCCTGGCTGGCCATCCGGTCAATCTGTTCGCGCATCTTGTCAAAGGCGAGGTAAACGCGGCTCAGTTCGGCATCGCGGTCTTCAGCCATCACGTGTTCGATCGTGATCCGCGGCTGGTGGAACACCGCAGAGCCGATCGCCAGACCCTTGACCAGTGCCAGCCCGTTCAGCCTTTGCGGTCCGGTCATCGCCGGGCTGAGCAGTGCCTCTTCTTCATCGACCAAGGCGGCGTTGGCGATCAGTTCCGACAGCACCATAGCCACGGTCTGCAGCGCCTCGATCTCGACCTCTTCATAGCGACGCGGATCGGCGTGCTGGACGCAAAGCACCCCAACAGCCCGCTCCCGCCGGACGATCGGCACCCCGGCGAAGGAGTGAAACTTTTCCTCGCCCGTTTCGGGACGATAGGAAAAGTCCGGATGGGCCGTGGCTTCGGCCAGATTGAGCATCTCGGTGTTCTGGGCGATCGTGCCGACCAGACCTTCGCCGACAGCCATGCGGGTAACGTGAACCGCCTCTTGCGCCAGTCCGCGCGTGGCAAACAATTCAAGCATGCCTTCGCGCAGCAGGTAGACCGAGCAAACCTCGCTATCGAGGCCTTCCCCGATCACTTCGACCACATTGTTCAGCTTCGCCTGGGCGTGGCTGCGCGATGCCATGACATCGTGCAGGCGCGTCAGGATCGTGCGGGCGGCCGAAGCGGCGGAAGCAGGCATGGCGCAGTGCTAGCCCAATCCGCCGCACAAGCAAACGCGGCATAGCCCTGCGCAACCGTATTTGTTGGCAAATCCATTGCGCTGCAGGTGATTGGCGGTCGGCCTGCCGCCGACCGTTAGCATCACGGCAAGCTGGCGCTAGCTGTGCGCAAGCTCCTCCTTGATCCGAAGCTTTCGTCGTTTGAGTTGCTGGATTGCCGCACGATCAGGCAGGGGACGGCTCATTTCATCTTGGATCTGGCGTTCCAGACCGGCGTGCTTGAGCTGCAAGGCACTGACATGCGACGTTTCCATTGGCGATACTCCTCCGTATGCCCCCAGGGGGCAGGACCGAAGCCCAGGCCGAGATCGCGATTCCCGACTCGGCATGCGGCGGGGTCACTGCGATTGTCATGGAAGCATATTAAGCCTATCTTGCGAAGCACTCAGTGGGGGGCCTTGCGGCGGGTCGCATTGGGGTCACGCCTGACAGGGCAAAGGGAGGCACTGGTGAGCGAAGAGGAGCTGAAGAAGCGCCTGGAAATGCTGCGGATCGAGCACCGGGACCTGGATTCGGCAATCGATGCCCTGACCAGCGCCGGCAGCATCGATCAGCTGCAGATTGCCCGCCTCAAAAAGCGCAAGCTGCGCTTGAAGGACCAGATCTCGATGCTCGAAGACTATCTGATCCCAGACATCATCGCCTGAACCATCGGCAGCGCGCAAAAGCGTCCCCCGCCGGGACAGTGCAAAATTCGCTCGGGAAAGCGCACAGACCGGCGGTGACAAGAGCGCATCGCCAAGGTTACGCGACGGCCATGGTATCGCCCGCAAACATCAATCCCCGGATCGTCGAAGGCCTTTATTGCGAGGCGCTTGTGCTCTCGGACGAGGTGCGCCTGGCCTTTGCCTTGTCTGGGCGGCTGGAAGCCGTAGCGGGCGAGGCGGACGAGGCAAAGATCGCCCTGTCTTGCGAGGCGCTGCGCACGACGACCCGGATGATGCACTCGGTCGCCTGGTTGCTGAACCATCGCGCCTTCTTCAATGGCGAGTTGTCCGAATTTCAGCTCCACCGCTATGGCAAGCTTGCCGAATTACCGGAAAGCGATCCTGACCGGATTGTCCTGCTTGATCCCGCAACCCGCGAACTGGTCCGGGCGACCGAGCGGTTTCACGCCAGATTGAAGCGGATCGATGCCAGCTGGCGCGAGCGCGATCCCGCCACGCCCAGTGCCATCACCGCACTGCGAGAACGTCTGGCCCACAACGCGCGGGGCTAGGTCGAGGCGAGTGCGCGGTTCCAGTTGGCGCGGCGTTCCGGCGCGGGATCGGCCCCGGGCAGGAACTGCTGCACCGCCCCGCGCATTGCCCCGGCCGCATCGTCCAGTGACCCGTGCAGACCAACGCCGACCGCGGCCAGCATGGCTGCGCCGAGCGCGGTTGTCTCCACAAATTCCGGCCGTTCTACCGGGACGCGCAGCACATCGGCCAGGTCCTGCGCCATCCAGTCGTTGGCGCTCATCCCGCCGTCGATCCGCAGCGCGGTCCAGCCAGCGCCATCGGCGGCAAAAGCAGCCGCAAGGTCAGCTGTCTGCATTGCCATGGCTTCAAGCGCGGCCCGCGCCACGTGGGCGCGGGTGGTCGAAAAGCTCATGCCAGCGATCACGCCGCGCGCCTCAGGCCGCCAGTGCGGTGCGCCCAAGCCAGAGAGTGCAGGGACGATTGTTACCCCGCCGCTGTCGGGCACAGAGCGGGCCAGTTCTTCGGTTTCAGAGGCCGATGCGATGATTCCCAGACTGTCGCGCAGCCATTTGACCAGACTGCCCGCCACGAAGACCGAACCTTCCAGCGCATAGGTCCGCGTCCCGCCCAGCTGGCACAGCACCGTGCCGAGCAACCGGTGGCCCGAGCGCGGCACTTCGCCGCCCATATTGGCAAGGACGAACGCCCCTGTGCCGTATGTCGCCTTGGTCTCACCTGGGTTGAGGCAGCCCTGGCCGATGGTCGCGCTTTGCTGATCGCCGACGAGACCAGCAATCGGGATCGCACCTCCCAGCAAATCCGGCAGGGTCTTAGCGAAATGCCCCGCGTTGTCGGTGACTTCAGGCAGCGCTGCGCGTGGCACGCCCAGCAGTTCGCACAGCCCTTCGTCCCAGCTGGCGCCCGCCAGCGGCAGCAGCAGCGTGCGGCTGGCATTACTGGCATCGGTCACATGCGCCCCGCCCGATAGCTTCCAGGTCAGCCAGCTTTCGACCGTACCCAGCGCAAGGCGGTCGGAAGCAGCGGCTTCCGCCACAGCAGGGACGTTATCGACCAGCCAGCGCATCTTGGTGCCGGAGAAGTAGGGATCGAGCAGCAGCCCGGTCGCTGCCTGGACCACCGGTTCCTGCCCGGCATCGCGCAAGGTGGCGCAGAAATCAGCGGTGCGGCGATCTTGCCAGACGAGGGCATGGTGCAGTGGCTGGCCGGTAACCTTGTCCCAGGCCACCACCGTTTCGCGCTGATTGGTAATGCCGATCGCAGCGATGTGGCTGGCGCCGCCTGCTGCCGCAACAACTTGCCGCGTGCAGGCCAGCGTCTTGTCCCAGATCTCAGCCGCGTCGTGCTCTACCCAGCCCGGCTGCGGGTAGTATTGGGTCAGCTCTTCCTGAGCGACGCCTTGCAGCGCGCCAGCAGGCGTAAACAGCATCGCCCGGGTCGAGGTGGTGCCAGCATCAAGAACAAGGATCAGATCGGTCATGGCGCCCTTCTTGCCGGTGGTGCCGCGTGAAGTCGAGACACCTTGCGCGGCATTGGTTCGACTTCGCTCGACACGGCGGGGCTGAGTTCCCATATGAAGGGTGATGAATATCCCTGCCAAGCCTTGGCCAACCGGCCTGTCCGAACTGTGCGAGCCGTTGGTCCGCCGCGTCCTCGCGCCCAATGCCTCGCCTTATACCTTCACTGGTACGCAAACCTATATCGTCGGCGCGGGCAGCGAAGTCGCCGTGATCGATCCCGGTCCGGCCGATGGCAGCCTGGCCGATAGCGGGCTGAGCAGCGAGCCCAATCCGTTCAAGGGGGCAGACACCAATGGTGCCGGCCATGTCGAGGCGATCCTGGCAGCCGTGGGCGAGGCCAAGATCGTGGCGATCCTTTGCACCCATACACACCGCGACCATTCCCCTGCCGCGGCGCCGCTAAAGGCGCGGACGGGCGCACCCATCATCGGCTGCGCGCCGCTGAGCCTGTCTGACGATGGCCCGCGCGCGGATTCGGCATTCGATCATGACTATGCACCTGATCGGATCCTGGCCGATGGGGAGCGGATCAGCGGTCCGGACTGGACGATCGAAGCCGTCGCCACGCCCGGCCATACCAGCAACCACCTGTGCTATAGCCTGATCGAGAGCGGCGCGCTGTTTACCGGCGATCATGTCATGGCCTGGTCGACCAGTGTGGTTTCGCCGCCCGACGGCGACATGAGCGCCTATATGGCGAGCCTGCAGAAGCTCTATGACCGCCAGGACAGCCGGTTTTACCCGGCGCATGGCCCGGCGGTCGACAAGCCGCGCCAGCTGGTGCGCGGGATGCTGGGCCATCGCCGCAGCCGCGAGGCGCAGATTTTGCGGCTGCTGGGTACGGGTGCGCACCAGATCCCAGCGATGGTTGAGGCGATGTACAAGGGGCTTGACCCGCGCCTGACGGGCGCAGCAGGCCGCTCGGTTCTGGCGCACCTGATCGATCTTGAGCGGCAGGGGCGGGTAGCCTGCGAGGATGAGACATGGCGGATGGCAAGCTGACAGAACGGCCTCGGAACGACCTGGCCCGGTTATCACTGGGCCTGATCCTGGCCAACCTTGCACTCGGCGCCTGGCTGCTGTGGCGTGCCTTTGCCCCTTCACCCTATGGCGATCCGCTGGCGACCAGCCTGGCGGCCTTTGAGAAAGCCAACCGGCTGACGGTGTTTTCCGCGCAGCTGGCCCCGGTGGTGGCCGCCGATGACGCGCGGCTGCTGGGAATGCTCAAAAGCCGCCAGATCGCAGTAATCCCGGCGCGGGTGGACTACACGCTCGACCTCTCAAAAATGACCCGGGCCAGCATGGATTGGGATGAACAAGCGCAGCGGCTGACGGTCACCCTTCCGCAACTGACCGTCTCGCGCCCCAATCTGGACGAAGGCCGCGCCCAGTATCTGCGCGAAGGGGTATGGATCACCCGCGAGGCGCAAGGGCAGCTGACGCGCGACAATACCCGGTTGGCCGAGCAGCAGGCGGTCCAGCAGGCGGCCAATCCGGTGCTGATGAACCTGGCCCGCGCCGCCGCCAAGGATGCGGTGCGCCAGAACCTGTCGACTCCGCTGCAAGTCAGCGGGCATCCGCAAGCGACAGTGGTCGTTCGGTTCGAAGGCGACCAACCTTCGTCGCAATAGTTTCTTGGGGATTTCCCTTATTCATGGCAGTCTCCCCGCGGGGTGGTCGCGCCAAGTGGAGGGGAGAATTCCATGGCTACCACATTTACTGCCAGCGTAAATCGCGCCGGGACCGAAGAACGATTCTTCTTCAAAATGGCCCTGCTGATGGGGCTCGTAATCGTGACCGGGTTCAGCCTGAACCTGGCGCTGGGCCGATCCAGCTTTGCCGTGCCGTGGGTCTATCATGTCCATGGCTTGGTATTCTTCGGCTGGGTCGCGCTGTTGCTGAGCCAGTCGGCGCTGGCGGCGACCGGCAACTTCACGCTGCATAAGCGGCTTGGCTGGCTGTCAGTGCTGTGGATCCCGCTGATGGTGGCGATGGGCGTGGCAATCACTGTCACATCGCTGCGCCGCACCGGTGGGCCATTCTTTTTCGATGCCAATGAATTCATGATCAGCAATCCGCTCAGCCTGCTGACCTTCGCCGCACTTTCGCTAGGCGCGGTGGCTATGCGGCGACGGACCGACTGGCATCGGCGGCTGATGCTGGGCGGCATGGCGACGATTCTGGGGCCGGGTCTCGGGCGAATTCTGCCCACACCGCTGTTCGGCGCCTGGGCCTGGGAGATCACCAACCTGGTCGGGCTGCTGTTCATTCTGGCCGGAATGGTCCGTGACAAGCGTCACCTCGGGAACGTCCATCCGGCCTGGTCCGTGGCCCTGCTGGCCGCCGTGGGTTCGCTCGCGCTGGGGGAATACCTGGCCTATACCGACTGGGGCATCGATCTGACCCGGCAGATCATGGCGGGCTATCCCGGCGCGGCGCGACCGATGCATGCCTATATGCCATAACGCCATGCCTTGATTAGGCCGCGCTGAAAGGCCATCTGGGGGACACTTCGCGAAGGGACACCCGATGACCGCCCAGCCGACCAATCTTTCCGGAATCGACGTCCGCGCCGAGATCGAGCGCCTGCGCAAGGACCGCAATGCGGTGATCCTGGCGCATTACTATCAGAAGCCGGAAATTCAGGATCTGGCGGACTTTGTGGGCGATAGCCTGGAGCTGTCCCGGAAAGCGGCGCAGACCGATGCCGATGTCATCGCCTTTTGCGGGGTCAAGTTCATGGCTGAAACCGCG
>CAZNFV010000015.1:0-22494 GCA_964572445.1 uncultured Novosphingobium sp. | reverse complement strand
GCCATCGAGGAGACGAAGGGAATGATCATGATCCCCATGACCAGGCCCGCAGCCATCCCGCTTTCGCTGGAGGCGCTGGCGATGCCGGCGGCCTGGGCCGCATCGCGCACCAGCGGAGCCACCGTTAGCGCCGCAAAATAGCCGTAAACGACGGTCGGCACCCCGGCGAGAATTTCAAGCAGCGGCTTCATCCATTTGCGGACTGTGGCCGAGGCATATTGCGTCAGGTAAATCGCGCTCATCAGACCAAGCGGGATCGCGACCAGCATGGCGATGATCGCGCCAATGAAGATCGTGCCCCAGAACAGCGGCAAGGCACCGTAATCGGCGCCGATATTGACGCCAGGGGTCGCCATCGGGTCTGGTCCCCAATGGGTGCCAAACAGGAAATCGAGCGGATTGACGAAACCGAAGAACCGGATCGTCTCGAACAGCAACGAGGCAACGATCCCAAATGTGGTCAGGATCGCGACCAGTGATGCCATCAGCAGGCCAATCATCACCGCGCGTTCCACGCGGGTGCGAGCCGTGAAATCGGCGCGGAGCTTGAGGAAGGCAAACGCTCCGCCAGCAAAGCCCAGCAGCAGGGTCACGACAATGCCGATCGTGCCATAGAAGTTCAGGGCATCACGGAATGGTGCCACCAGTGTGTTGGCCGCAGGATTGAATGCGCCGAAGGCCGTGCCGGCTGCGACAGCATAGGCTTCGGCCAGAATTGAATCGCGTTCGATCCCGAAAGCCGGGAGGCTGGCGGCAGCCGGGTGGGTCGTGACCTGTGCAAGGATCAACCCGGGGCTAATGCCGTTCCAGGCAATCGCGAAGACCGCGGCCGGAATCACCGTCCACAGGGCAACGTACCAGCCATGATAGTTCGGCAGCGAATGCAGCGGCGCGCGCGTTCCCGGCGCTGCTGCGCGCTTGAAGGCCCAGGCTTTTGAACGCGCCGCCAGCCATGCAACCAGACCCAGCCCGAGGGCGAGCAGGAGAGGAATGGCTGGCGACATCGTTCTTACTGATCCCTGTTTGCGCTTAGCTTACTTGAGGCCGCTTGCGTCCATGACGGTCAGATCGCTGACCACCTTGGCGTTCTTGGCCTGGATGTCATCGGGAGCGACAACCATTCCCTGACGCGCGAGCAGACCGCCCTTGCTCCAGTTCTTGGCCCATTCGCCGAGGAATTCCTTAAGCCCCTTGATCGCGCTCACGTGCGCCGACTTGACGTAGATGTAAAGTGGGCGGGCACCCGGGTAGCTGAAATCAGCGATCGAGGCATAGGTTGGGGTGACGCCGTTCATGGTGGAGCCCTTCAGTTTGTCGGCGTTCTCTTCGAGGTAGGAGAACCCGAACACGCCAAGCGCCTTGGGATTGGCTTCCAGCTTCTGGACGATCAGGTTGTCGTTCTCACCCGCATCGACATAGGCGCCGTCATTCCGCACTTCGGTGCAGATCTTTTCGTGCTGCTCCTTGTTGCTTTCCTTCAGCGCCTTCATTGCGGGATCGGTGTCGCAACCCTTCATCAGCACCAGTTCCTTCAGCGCGTCGCGCGTGCCGGAGGTGGAAGGCGGGCCATAAACCAGGATCGGCGTCGCCGGCAGGGCCGGATTCACATCGGCCCAGGTCTTGGCAGTGTTGGGCTTGCCAAATGGATTGGCGGCAAGCGCCTTGTAGACATCTGCCTGGGTGAGGGGGATCGACTGTCCATCCTTGGCTTCGGCGAAGGCAATCCCGTCAAGGCCGACCTGGACTTCGATGATGTCCTTCACGCCGTTCTTCTGGCAGTCCTCAAACTCGGACTTCTTCATCCGGCGCGAAGCATTGACGATGTCAGGATGCTGTACGCCGACACCGGCGCAGAACAGCTTCATGCCAGCACCCGTGCCGGTCGATTCGATGATCGGCGATTTGATTTCGGTGTTCGACTTGGCGAGCGAATCTGAAATCGCCTTGGCAAAGGGATAAACGGTCGACGAACCGACGGCGCGAATCTGGTCGCGCGAGGTCGATTGGGTGCCGCATGAGGCCAGCAGAGTGGCGGTGGCGGCAACGATAAGCAGCTTGGTCTTGGTCATGGCGGATAGCCCCTCGTGGTTCACTTGCAGCCGCTCTGGCGCAGTTCCATGACAGGTTTATGACAGTACTGTTTTGTCGGCTGCGGGGAGCGCGACGGTCACGCGGGTGCCCTGGCCAAGCTCACTCGTGATGTCGATCTGGCCCTGGTGACGTTCAACGATGTGTTTGACGATCGCCAGGCCCAGGCCCGTTCCGCCCGAAGCCCGGCTGCGGCCCGGATCGGTGCGATAAAACCGCCGGGTCAGATGCGGCAGGTGTTCGGGCGCGATACCGGGTCCATGATCGGCCACACACAGTTCGATCGTTCCGGGGCGGGTGGTAGTCACCCCCACTTCGACCGGCGAATCGTCTCCGCCATACTTAAGCGCATTGTCGATCAGGTTGCGCAGCAGCTGTTCAAGCTGGGCCGATTCGCCGGCGACCAGCGCGCCTTCAGCTGCAGCGCTCAACTGGACCCGTTCCTTGCCGCGCAGCGAGGCTACTTCACCCACAACGCGGGCGGCAAGCTTGCCAAGGTCAATCGGTTCGGTCGGATGATCGTGCTTTTCGGCTTCGGCGTGGCTCAGCGACAGCAGGTCTTCGACCAGCGAGAGCATCCGGCGGGCTTCACGCAGCACGATCCCCAGGAACCGCTTCTCGGCCTCGGCATCGACAGCCGGACCGCCATCTTCAAGCGTTTCGACATAACCGATGATCGCCGCCAGCGGCGTGCGCAGTTCGTGACTGGCATTGGCGACGAAATCGGTATGGGCGCGGCTGACGTCGGCTTCAGTGGTGCGGTCTGCCAGTTCGATCAGCCAGCGCTGCTTATCGATCTGGCGGCGGGTCAGCTGCCACAGGCTGCGGCTGCCGGTAAAGCCGGTGATGGTCACGCTATCGCCATCGGCCATGTCCATCAGCCGCATGGCATCCGGGTGGCGCAAGCCGATTCGCGCGTCCTGCCCCTGAACGTGGGCGCCGAGTGCGGCGCGCGCGGCGGCATTGGCCATGACGATCCGCGTGCCTTCCAGCACCAGCAGCGGCGGGCCAAGGGATTCGATTGCCTCGCGCACGGCGTCGCGGGTAACCTCAGCCTTGTCGACGCGCGCTTCGGTGATCTCGGGTTCTGGCATGGTCAGCCAGAGTGAACCGCCCCAGACCAATGTGACCGCAAGGATCAGCCACAGATCGACGCCGGCTACGGCCAAGCCCAGCGCAGCAAGCGCGGCAAGGGACAATCCTGCGATTGGAAGGGTGCGCTTGCCGGTCATGCGGATTGGGTGATTAGTCTGTCCAGGCAAATCATGCCAGCAGCCTCTTTGCGCCGACACTTGCCGGCAGGGTGCCGGATAGTGATGGTGACCCCTACGGGAATCGAACCCGTGTTTCAGCCGTGAAAGGGCCGCGTCCTAGACCGCTAGACGAAGGGGCCAAACCGGCTTGAGGCCGTCAGGCAGGCCGGGCGTTTAGGCAAGCGAGGGGAGAGGGTCAAGCGGGTATTTGCAAGAATATTTCAATCGGCCCAGGCGGCGTCTTCGATATGGAGTTCTGCCGCGGGCCGGTTGCCCCAATCGTCGATCTTTGCCCGGCCAGCGAGCCAGAATCGCCGCCCCTGCGCGCGATTGAGCAAAGCTTGGCCCAGCTCAGTTTCAGCCTGACGGAAGGCGACAGCCTTGAAACTGGCGCCATCATCGCCGCGCACGATCAGGCGAACGTGGTCTTTACCAACAAGGTCAGCCTTGATCAGCCGCAGCGGGCCGACCGCCAGGCGTGGCCCCGGCCACCCCATGCCATAGGGGCCCGCACTCTCCAGGGTTTCAACCAGCGGCGGAACCAGCCCGCCCGGCGCGACGGCCAGATCAAGCGCCAGCGATTGTCCGGCCTGTGCGGCTGTGATCGCCGCACCAAGACGCTCGTCCAGGAAATCAGCGAGTGCGCTCAGACGATCGGGGGCGACGGTTAGGCCGGCCGCCATAGCGTGACCACCACCAGCGATTAGCAAGCCAGCTTCGCGTGCGGCGATGATTGCCGCGCCCAGGTCCACCCCGGCAATCGACCGGCCAGAACCTTTGCCATTGCCATGCTCATCTGCATCAAGGGCGATGACGATTGCCGGCCGGCCAGACTTTTCCTTGATCCGTCCGGCCACGATTCCGATCACGCCCGGATGCCAGCCAGCGCCGGCCAGCAGCACCACGGCGCGGTTGTGCTGGGCTTCCAGCTGGGCTTCGGCCGCTTCCTGCACTGCGGCCTCGATCGCGCGGCGGTCTTCGTTGAGCTGTGAAAGCTGGGCCGAAATGGCGCGCGCCTCTTCGGGGTCTTCGGTGGTTAGCAAACGTACCCCAAGGGTCGCCTCGCCCACCCGGCCGCCAGCATTAATCCGCGGACCCAGTGCAAAGCCCAAGTCGCTGCAGGTTGGCGCGCGGGTCAGGCGGCTGGCATCGATCAGCGCAGCCATGCCGATATTGTCGCGCCGCGCCATCACCTTCAGTCCCTGAGCGACCATCGCGCGATTGAGCCCGTGGAGCGCCGCGACATCGGCAACGGTGCCAAGCGCAACGAGATCGAGCAGCGCAAACAGGTCCGGCTCGGGCCGATCCGCAAAGTAGCCACGCTCACGCAGCAGGCGCACCGTCGCCACGGCGAGCAGGAAGGCAACGCCAACCGCCGCCAAGTGCCCGTGGGAAGCGGCAAGATCATCTTCATCAAGCCGGTTGGGGTTCACCAGCGCCGCCGCGAGCGGCAGCACGGCCGAGCATTTGTGGTGATCAACTACGATCACTTCGATCCCTGCCTTGTGCGCCATCTCCAGCGCCTCATAGGCCATGGCACCGCAATCGACCGTGACGATCAGGCGTGAACCTTCGGCCCCAAGCCGGACCAGCGCCTCGCCCGAAGGGCCATAGCCTTCAAGCAGCCGGTCAGGGATGTAATAGCGCGCCGAGTGGCCGAGCATCCGTAGCAGACGGATCAGCAAGGCGGCGCTGGTTGCGCCATCGACGTCATAATCCCCGTAAACCGTAAGCGTCTCATTGGTCAGCACGGCGCGGGCCAGACGCTCGGCCGCAACGTCCATGTCACGGAAGGCCGAAGGATCGGGCAGGAACGCTCGCAGAGAGGGGTTACGGTGCCGCTCAACATCGTCGTGCGGCACGCCGCGCGCGAGCAGCAGCTGTGTTACCAGATCGTGATCTAGCGACGCCGGGCTCGATGACAGGTCCATATTGCCCCCGCGCCAGCGCCAGACCCGGCCGGTGATTGAACGTTCGATACCAAGAATGGAAGGTGGGGCAGAAGCCATGCATTTCCGGCTAGCTGAACCTGCGACCGCTGAGAAGGGGGGCACTGTGGCTTTTCACGGCTTTGCAGGGACGCAGCACTGCGCCATGATCGCCGCCATGCTCGCAATTATCTGGCACAGTCGAACAGGCGCAGCACGCGCCCTAGCCGAAGCAGCCCATGCGGCGGCGCAGGGCGGCGCTTTACTGCTGCCCGCTGACGAGGCGCAGGCGGAAGATCTGCTGGCAGCGGGCGGGTACCTGTTTGTCTGCCCGGAAAACCTGGGAACGATGAGCGGGGCGATGAAGGAGTTGTTCGACCGCACCTATTACCCACTGCTGGGACAAGTCGCGGGACGGTCCTATGCCACGATCATTACCGCCGGCAGTGATGGTCACGGGGCTCAGGCGCAGCTTGACCGGATCGTCACCGGCTGGCGGTTGCGGCGGGTGGCAGAGCCGATGATCGTCAATCTGGCGGCACAAAGCCCCGAAGCGATCCTGGCCCCCAAAACGGTCCCGGCGCATGCCTTGGCAGCGGCCGGTGAACTCGGCGCAGCGCTTGCTGAGGGTATTTCAAGCGGGGTTTTTTGAAGGGACTTACCCACTGCGCCAGCAAAATAGCTCCAATTCCGAGCTAACTGGCCCGTAAGGACTCGACTAGTCGCAGCGAAAAATGCCAGATATTTCAGATATTGGGGGATCGGACGATCGACGAGCAGCGGGACAATCAGGCCAATGAACAGGCACCCCGGTTGTGCCTGATATTTGCGCCCGGAACTCGGCCCGATATCGCCGCGCTGGATTCGCTCGCCAGCCAGATTGAAGAGCCCGCCGGTGCTGCATTCACAATTTCCCATCGCCCGCCCGCTGCGGATTGGGCAGAACTGCTGTCTAATGGCCTGACATTTGATTGCACCGGCTTGGTCCCTGCGGCGGATGAGCCCCAGCCGCCGGCCGGGGTGCCCGTTGGCCTGCGGTCTATGCCTGCGGGTGAAGTGATCGCTCTGGCCCCGGGGCCCCATTTGGCGGGTAGCGCAGGGCTGCTGCCTGTGCTGCGGTCTATCGCTGCACTGGGCGCGCGGCTGGCCAAATTACCTGGTGTGCAAGCCGTGGTCTGGACTCCGGCCGCTGCCTGGGTCGCACCAGACCTGTTCCGCCGATCGGTGGGAGAGTGGCTTGCGGGCGGCGCATTTCCCGGCCTTGTCCTTACGGCCCTTGAGCGTGAACGTAATGGTGCGATGGTATCGCGCGGGCTCCAGCTGTTGACTGGGCAGGAGTTGCGCTTTGAACCGGACAAGCGCCTGCCGTCCGCTGCGATGGCCCGTCTGGCTGTGCGGCTGATCCACGAACTTGTTCACTATGGCCCGCTAACGGCGGAACGCGATTTCACGGGACCAGCAGGGGAGCATATTTTGGCGGTACCGGTGCGTGACGGCGCCCAGATCCGCATCCTCGTCAGCGACCTCGGCAGCAGGGAATGACCAGGCTGAGTGACGGTGATCGGGAATGGTTGCCGTTTCGCGCCGTCAATCTCCGCCATCAGCAGGGCTTCGATCCGGCCTTGCAACGCCACAACCTGTTGCCAAGGCAGCTGCTGCGGCAGGATGGCACGGCCCAGCTGTTTCGTGCTGTGGGGCGTGAGCGGCTGCGGTTCGATGATTTCCGGCGTAATGGCCTGCTGCTCCCAGCTACGGACCGGTCAGCTGTCGAAATCGGGCTGCCGCTGCACCGCGGGCCGCACCGGACTTATAACGAGTTGGTGAGTGAGCGCGTCGGACAGATTGAGGCCGGCTGGTCACGCAGCCGGGGGGCATCGCCTCATGGTGCGGTGAGCGATGCATTGGCGCGGTTGGAACTGCTGCAACGCGCCTTACGCCGGCGGTTGCTGGATCAACGGCGCCGGTTATTGCTGAGCCGGAAAGACCCGCTGGGTGCGGGGGCCGACTTTACGGAGCTGGATGCCTTGGTTGACGAGCTATGGCCCGCGACCGAAGTCAGCGGGCCATAAGCGATCAGGCCAGTGCCATCCGGGCCTTGGCGGCCAGTTCCGTGCGGGCGCGGTTATATTCTGCTTCCAGGCGGTCGACGCGTTCAGCGACGGTCTCAACGGCCTTGACCGCGTTGATTCCCTGGCCAGAACCCCAGATATCCTTCCAGGCCTTGGCGTCGGTATTGCCGCCCGAACCGAAGTTCATCTTGCTCGGATCGCTTTCCGGGAGATTCTCGGGATCAAGACCAGCTGCGACAATCGAAGGCCGCAGGTAGTTTCCATGCACCCCGGTGAAGAGGTTGGAATAGACGATGTCTTCTGCCTTGCTGGCGACGATGCTGTCCTTGTAGCCGTCGACTGCATTGGCTTCCTTGGTCGCGATCCACGGCGTGCCGATATAGGCGAAATCGGCGCCCATGGCCTGCGCGGCGAGGATCGAGTGGCCGCAGGCGATCGAGCCTGAGAGCGCGACGAGCCCATCAAACCATTCGCGAATTTCCTGCATCAGCGCGAATGGCGAGAGCGTGCCAGCATGGCCACCTGCGCCGGCGGCGACGGGGATCAGGCCATCGGCGCCCTTTTCAATCGCCTTGCGGGCGAAGCGATCGTTGATCACATCGTGCATCACGATCCCGCCCCAGGCGTGGACGGCGTTATTAAGATCTTCGCGCGCGCCGAGCGAGGTAATGGTCAGCGGCACCTGCCACTTGGCGCAGACCTCAATATCTTCCTCAAGCCGGTTATTGGTCTTGTGGACGATCTGATTGACGGCATAGGGCGCGGCTGGGCGATCGGGATTGTCGCGATTGTGCGCCGCCAGCTCTTCAGTGATCTGGTGCAGCCATTCATCCAGCACGCCAGAAGGGCGGGCGTTCAGCGCGGGAAAGCTGCCCACGATCCCGGCCTTGCACTGGGCAATCACCAGTTCCGGTCCCGAAACGATAAATAGCGGGGAGCCGATAACGGGCAGGCGCATGCGGTCAAACGGGGCGGGCAGCGACATGGGCGGCAATCTCCGGTAGCTTAATCGAACGGTTAACCGGCTCATAGCAGAGGGCGGGGCGCTGTCGAGTGGGGGAAGCCGCGGAAAATTAGGTGCGCAACTTTATGCGCTTGAGCAGACCTAGACGACCGGCCCCAATGCCGGGTCAAGATCGCGCGGCCGGGTCAGGTCTACCAGCCGGGCGCAGCGGTCATGCAGATCCGACCAGCGGTCGATATCGAGTTCCAGCACGGCATAAGCGGCGGTCGGGAACTTTTCCTCCACCGCATCGCGCAAGGGGCTTTGGCCATCATCGGGCACCAGGTCGAAAATCAGGTCTTCCAGCCCCGGGTTGTGCCCGACCATCAGGATCGCGGCGGGATCGCCTTCCTGCTCGCGCAGCACGTCTGCCAGGGTGACGCTGCTGGCCAGATAGATCCGGCGATCCCACATGACCTTCACCGGCTGGCCGGCGGCATGGCAGGCCAATTCGATCGTTTCGGTGCAGCGGACTGCTGGGGAAGAGATCACTCGATTCCAGCCAAGACCCTGATCGCGAATGTGACGTCCCATGATTTCTGCGCCAGCTCGGCCGCGTGCATTAAGCGGGCGATCGAAATCGCGGGCCCGGGGATCGCCCCAGTCGGATTTTGCATGGCGGAACAGGCCGAGGAGTTTCACGCGGGGCTCTTGCTATGGACGACGGTGTCAGAGACACCGGCGCTGACGCGTTGTAAAGCCTCGTCTAAAGTTACCCGCACGATTGGTGTGCCGGCTGGAAAGGCGGAGAGCAGGCGCGAAGGAAATGCTGACGACAACACGACAAAGTGCCCGCGATCATCCTTGCTGCGGATCAGGCGGCCAAAGGCCTGAGCCAGCCGGGCGCGGATGATCTGGTCATCATAAGCCGAACCGCCCCCGGCCAATCGCCGGGCCCGGTGGAGGATCGAAGGCTTGGGCCAGGGCACCTGTTCCATCACCACCAGCCGGAGTGAGTGGCCAGGCACATCGACCCCGTCACGCAGCGCATCGGTGCCAAGCAGCGAGGCGCGCGGATCATCGCGGAAGATATCGACCAAGGTGCCTGTGTCGATCGGATCAACGTGCTGGGCATAAAGTGGCAGCCCCGTTCGGGCGAGTCGGTCGGCAATTCGGCCATAGACCGCGCGCAGCCGCCGAATTGCGGTAAAGAGCCCCAGCACTCCACCGCCGGACGCCTCGATCAGGCGGCCATAGGCCCCAGCCAGGGCTGCGACATCGCCCTTGGGTACATCTGTCACGATCAGCACTTCGGCCTGATCGGCATAGTCGAACGGGCTGTCAAAGCTGGACAGGCGCGGGGCAACTTCCAGCACGCCGGCCCCGCTGCGGGTGATTGCAGTATCCCAGCTAGCCCCGTCTCGCAGGGTTGCAGAGGTAATCATGACCCCGTGCGCACCTTCCAAGACGGTGCGGGCAAAGGGCTTCATCGGGTCCAGCCAGCGGCGGTGGATGCCAATGTCAAACTCGCGCGCCTCGCTTCGATCGACTGCCAGCCAGTCGACGAATTCCGGATCGGCCGGGCCGCCGAGGCGGTGCAGCAGGGCTTCCCAAGCGGACAGCAAGTCAATCCGCCAGCCCAGCGAATGGCGTGCGCCTTCAATCCGGGCGCGGCCAGCACCGTCCAGCCAATCAGGCGGTTCTGCCAGAATTGCTTCCAGTCGCACGCCCAGCCGCACCAGCGGCACCCGCAGTTCGGCCAGCGCCTCTTGCGCGGCCTGGGCGCGCTCGACGAAGGCGCCTTCGAACTGTGCAGCTTCGGTTTCCAGCCCGTAACCAGCTTCCTGGTCGCCGCTTTCATCGCGGGCGTAGACCGTGCCGCGAACTGCGGCGAACAACTCTTCCAGCGGGCCGGACGGCGCGTTCTCAACCAGGCGTTGCAGCCAGCCATCGCCGGGGAGGGCTTCAGCGGCATGACGCGCGGCGGCGATGGCCTTGCCGCCGGCCTCATCGTAGCTGGCGATATCGGCCAGCCTCGCCGACAGGCCGCGGCGGCGGCCTTTCGAGCCGCGTTCCGGGCCAATTACCCAGCGGCGCAGTTCAATCGTTTCGGCACCAGTCAAGGCTGCGGCAAAGGTGGAGTCTGCCGCTTCGAAGACGTGATGGCCTTCATCGAAGACCAACCGGGTGGGCCGCTGGGCCTGGTCCCGATCCCGCGCCGCATTGACCATGACCAGGGCATGGTTGGCGATCACCAGATCAGCCTGGGCCGAAGCACGGGCCGATCGTTCGATGAAGCATTTGCGGTAATGCGGGCAGCCGGCATAAACACATTCGCCGCGCTGGTCGGTTAAGGCCTTGATCCCGCGCTGGCGGAACAGCGTGCCAAGCCAGCCCGGCAAGTCCCCGCCGATCATATCGCCGTCCTGGCTATAGGCTGCCCACCGCGCCACCAGTTGGGCCATGATCGCTGCGCGACCTGCGAAACCACCTTGCAAAGCATCTTCAAGATTGAGTAAACAAAGGTAATTTTCGCGCCCCTTGCGAACCACAACAGGCTGAGTGCCGTTCCCGCGTTCGCTTGGCCAGGCGCGCCGGCTTTCGCGGCGGAGCTGGCGTTGCAGCGCCTTGGTATAGGTCGATACCCAGACTGTTCCGCCGGATTGTTCGGCCCACAGTGAGGCTGGCGCGAGGTAGCCCAGTGTCTTGCCAATCCCGGTGCCGGCTTGCGCCAACAGCACATGCGGCAGCCCTTCGCGGCGGCGCGGGGCAAAGACTTCACCGGCTTCACTGGCATAGGAAACTTGCGCCGGGCGGGCTTCGGCGCCGCTGCCGGTTAGCTGGCCGAGTCGTTGCGTGATGGCCTCGGGCGGCAGGGCGACCTGCGCAGGCTGCGGCCGCTCGGGCACTTCTTCCCATTCAGGCAGGCGAGCAAACAACCAGCGTTCGGCCTTCGATGGCGCGGCCAGGCGCGCGGTCAACAGCGGCGCCCAGGGCCAGCGGAGCCGGGTCAGGTTCTGGAGCGCCGACCACGCGCCTTCGCGCTCGGGCCAGGCCGGATCGGCACAAGTGGCGAGCAAGGCTTCGGCGGCAACCTGAAGCAGCGCGGGGACGGCATCGTCGCCAACTGGCTCGGGCAGGTCCAGCACATGGGCGAGGCCCTTGGCCGTTGGCACCATGAACCGGGCTGGATGGATGAAAGCAAACAGCTCCAGCAAGTCGAGCCCCGACAGGTCGGGATAGCCCAGTCGCGTCGCGACCAGCGGGGCGTTCAGCATCAGCAGCGGCGTATCGGCGGCGGCAATGATTGCCTCGCCCTTGCCGGTGGTGCGGGTGCTGCCATGGCCATCGCGCAGCCAGCAGCCGGAATGGCTCGCGTGAATCGCGGGGAGGGGCAGGGCGGCAGTCACCTCTCAGCGATAGAACGGAACTGGAACGGAGGGCAAGCTGTTGACCGGGCAGCCGTGCCCGTTAAGCGTCGGATATGTCGAATCCATCGCGCAACGCCCTGATCGCCCGCCTGCCCAAGGCCGAACTCCACCTCCACATCGAAGGTTCGCTAGAGCCGGAACTGCTGTTCGCCCTGGCGCAGCGCAACGCGGTATCGATCCCGTTCGCTTCCGTCGAAGCGGTGCGGGCGGCCTATTCTTTCTCCAATCTGCAGGACTTTCTCGACATCTATTATCAGGGAATGTCGGTACTGCTGACCGAGCAGGATTTCTATGACCTGACCTGGGCCTATCTGGAACGTGCGGCCGAAGACACTGTGCGCCACGTTGAGATATTCTTTGATCCGCAGGGCCATACGGAGCGCGGCGTCGCGTTTGAAACGGTGCTGAACGGGATCGAGCGCGCCCTAAAGGACGGCGAGATGCAGCTAGGCATCAGCTATCGTCTGATCATGTGCTTCCTGCGCCACCTGAGCGAGGAGGAGGCCTTTGCGACACTGGATCAGGCCATGCCACATCTTGAACGGCTGCATGGCGTCGGGCTGGATTCGTCCGAGGTCGGGCACCCGCCAGCCAAGTTCCAACGGGTCTTTGCCAAGGCGCGCGAACTGGGGCTGCACGTCACGGCCCATGCGGGGGAAGAGGGCCCGCCGGAATATGTTTATGAGGCACTGGACCTTTTGCAGGTAGAGCGGATCGACCACGGCAATCGCGCGCTGGAAGATGCTGCGCTGGTCAGCCGGATTGCGGAGGAAGGGCTGACGCTGACGGTCTGCCCGCTATCCAACCTGCGCCTTTGCGTAATCAAGAACATCGGTGAAAGCGGGGTGCGGCGCATGCTCGATCTGGGGCTGAAGGTGACCGTCAATTCAGACGATCCGGCCTATTTCGGCGGTTATATCAATGACAACTTCTATGCCATTGCCGATGCGCTGGACCTGACGGACGCAGAGATCGTGCGGCTGGCGGAAAACAGCTTTACCGGCTCGTTCCTGCCAATGGCTGACCAGATCCAGCACCTGGCTGAAATCGCGGAGGTGGCCGGTGGCCGATAAGGTTTACCTGACGGCGGATCGGCTGCTGGAAGACAGTTTCGCCCTGGCTAACAAGGTGCTCGATTCCGGCTTTGTCCCGACGCACATTGTCGGCATCTGGCGCGGCGGGGCGCCGGTGGGGATCGCGGTGCAGGAACTGCTGGCCTATCGCGGGGTCGAAACCGATCACATTGCGGTTCGCACCGCCAGCTATTCCGGCATCGACCAGCAGGACAAGGAAGTGCGGGTCTATGCCCTGGGCTACCTGATCGACGTCCTGAACCCCCAGGACCGCTTGCTGGTGATCGATGACGTGTTCGATACCGGCCGCTCGGTCGAGGCGTTCCTGCGCGAATTGAAGCTGCGCTGCCGCCACAATATGCCCGAGACGGTCAAAGTGGCGACGGCTTACTATAAGCCCAGCCGCAACCAGACGACGTTGCAACCGGATTTCTATGTCCACGAGACCGAGGAATGGCTGGTCTTCCCGCATGAAATCTGCGGACTTACCGAGGAAGAGATCCGCGCCCACAAACCGGGCGCGGAAATCATCCTGCGTGAGGGCTAGTCAGCCCGCCAGATCGTCTCGCCTTCCTTGATCGTTTCGAGCACCCGGATCGCCCGAATTTCATCGACCGGGGTGATCAGCGGATTGCGATCGAGCACCACGAAATCTGCCAGCAGGCCCGGCTTGATTCGGCCGCGATGGTCTTCCTCAAACACTTGCCAGGCCGGGCCAGTGGTCAGTGCCTCCAGCGCCCGATAAGCATCCTCGCGCTCAGCCGTGCCGCTGACTACGCCGGTGCGCGAAGTGCGCGCCATCGCGCTCCAAAGCTGCGCCCGGGTGTCGAGCGGAGTCACCGGATAGTCCGAATGGTTTGACGGGATCAGCCCGGCGGCCCGGCTGGCGGTGAAGGGGCTGATGAAATCCACCACTTCGTTCGGGAAGTTCCGGCGGTGCGTATCGGCGAAATAGAACGTGTGATTGGAGAAGTATGCTGGCCCCACACCGATCCGGGCATAGGCTGGGATCTGATCGGGCCGCATGAACTGGGAATGGATCACGATCGGGCGCCGATTGTCGGCTGCCTTGATCCCCAAAGCGTCAAACCCCCGGATCGCCATATCGATCGCGGCATCGCCGTTGGCATGGACGAAGATCTGCCAGCCGCGTTCGTGGACCTTGCGGGCCAGTTCCTGAAACACGGCATCGCTCGTCACCGGCTGGCCGTGCCAGGGGTGCTGGCCATCGGGCGAGCCCAGCGCATAGTCACGGGTGAAGAAGCCAGTGCGAGCCTGCGGCGATCCATCAAGCGTGAACTTGATTCCCTGCAGCTTGACCCGGCCAAAATGGATGCCGGGCTGCATGGCCGGGTTTTCCAGCATGGCTTCGATCCCGGTCATGGCGAAGGGCAGCAAGGCCAGGTCGATCTTGAGCTTGGCCTGCGCGGCGGGCGAGATCAGGAAGGCCAGATCAACCGGGTTGGTCGCGCCGTCCTGCGCCCAGGTGAAGCCTTCACGGGCGTAGCGCATCTGCACTCCGTCCAGCGCGGCGAGCTGCATATCAATGGTGGGCTGGGGCATGGCCGAGCGGATCGGCAGCATCGCCTGTTCGAACACCAGTCCGGTCAGCTTGCCCTTGGCATCGCTGGGCATGACCCCGCCCTTGGGCGGCTTCATCCCGTCTTTCAGCTTCGCCGCTTTCAGCGCCTGGCTGTTGGCCACCAGGCCATGCAGCGAGATGTGCAGCAGCACGACCTTGCGGTCCGGTAAAATGCCATCGAGTTCGGCGCGGGTAACATTGCGGCGCTCCGCCAGTTGGGCCTCATCATACCGCCAGACGATGACCCAGCCGCCCTTTGGCACCGTGGCGCCATAGCGCTTCACCGCAGCGAGCAGCTGTTCGACCGTGCCGGTATTTCCCGTGGCGGGATCGGCCAGATCCAGGCCGCCCGCAGTTTGCAGGCCAATTGCGAAGTGAGAATGGGCATCAACAAAGCCGGGCAGCAGCGTGGCGCCCTTCAGATCACGCAGCTGTGCATCCTTGCCGGCTGCGGCACGGGCGGCTGCTTCGGAACCGACGAACAGCACCTTGCCATCGCGTTCGACCACCGCTTCGGCCGTGGCCGGGGTATTACCATCCATCGTGATGATCGTTCCGCCCCGCCACAGCGTTGCGCCAGTGTCTTTTGCCGCCAGCGGTGCGGCCAGCACCACGCTGGCCGCAGCCAGCCATTCCGCAATTCGCATAGTTGCCCCTTCCATCCTTTGGAACGGGCTTTCCGCGCTCTATGCCCGCGTTGCAAGGGGCAATCGCGCCTTGCAACGCGGGCGCTTTGGGGCGAAAGGCCGCGCATGACTGACGAAGCTCTCCTTTCCGCTGCAAACGTATCCAAGTCTTGGCCCTTTGAAGAAGCGCGCAAGCTGTTGAAGCGGTTTCCGGAGGGCAAACCCGACGGCAGCCCCGTCTTGTTTGAGACCGGCTATGGCCCATCGGGCCTGCCGCATATTGGCACCTTTCAGGAAGTGCTGCGGACCACGCTGGTCCGCCGCGCTTATGAGACGCTGACCGGTGGCGCTCCCACGCGGCTGGTGGCGTTCAGCGACGACATGGACGGCCTGCGCAAGGTGCCGGACAATATCGAGAACAAGGGTCTGCTGACGGCATATCTGGGCCATCCGCTGACCCGTATTCCCGATCCATTCGGCAAGTATGAAAGCTTTGCGCATCACAACAATGCGATGCTGCGCGATTTCCTTGATCAGTTCGGCTTCGATTACGAATTCGTCTCGGCCAGTGATCGCTACAACACGGGCGCGTTTGATGAGGCCCTGCGCGGTGTGCTGCGCAGCTGGCAGTCGATCATGGACATCATGCTGCCGACCCTGCGCGAGGAACGGCGCCAGACCTATTCGCCGGTCCTGCCGGTCAGCCCCAAGACGGGGCAGGTCTTGCAGGTGCCGGTTGAGGTAGTCGATGCCGCAGCCGGGATCGTCCGCTTCGAAGACCATGGCGAGATGATCGAAAGCTGCATCCTTGGCGGCAATGCCAAGCTGCAGTGGAAGGTCGATTGGGCCATGCGCTGGGTCGCGCTGGGCGTTGACTATGAGATGTGCGGCAAGGACCTGACCGACTCTGTGCGGGAAAGCGGTAAGATTGCCCGCGCGCTTGGCGGACGCCCGCCCGAAGGGATGATCTACGAACTGTTCCTTGATGAGAACGGTGAGAAGATTTCCAAGTCCAAGGGCAATGGCCTGACGATCGATCAGTGGCTGACCTATGGCAGCGAAGAGAGCCTTGGCTTCTACCTGTTCCGCGATCCCAAGAGCGCCAAGAGCCTGCACCCCGGGATCATCCCGCGCGCGGTTGATGAATACTGGCAGTTCCGGGAAAAGCTGCCCAGCCAGCCGGTTGAACAGCAATTGGGCAACCCGGTCTGGCACCTGCTCGGTGCGAGCTCCCCCGCCGTCGCGGGGAATCTTCCAGCGGGGGCTGGCGATACGTTGCCGGTAACCTATGGCCTGCTGCTCAATCTGGTTGGGGTGCTGGGTGCTCAGGCGACGCGGGACCAGGTCTGGTCCTACCTTGGCAACTATGTTGAGAATGCCGATCCGGCTGCACACCCTGAGCTGGACAAGCTGGTCACCAATGCGCTGGCCTACAATCGCGATTTCGTGGCCCCGACGCTGGTCCGCCGTAAGCCCGAAGCCAATGAGGCGCTGGCACTGGCCGCGCTGGACGAGGAACTGGCCGCGACCAGTGACGATGCCACTGCAGAAGAATTGCAGAGCATGGTTTACGAAATCGGCAAGGATCCGCACTTCGCGTTCGAATCCCTGCGTGATTGGTTCAAGTGCCTTTACGAGACGCTGCTCGGCTCTTCGCAAGGGCCCCGCATGGGCAGCTTCATTGCGCTTTATGGCATCGCCAACACCCGCAAGCTGATTGCCGAAGCGCTCGGCTAAAAAGGCTATGCGGCTTAAGGCCGCCGAAACCAGGTGTGCGTCTCTTCCACCGCGGCCTTGACCGGGTCTCCGGCTGCATTGCGTGCCGGGCGGTAGCGGAAGCGTTGTTCGATCAGGCGGCAGGCCATGGCATCAACCTGCGCGAAACCACTGCTGCGTTCGATGCGGCAGGTGGTGACCCGGCCATCGGTTTCGACCACGTAGCTGAGCCGCACGGAAGCGCGTTCGCCCGGGCCGATCAGACCGAACGGGAAATCATCGACCGACAGGCGCCCCCGGATTTGTTGCGGTTCAATCGCGACGCCACCGCCGCCGCCCGAGCCATTGCCGGCACCGCCTGCGCCGTTGCCAGCGCCGGCCCGGTCCGCCGCACCACTTTGCGCGGCACTTCCTGCAGCCGGACTGCTGGCGGCGATGACGGGGGGCGCTATGTTCAGCGCTGCAAGAACCGGACTGGCCGGATCAAGCCGGTTGGTCGGTGCCTGCGCAGCGTGTGGCGCGGGCAAGCGGTGCCGGGGCGGGGATTCAGTCTGAACTGGCCGGGCCGGTTGCAACGAGATGGCGACAAGGCTGCTGACTTTGGGCGCAAGCAATCGCACCTGCAGCCCCAGGACCAGCAGCACCCCTAGACCCGCGACGAGGACTGCGGCGGCAAGGGCCGCAGCGGTCCGCTGGCGCGGGGTGCTGCTGCGGTACACGAAGGCTGGCTCCGCTGCTGAAAGTCACTGCCATTAAAGCACTTCGTGGGAAGGCTTGTTCCCGATACCCGATCAGCGCGCCTGCTGTGCGATAATCCAGCGCCGCACTTTGGTTTCCAGCACAGACAAGGGCAGAACGCCGCTGCCCAGAATCTGCTCGTGGAAATCTTTCAGGTCAAACCGCGGGCCGAGTGCCGCTTCGGCTTCGTGCCGCAGTCGCTGAATGGTCAGGCCGCCGATCTTGTAACTCAGTGCCTGGGCGGGATTGGCGATATAGCGATCAACCTCCGCCTCGGCATCGCTGCGACCCATGCCTGAATTGGCCAGCATATAGACCACGGCCTGGTTGCGGCTCCAGCCTTTGGCGTGAAGCCCGGTGTCGACGACCAGCCGCATGGCCCGCAGCATCTCGTCATCCAGCGTGCCCCAATGCTGCAGGGGATCGGCATAGAGCCCCATCTCGTAGCCCAGCGTTTCGGCATAAAGCGCCCAGCCTTCAACAAAAGCGGCGTTGTCACCAAAACGCTGGAAGTCCGGGAGGGCTAGGTCCTGCTGGGCGAGGCTGGTCTGGAAGTGGTGGCCGGGAATGCCTTCGTGCAGGTAGAGCGTGGACACACCGGACAGGAATCGGCTCGGCAGATCATAGGTGTTGAAATAGAACACACCCGGTCGGCGGCCATCGGCCGATCCCAGCGAATAGGATCCCCCGGCTTCAAACTTGCCGCGATAGGCCGGGTAGGGGGCTATGCTCATCCGCCCGATCGGCTGGCGCGCAAAGAAACGTGGCAGCTGACTTTCGACGGTCCAGGCAACGCGCGCATAACCATCGGCCAGTTCTGCGGCGGTTCTGGGGTGAAAGCGCGGGTCAGTGCGGATATGGTTGAAGAAGGCGGGTAGGGTGCCGCTAAAGCCAAACTGCGCCTTCAAGCCCTCCATTTGGGTCTGGATTCGCTTCACTTCCGCAAGGCCCAGGGCGTGGATTGCATCGGGCTCAAGCGGGAGCGTGGTGTGGCGCAGGATAAGCCGGCGGTATAACCCGGTGCCGCCCTTCATCGCGGCAAGCCCCGGCTCTGAACGGGCCGACGGCAGATAATCTTCCGCCAGGAACCGGCGCAGGCGGCCATAGGCGGGCAGGATGTCCTGACCGATGACGTTCAACCATTCGGCCCGGATCAGCGCCTGCCGCGCCACCGGGATGGTATCGGGCATTTCGACCAGCGGCGCGGCGTAAAGCGAATCCTCTGCGGGCTGGGCGAGCACCTCATCGAGTTGATCGATCATGTTGACCGTCGTCAGCCGGGTTTCGACTACATCGCTGGCCATGCCCTGGCGGAAGCGGGCGATCGCGCGGTCCAGCACCACCGGGAAGGCGCGCAGCAGGGCCAGATTGCGGCGATAGTCGCGTTCGTCGCGATAAGGCAGGGCGCCGCCCGGGCCGATCAATGCGGGGAAGTCCTCGTGCAGACCGCCAAAGTGGTTGAGCGGGCGCACGGCCGTCAACGCTACGATATCCGGTGCAAGCCAGCTCAGCGCCTCGCGGGTCTGCTGCTGGAAGGCATCATAGGATAGTTGCCGCTCCAGGCTTAACTGCGCCCGATTGATCCGCGAGAGGGCCGTCAGTTCTCGCCGCAGTTCGGCTCGCTGGGCGGCTGCAAGTTCGTCACTGAACAGTCGTTGCAGTTGCTGCGGGTTGCTATTGTCGCCGCGCGCCACCGCGCCAAGCGGATCGAGTGCTTCCTGCGCCCGCGCAAAGGCATTCAACAGGGCGAGCAGCCGCCCGTCCTCGTCCTGTCTGGCGCTCGCCACCGGGGCCGAGGAAACGGATTGGGCCGCCGCCGGAGCAATCACTCCGAACGTCAGCCCAGCCAGCAGAAGCGCGCGGCTCAGCCCCATTGGCGGGTGCGATACCACTTGGTGATGATGTACTTCGTGCCCTTGATCACCGGGGTTCCGGCGTGGAGCGTATCCTGATTGAGCGCGCCATCCGGGCAGCTGTTGTTCCAGACGATCAGCGCACCGCGCTGCGGCGGGATCGAAACGCCGATTCTCGGAAAGTCGGTCGTCCCGCCCTCCTCAACATCGTTGAGGTAAATCATCGCCGTGATTGAACGCTGCCCGCCGCGCTTGGCTTCAGTCTTCCAGTATGGCGCCTTGGTCCAGAACCAGTCCTGGTGCGCCTTGAATTCCTGGCCCGGCGCATAGCGCTGGCCCTGCATCGTTTCGCCAAAAAGATACGGAATGCCGAGCAGATCGTCGATCCGCCGTTCGATCATCTTCACCATCGGATCGTTGCGATCGACATTGCCCGAATAGGACGTGCGCCAGGTGTCTGAGGCATAGCCATGGTCTAGCACGGACGAAGGCTCTGCCGTGCGATCCACCATGGCGATCAACTGCTCGCACTCGTCCGCGCTGACGAATTCGGACAGCGCCCAAATCTCTGCCCGGTCGACCGGGACCTTGTGGACGGCCGGATCGGCTGCCAGCCGGCGGCGAACCTGGGCGCCCAGGCGCATCAGCGCGGCTTTGTCAGGGTTGGGGCAGGGCGGGTAGTCCATGCAGCTGTGCCTATCGCCGTGCCGCGCGGCAGGGCAAGCAAAAGCTTGCGGTTAACCGCAGCTTGCGCCAACTTGCTGTTCCATGAGCACAACCAGCAGCGCAGCACGCTATTCGCGCGGAGCAATCATCCTTCACTGGCTGATCGCCCTTCTCATCATCGGCAACTTCATCGGCGCCTGGACTTCCGAAGACCTGCCGCGCGATCAGAAGCTGATCATGATGGGTTTCCATAAGGCGACCGGGGTAGTGGTGTTGTTGCTGACGCTCGTGCGGATCGGCTGGCGGCTGCTCAACCCGCCACCGCCGGCGCTCGACACGCTGAAAACCTGGGAGGCGTCGCTGGCCAAAGTCAGCCACGGGCTGTTCTATGTGCTGATGCTGGCCGTGCCACTGGCCGGGCTTGGCCTGCACTCGGCCTTCGGCAAGGGCAAGCCGGTCAGCATGTTTGGCCTGTTCGATTTTCCGGCGCTGCCAGTGGGGGGCGACAAGCCGACTATTGGCCTGTTCCATGAACTTCACGAAGTGACCGCCACGGCCATGCTGGTCCTGCTGGGGCTCCACGTGCTCGCCGCGCTCAAGCATCAGTTCATTGATCGTGACGGCACGATGGCGCGGATGGTGCGCTTCATTCGTTAAGGCAGGAGAGCCCCCACCCGTTGCCGGGCAGGGGCTCCGTGCGGTCCGTCCACTCTCGGGCCGCTACCAGAAGAAGCTGTAAATCGCGTCCACCACTTCGCCGGTGTAGGTGTCTACCAACAGGGCATCGTCGTAATACCGGATCCAGCGATAGGGTCCGTAAGCCTCGGGCAAGCGGTACTGCCAGGGATCGTTGATCCAATACCGGTTCGAGAAGAACAGTGCGTCGAGGAAGAACCCGGTGTTCAGGCGGCGATAGCTGTAATTCCGATAGGGCGAGTAGTAGACCCCGATCCGGAAGGTGCTGGGATAGGTCCGGCGATAGGAATACCAGTCATAGCGCCGGTTATCGCGCCAGCGGTTATCCCAGTGGCGAGTGCTTTGGTCGTATCCGTAGCGGGTGCGATCACCCCGGCTGTCCCAGCGGCGATCACTATCGCGCCGATCCGTGTCGCGCCGGTATTCCTGCCGATTGCGATCACGCCAGCGGCTGTCTTCGGTGCGGGCGGCATCACGATAGGTCCGATCGCGATCCTGACGCCAGGTTGATCCAGACCGATCCACCCGGCGGGTATCTTCTGTCCGGACCGCCCGGCCATCGCTCCAACTGCGGCCCTGAATGACCGGTGCCGGCGCGGCTTGCGGTTGAGGCGCGGTCGCTACACGATTCTGATCGCGGCGGTTCTCCCAGCCAGACCGGTTGCCGGTCCAGCCGTTACCTTCGCGCCGCTCAGCGCTGCGGCTCCAGCCCGGGGCCTGGGCAGCACGGCCTTGCTGGTAATCGCCCGCTGGAGCTGCCTGTGGAGCAGAGCGCAGGCGGCCCGGCCCGGCATCACCGTTGCCGTCGTTTTGCGCTGCACGGGGCGCGCGGCGGGCTTCATGGCCATTGCCAATGTCACCGGCCGCTTCGTTGTCTCGGCGGTGGCGCCCTTCTTCCTGGGCCTGGACTGCTACAGGAGCGGCCAGGATAGCCAGAGTTAACGCCAGTGTGCTGACCCGGCTGGCAAGGGACTTGATCTTGACGGCCATGGCCGTTCTCCACTTCGCGCCGCACCATCGGCGGCGACCTCTAACCAAGGGATAGGTGATTCGCGCTGTCGCCAGCGTGAATGGGGCGCGGGTTCACTGTTCAGGTTTTGCGCATTGAGCTGTAAGGGGCAGCAATGTTTGAAACTCTTGATGCCGTGCTGGCCGATGCCTCGGCCCACCTGACCAGCGCCGCGCGAGATCGCAAATCGCCGATGCACGTGCCGGTGGTCGGGACGGGTGATGGTGACCTGCGGATGATGGTGCTGCGTGAATGCGCGCCGGAGATCGGGTTGCTGCGCTTTCACACCGATGCCCGCAGTACCAAAGCGATAACAATCGCTGCGGACGGCATGGCCAGTGTGCTGGCTTTTGATCTGGAGGCCAAGGTGCAGCTGCGTCTGCGCGGGACTGCACGGATTGAAACCACTGGGGCGATTGCCGATGCAGCCTGGGCAGAGGCATCGCCCTATGCCCGGCGCTGCTATCTGGCGGAGGGTGCGCCCGGCAGCCAGCTTCCGGCCCCGGCATCGGGTTTGCCGGCAGAGGTTGAAGGCATTCGCCCCAGCGAGGAACAATTGCTGTCCGCGCGCGAAAACTTCGCCGTGCTGATGATTGAGCCACGCGCGCTGGACTGGCTCTATCTGGCCCACGATGGCCACCGCCGCGCGCAATTTGCGCGCAGCGGGCCAGGTCAGAACTGGCAGGGGACCTGGGTAATCCCCTGACCGATCAGCGCGTCAGTTTCTTGTAAGCCAGACGGGTCGGACGATCCGCCGCATCGCCCAGACGGCGGCGCTTGTCTTCTTCATAGGCCGCGAAGTTGCCTTCGAACCATTCGACGT
>CAZNFV010000014.1:0-24681 GCA_964572445.1 uncultured Novosphingobium sp. | reverse complement strand
CCAGCCCCAGCTTGGCCGGGGTAATTCCCAGCCGCGCCCGCGGAGTGGCGACGCGGATGTCTGCCGCCAGCGCGATCCCGCAGCCGCCGCCAACGCAGTCTCCATCGATATAGGCGATCACCGGTTTCTCGGCGCGGGCCAGCACGTGCTGCGCGCGGTTGATCGCGGCCTGGTTGGCCGCGCGCCACTGGGCATCATCCTTGTTCGCCAGCAATTCAGCAATATCGGCCCCGGCGCAGAACATGCCGGGATGCGCGGATTCGATCGTCAGCACCCGCACCATCGGATCGGCCATGGCTTGCAGCACCAGTTCGGGCAGGAGGTCCCACATCGCCTGGTTGAAGGCATTGCGCTTGTCCGCCCGATCGATGAACAGCCGGGCGACGTGCTCGCCGGTGGTGAGCCGCAGTGTCATGCCGGCACCGTCTGCGCAAAGTGATCGGCAATCGCCTTGCGGGTCGTCACCCACACGCCGTCATGCTGACGGACATGGCGGAAGAATTCCTCCAGCGCCCAGATCCGCCCCGGACGGCCAATGATCCGCAAGTGCAGACCCAGGCTCATCAGCTTGGGATTGCCTTCCACCCCTTCGCGATAGACCTGATCGAAATTTCGCTTGGCATAGGCCAGCCACTGGTCGGGGGTCATGGCCGGATCAGTCCACATCTTCATGTCGTTGTTGTCGAGCTGATAAGGCACGATCACCAGCGGCTTGCCGGGCACCGTAACCTTATCCCAGAACGGCACGTCACCCGAATAGTCGTCCATGTGATAGGAGAAGCCCTCCTCGATCAGCAGGCGGCGGGTGTTGTCGGTCAGCATATAGCGCGACAGCCAGCCGTGCGGCCGGACGCCGCAGGTCTGTTCGATGCTGGTCACGGCCTTGCGGATGAACTCGCGCTCCTGTTCCTCATTCAAGCGGAACTGATGGACCCAGCGCCAGCCATGGCTGACCGGTTCATGGCCCAGCTTTACAATCGCCTCGGCAATCTCTGGATGGTTTTCGAGGGAGAGCGCGGCCACGGTCCAGCTCGCCATGATGTCGAAGGCCTTGAGCAGCTTGACCACGCGCGGCGCGCCGGCCTTGATCCCGTAGAGGTAATTGCTCTCATTCGAATAGTTGCGGATCGGGGCCTTGATGAAGATCCCCAGTTCGTCGACCGGCTCCATCCCCTTGTCGCCGCGGGCAATGGTCTGCTCGCTGCCTTCCTCAACATTGACCACAACCGACAGCGCCATCTTGGCCCCGCCCGGCAGGTCCATCCGTTCCTCACGCATCAATGCATCTCCTCGCCGCCCGAGACGTTAAGCGCCTCGCCGGTGACGTAATAGGCGTCGTCGCTGGCCAACCAGGCGCAGGCTGCGGCGGTATCGCTGGGCAAGCCGGGGCGGCCCATCGGGTTCTTCGCCGACATGTTCTTCAGGTAGGCTTCAACCGTCTCGAAGCCGAGCAGCTTTGAGAAATATTCATTCTGCTGCGCGCCAAGGCCGGTGGTGACGTGGTTCGGGCAGACTGCATTGACCGTGATGCCGTGGGCACCCAGTTCCACCGCTGTCGCCCGCGTCAGCCCGATCATGCCGTGCTTTGAGCTGACATAGGCTGGCAGGTGCGGGAAGCCGGTCTTGGCAGCCTGGCTGGCGATATTGATGATCCGCCCACCCTTGCTCGCTGCGATCATCGCCTTGGCCGCCGCCTGGGTGCAATAGAATGCGCCGGACAGATTGACCGCGATCACGGTGGCCCAATCTTTGGGATCAACCTCCAGCATCGGCTTCATCATGAACCCGATCCCGGCATTGTTGACGAAAATATCGACCGAGCCGAACGCTGCCGCCGCCTGATCCACCAGCGCCTGGCACTGGTCCGGATCGGACACGTCGCAAGCAACCGCCGCCACCTTCACACCGCGTGCGCGCAGGTCTTCGGCCACAGCTTCGGCCTCGGCATCGATCCGCAGGTCCGAGACGACGCAGTTCGCCCCTTCATCGGCGAAGCGGCGCAGGATGCCCTGGCCCAGGCCCTTGTCCTTGCCCGATCCGGTGACGACGATGGTCTTGCCCGCGAACCGGCCCATGATCAGAGATCCTCGGTCAGGATGAAGGTCGGGTTGTCAGTAAACTCGCCAAACCCGGCAGCGACCTTCTGGAATTCGGGATCGGATACGTCGGCCACGAAAGCGTCCATGCCGTGGATATCGATCACCTCAATGTAATCGTAGGGTGGCTTGGCGTCTGATCCAAACAGGCCGGTGGCGCGGTGGACAGTGAAGCCACGCACGGAGCCCAGCGCGTTGACGCCCGGAATATCAGTCCCCCGGACCCAGGCTTCGTAGGCTTCGCGGCTGGCGCCTTCTTTCAGGTTGAACAGGCAGACGATGCGCATGGTTTCTCTCCCTTCAGATGCCGAGCTGTGGCGGACGGCGGTATGCTTGCAACTGTTTATCGAGTTGGCGGCCCAGCGCGATCAGCCCAGGCTCGCTGCCGGGCGGACCAACGAGCTGGATGCTGACCGGCAGGCCATCGTCGCTCCACCCGGCGGGCAACGCCAGCGCCGGCAGACCAGCGACATTGGCCAGACAGGTGAAATCAGCCTGGTTGGACGGCGCACGGGTGCCGTGGGCAAAGGCCACTTGCGGCGCTGTTGGCAAGATCAGCACACCATCGCTGCCCAGAGCGGCACGCAGGGCAGCACGGGTGCGAGCGAGCACATCGGGGCGCTGCTCCATTCCGGCGGTGAGCTTTAGGATGAACTTCAGCTCAGCCGAAAGGCCAGGATTGTCCTCTCGGTATTCCGGACCAAGATCGGCGATCAACCACTGACCGGCGCTGATCAGGCCCGCCATCCGCACATCACTCAGGTTGTCAGGCAGATGCAAAACCTCCGCCGTCAGCGGCAGGGCGCGCAAGGCGGCGTCAAAGCCGGCAGCCACTGCGGGCTGAACCTCGACCTCGCCCTGCCTCCCCAGCACGAGGGCGCGGGTAAACCGGGTTGCATGCCCACGATCGCTGGCCAGCACAGCCCAGGCGCGCTCCAACACATCAAGGCTGGCGGCAAGCGGCCCGATGGCATCAAGCTCCGGCTCCAAAAAAGCCAGTCCGTCGTTACTAACCGCGCCTTGGGTCGGCTTAAGGCCATAGACCCCGCAATAGGCCGCCGGAATGCGGACCGAACCCAGCGTGTCAGTGCCCAGCGCCAGATCACACAGCCCCGCCGCTACAGCTGCACCGCTGCCGCCAGACGAACCGCCGGGGGTGTAGTCGTGTCGGTGAGGATTATGCGTTCGCCCGTAAAAGGCGTTGTCAGTGTGTGCCCCCAGCGCCGCTTCGTGCATGTTGACCGTGCCCAGGATCGCGGCCCCGGCGGCGCGCAGGCGAGCCACAACTTCGGCATCGCGGCTGGCGATCCGATCGCGATAGAGACTCATGCCGCCGGTCCAGGGAAGGCCCTTGACCATGATGTTGGATTTCACTCCTACTCTCAATCCCGCAAGCGGCCCCTCCCCGCCGTGGGCGCGGGGATCGAGATCGATGAAGGCGTTGTAGGGATCGTGCATCACAGCCCGCGTTCGTCAATCAGGCGGATCGGTTTCTGGCGGGTGTCGATCTGGGTCGCCGCCGCTGTTTCACCCGGTGCGCAGAGCTGCACAGCCACTTCAACGCCGAGGCCGCGCCGCAGCACTTCGGCGAGCTCACCAGCTTTGCTGCCGCCGCGGCTTTCGATGGTGACCACCATGTCATCGCGCTGGCTGGCCGCATCGCGGCGCAGGTGGCAGACATATTCGCCCGTCAGGTCCGGGCGGTTTTCGATCAGCGAGGCAATGGCATGGGGGAACAGGTTGATCCCGCGCAGCTTGACCATGTTATCGCTGCGGCCCTTGAACCCGGCGATCCGCATGAAGCCAAGCTCACCCCGCCCGCCGAGTTCGTGCGTGATATCGTGGGTGTTGAAACGGATGCAGGGGGCGATGTCATCCTTGAACAGGCAGGTAACGACCATGTCACCGGTTTCGCCGGGAGCGACTGGCGCACCGCTCTCAATATCGAGCAGTTCGAGGTACTGGGCATCTTCCCAGACATAGAGCCCGTCACGGTCGGGCCCCTCGCCCGCGATCGAGCCGGTATCGCCAACGCCGTACCAGTCATAGGCCTTGGCCCCGTGCCAAGCGGCTTCAGTCGCGGCGCGATCTTCGGTGCCGAGGTGACCGATAATCATCCGCAGCTTGATCCGGTCAAATAGCTGTTCTGCGTCAGCTACTTCCGCTAGCTTTCTGATGTAATCAACGAAGCCAACCATCACCGTCACGCCGAAATCGGCCAGCAGGTTGACCTGGTTTACCGAACGGGTTTCGATCCCGGTTCCGGCGGACAGGAACAGTGAATTGGTGAAGTGGGTCACTGCCTCGCGAATGTAGTGGCCGCCGTTGATCATGCCGTGGCCATAGACCGAATGAACCACATCCTGCGGCTCAAGTCCCATCCAGCGGTACATCCGGCCGACCAGCAGATTGGTAACCTCGCGGCCCTTCGGACCGAACATCAGCGGCTGCGGGCGGCCAGTGGTGCCGCTGGTGGTGTGGAACACCACCGGATCAGCGCCGCGCCCATCAAAATCGCCATAGGGCGGATGGGCATTGACCGAGGCCATCAGGTCCGTCTTGTCATAGACCGGCAGCTTGGTGATATCGGCCAGGCCCTTGATATCGCCTGCCTCAATCCCCTGCGCGCCCCACAGCCGCTGGTAAAACGGGATCTGCCACCCGCGCTGCATCAGCCGCTTGAACTGGGCATCCTGGATCGCGAAGATTTCGTCACGGCCAATGCTGCGATAGCGCGCGGTAAAGGCATCCCCGACCGGATAGTCGGCGAGCATCTGCTTGATGTCGAAGGCTTCGAAATAGGTCGGGAAGCTCATGTCGGTTCCGTGAAATAGGACAAAGGATCAGTGAACAGCCGCGCGTCATGCCCGGCCGGGGCGAGTTCACGGGCGAAGTCGAGCTTGGCCTGGGTCTGGGCAGATGTCAGCGGCGCTGCGGGACTGCCGAGCGTGTGCGGCACAGCGATTGTCGTCACTGCGCCGCCAGCCAGTGTGACCCGCAGTTCCTGGGGGAACAGCGCGTTCGGATCGCCATTCCCATCAGCCACCAACACCACCTTGCCCGCCAGTGCGGCGAACGCGGGATCAGCGAAGTTTTCCGGCGTAAAGCGGCGCGGGTCAATCCGTCCATCGGTCAGCATCAGGGCCGACAGGAATGGCAAACACAGCCGGGCATAGGCCGGGGTCATCTGGGTTGTGTAAGGCCGCCCAACCAGCCGGTGGATCAATGGCGGGCAGGCCAGTTCGACCCGCTCCACCGCTTGCCCGGTCAGGCTCTGCAAGGCGCCAAGGGCGGCGTGGCTGGCCCGGCCCGAGGGGAAGGGTTTGGTGCTGATTTCGGCAATCCGCCAAACCTGGCCCAGATCACGGGTATAGCGCGACAGATCACCGTGATCGATCAGCTTGAAGTACCCGAACGGCCCTTCCAGCGGATCGAGCGGAGCGGTGAAGCCGGCCTTGGCCAGATCGCTGGCCGTCACCGCCGCACGGGCCGCGTTGGCGACCTGGAATGGCAGGGTGATCGAACCCTCGACATGGGCCTGCATCGTCCCCGCCGCGCTTGAATAGGCCAGTCCCAGCGCATGATCCAACGGCGCGCCATCAATCCGCGCCACGGCCAGCGCTGCGCCAATCACACCCGCCGTCGCCGGTCGGAAGAAGCTGAGCGCGGAGTCCGCTGCGATACCGAGGCCCGAGGCAACATCGACCCCAATCGCCAGCGCAACCAGCGCCGCTTCGGCGTCGCAGCCGCCCTGCCGGTCAATCGCAGCGCCCAGCGCCGCGGTGACAACGCTCATCGCATGGACGACCGCCGGTTCATGCACTGCGTCCCATTCGAGGCAATGGATCCGGTAGCCGTTGACGAAAGCCGCGCCCGGTGCGGGCAAGCGTTCGGGCGTGCCAAGCAGGCGGGCATCCGCGCCAGCACCCATCGCGCGCGCGCCCGTCAGGATCGCATCGGCACCCGGAGCTGTCGCTCCAGCCGCGCCGACTGCCAGAGTGTCACCCAGCAACCGCAGTGCATCCGCGCCCACGGTATCGGGCAAGCGGTGCGCCGCGCCGGCAAAGGCGAGGAGATCGGCGGTTGCGGTCATCCCAGCCAGTCCTCGAGCAGTTCAGTGATTGCGGCCGCATCGTCCCCCTCGAGCGCCAGCGCACAGGCCCGCGCTGCCTCTTCGGGTGGCAGTCCGCCCCACGCGGCCAGCGTGTGCATCTTGGCCCGGATCACAGCTTCGTTGACTGGTCGTTCCGGATCTCCCCGCGTGTCGATCAACTCCATCCCGTTAAGGCGCGCACCGAAGTGCGCCGGGTAGCGCGCGGTTATGGCCGTATCCTCGGCCACTGAAACCTGCGCACGCAGCGGGGCCAATTCGGCGATCGCTTCGGGCGTAAAGTCTTCCGGCCGTGCTGCACGCCCGCTGGCGATCACCGCCACCGCGTGTTGCAGGCTGAACTTGGCGTCGAACTCGGTCACCGGATTGGGCCGGTCGCAAAAGGCGATGGCGTCGGCATAGGTCTCGACCCGGAACGGCGCGGTCAGCTTGCCCTGCGCCCGCAATTCCAGCGCACAGTCGATCACCGGATGGGCATGACGACAGGCCGCCCAGGGCTTGAAGCTGACTTCGTGGATGCGCCAGCTCGCGCCAAGCTCCAGCGGCTTTGGCTCGGCACAGGTCGCAGCGTAGAGCCCCTGCGGCCCGTCCAGCACGCTCGCCGTGCCGGTCAACCCGCGCGCGGCCATATAGGCGGCGAAGTAGCCGTTGTTGCCCGCCATGGCGACGTGCCACTGCTTGGTCATGCCGGCCTCGTGCCGCATCTGCCACAGGCCGCCGGTGGTCGAGCCAGCATTACTGAGCGCTGCAACCAGCTGCGCTTCATCCAGCCCCAGCACCGATCCCGCAGCGGCCGCGGCACCAAACGGGCCGGCAGTCGCCGTGTTGTGATAATGGGCATAGTGCTGCGCATCGAAGCTGGCCCCCACCGCAATCATTGCCTGATAGCCCCGCACCGCGCCATCAAGCATGGCATCGAGTTCGGCGTCGACATCAGCCGCCGCTTCCAGCGCTGCCGCCCAGATCACCGGCCCCGGATGCAGCAATGCAGCGCGGTGGACATCGTCCATTTCCAGCACTCCGCCCAGCCAGGCCGCCCGGCGCGCGCCGCCCAGCTCAGCGCGATACAGTACCTTGGCCACTTGTGCCTGTCGCGCACCCGCGACACAAGCCAGCCAGTCCAGCAAGTGCAACCGCGCACGCGCCCTATCGCTTTCCGCGATCGGTCGCGCTAGTGTCTGGACAAGTTGGACCAGCAGGGGCGCGCTCATCGGCAGCCCCAGGGACCAAATGGGAGCAAGGATTGACCGTCAGCAAGTCCGTTACGCGTGAGCGAGAAGCGCCGCGCTATCTGCAAGTCGCGGCTGAACTGCGCGGCGAAATCCTGTCCGGAAAATTCGCTGCGCGGGATCAGTTTCCGACGGAAAGCGACCTGTGCCAGCGCTATGGCGTATCGCGCTTTACCATTCGCGAAGCGCTGCGCCGGTTGCAAAACGAAGGGCTGATTGCCCGCAAGCGCGGTTCGGGCACGGTGGTTCAACCGGCGGCTGCGCGCGGCGGCACGCTGCACCAGCCGCTGTCCAACGTGGGCGAGATTCTGCAATATGCGCGCGATACGCATGTTACTTATGAACCACGCGGCCAGGGCAACCTGCCGGACGAAATTGCCGAACAGATTGGCGAGGATACCAGCGGCACCTGGACCTGTTTCCGCGGTGTTCGCAGCCAGCAACTCGACGGGCAGCCGATTGCGGCGACTGACGCCTATTTCCACGAACGGGTTGATGCCGCCGTCCAGCGGCTCGATCTGGCCGCTGGCACCCTGTTCAGTCAGGTCGAAAAACTGGCCGGGGCCAGCATTGGCAAGGTCACCCAGGATATCCAGGCCGTCGCCGCCAACGCCGATATCGCTAAGGCGCTTGACCTTAAGCGCGGCAGCCCGGTGCTGCGGATCACCCGCTGTTACCTTGACCTGAAAGGCCGGATTTTCGAAATTTCGGTCAGCCACCATCCCGGCGATCGCTTCGCCTACTCGATGCACATCGACGTCGACGGCTGATCGGGCAGCGGCGGCCACGGCTTACCCTTCGCCTAGTTCGGGCACCTTGCCCGGCATCCACGGCGCTTCATTGGCAAAGCGGATCGGCGGCGCAATGTGATGGCGGCCATCGGCCTGAACCAGCAGGCCGCGCTGCGCCACATGGGGTTCATCCAGCGCCTCGCGAAAGTCCAGCACCGGGGCGAAGGCCACGTCCTTGTCGTGAAACCATTCCACCCATTCGTCGCGGGTCTTCGCGGCGAAGGTTTCGCGCAGGAAGGCGATCAGCGGCGCTTGAACCGGGCCAGCCTCCTGCTCCGCCAGCGTAATCAGGTCTGGCCGGCCAAGCGCGGTCAGCAGGTTGGTGGCGAACTTGATCTCGCGGCCGCCCAGCACAACGTGCCTGCCGTCACTGGTACCGTAGACTTGATAAAATCCGGCCCCGCCCAGCGATCGCTGCTCGCTCGATTTGGGCGAAGGCCCGCCTGCAATCGCACTGCCAGCTGTATGCGCGCACCAGGGCAACATGCTGTCAAACATCGCGACATCGATATAGTCGCCCTGTCCGGTCTTTTCCCGCCCAATCAGGGCCATCAGCACGGCGGAGAGCGCAGTAAGGCCCGCCGCGAGATCTGCCGAAGGCGCGCCGGGCACCACCGGGGTTCCATCTGGCCCATCGTTAACGCTCAGGAAGCCAGCCAAGGCCTGAACGGCCATGTCATGCGCCGGGTGGTGCGCGAGATCGCCGACTTGGCCGAAGGCTGAGACTGAACAGTAAACGATCCGCGGATTGATCGCGCGGACCGCTGCATAGTCAAAGCCCAGCCGCTGCATCACGCCGGGGCGGAAACCTTCCACAAAGACGTCCGCCTCGGCCACCAGCGCGCGCAAGGCCGCCTTGCCATCGTCACTCTTCAGGTCGAGCACGCGGCTTTCCTTGCCGCGGTTGAGATTGCTGAACCAGACCGACTGGCCATTCTCGAACGGCCCCTGGCCGCGCACGGGCTCTCCGCCACGCGGTTCGATTTTGATGACCCGCGCGCCTTGGTCGGCCATCATCACAGTCATTGCCGGCCCCGGCAGGAACTGCGTCAGATCGACCACGGTAATCCCTGATAATTTGCCCATTGTTTCCTCGCTCAGACCACGCCTGCGGAGCGTAGCCGGGCAAAGTCATCCTCGCCATAGCCAAGCTCGGCCAGGATCGCGGCGGAGTCTGCACCAAGCAGCGGCCCGGCGCGGTTGGGCAAGCGCTGGCCATCCAATTTGATCGGGCTGGCGAGGACTTGAAAATCGGGATTGTCAGGATGGGCAACGCTGTCGCGCATGCCGATGGTCTGCAACCAGGGGTTATCCAGCGCCTGGTCCAGCTGGTAAACCGGCGCAATCGGTACGTGCCCTTCAAGTAATGCCTGCCAGTGTGCCATCGGCTGGCGTGAGAAGATGGCATCAAGCACTGCGGTCAGCGCGGCGCGGTTTGCAAGCCGATCGGGGTTGGTCTTGAAGCGGACGTCCTGGGCCAATTCCGGCTGATCGATCCGCTCAACCATAATGTCCCAGAACTTGGGCAACTGGCACATCACGAACATCCAGCCATCGGCCGCCTTGACCATCTGGCTGGGCGTAGCAGTCGGATGGGCCGAGCGGGGCGTACGGCCCGTGACATCGCTGTTATTCATGTACCACAGCGCGGGATAGCTGGTCTGGTGGACCGCCGCAGACAGCAGATCGGTGTCGACATCGCGGCCCTGCCCCGTGCGCTGCGCATCCGTCAGCGCGGCCAGCAGGCCGATAGCCATGATCGTGCCGGTCATGAAATCGACCATCGACAGGCCCATCCGCTGCGGCTCTCCATCGGGATCGCCGGTCAGCGCACAAAAGCCAGCTTCGGCCTGCATCAGATAGTCATAGCCCGGCCACTTGGATCGCGCATTGTCGCGGCCATAGGCGGACAAGTGCGCGCAGACGATCGCCGGGTTCACATCTTTAAGCGCGCCGTAAGTTACGCCCAGCCTGGCTGGCAGGTCGCCCCGCAGGTTGTTGACCATCGCATGGCTGGTCGCGACCAGTTCGCGCAGGATCGCCTGCCCCTCGGGCGTGTTGAGATCGAGCGTCAAAGACCGCTTGTTGAGGTTGAAGGCATGGAAATAGACGCTCTCACCCGGCCGGGTGAAGTGCGGGCCGACGCTGCGCGCGGTATCACCCCCGCCTTTTCCGTCCTTTTGCGGCGGCTCGATCTTGATAACTTCTGCGCCCAGCTGGGCCAGGAACATCGTGCCATAAGGCCCCGCGCCGTATTGTTCGGCACTGATGACGCGGAAGCCCGAAAGGGGAAGGTGCAGCTCGCTCACGCCGGGTTCCGCTTGACCCATTCCTTGGAGATAATCATCCGCTGCATCTCATTGGTGCCTTCGCCGATGCACATCAGCATGGAATCGCGGTAGAACCGCTCAATGTCGTATTCCTTGGAATAGGAATAGCCGCCGTAAATCCGCATGGCTTCCTGGCTGTTGGCCACGGCTGCCTCACTGGCGAAGTACTTGGCCATACCCGCCTCAAGATCGCAGCGCTCACCCTTGTCATAGGCGACGGCGGCATCCAGCGTCAGCAAGCGGGCGGCGCGGGCGCGGGTCACCATTTCCCCGATCTTTAGCTGGATCGCCTGATGTTCACAGATCGGCTTGCCCATGGTCTGGCGTTGCTGGGCATATTCGGTCGCCAGCCGCAGTGAACCTTCGGACAGGCCAACCCCGCGCGCCGCAACGTTGATCCGGCCGAGTTCCAGCCCGCCCGTTGCCTGGAAGAAGCCCTGCCCTTCGACACCGCCAATCAGCTGATCGGCGGGAATGCGGTAATCCTCAAAGATCAGCTCGGCACTGTCGATCGCCTTGTAGCCCAGCTTGTCGAACTTCTTGCCGGTGGTGAAGCCTTCGCGCTTGTCGGCGATGAACAGGCTCATCCCCTTATAACGCGGGCTGGCATCGGGATCGGTCTTGACCAGCAGGGCAAAGCACGACCCGTTGAGCGCATTTGAAATCCAGGTCTTGGTCCCGTTGATCACATAGTCATCGCCGTCACGCCGTGCGATCGTGCGGATCGCCTGCAGATCGGTTCCGGCATTCGGCTCGGTCAGGGCCAGGCCACCCCGGATTTCACCGGTCGCGAACCTGGGCAGCCACTTGCTCTTCTGCTCAGGCGTACCGAACCGCTCAACCGCGGCAGCCATGATCAGGTGCGAATTGAAGATGCCGGTAATGGCCATCCAATAGGATGAAATCCGCATCACGATCTTGGCATAGGTCGTCGCCGGCAGGCCCAGGCCGCCGTATTCCTGACCGATCGTCGCTCCGAACAGGCCCATTTCAGCCATTTCATTGACCAGTTGCTCAGGCCACAGATCGTTATGATCGTGATGCAGGATCACCGGCTTGACCGAACGTTCGATCCAGCGATCAATCGCATCAAGGAAGGCTTCTTCCTCAGCCGGATCAATCGTGCGGCCCTGATCGCTCATCATCTCAACGGCGGTCGCCATCACTCGTCTCCTTACTCGTCGCCGGGGCCGAAGCCGCGCTTCCAGATCAGCATGATCCGCACAAAATCGCAGACCACATCGCCGTGCTGGTTCTTGCCAATCGTCTTGATCGTCACGATCCCTTGCTGGGGGCGTTTTTCGGACTCGCGCTTTTCCAGCACTTCGGTTTCGGAATAGATCGTATCGCCCGCGAACACCGGCTTCAGCAGACGGATTTCCTTCCAGCCCAGATTGGCCACGGCCTTCTGGCTGACATCGGAAACTGACTGCCCCGTCATGATCGCCACGGTCAGCGGCGAAGCGACCAGGCACTTACCGAATTCGGTCTTGCTGGCATATTCCGCATCGCAGTGCGCCGGGTGCTGGTTCATCGTCAGCAGGCTGAACCAGGTGTTGTCCGTTTCGCTGATCGTCCGGCCGGGGCGATGCTCGTAAGTATCGCCAACCTTGAAGTCTTCAAAATAGCGGCCGAAGGTTTCGCGGTACCGGCCCGGTGCGACTTCGATTGCCCCGTCACGCATTTGTCAGTTCCCTTTCCGGCTGAGCACGGCCTGGTAACGCTTGACCAGGGGTGCCTCCAGCATCTTGCCCTTGAATCGGATCGCCTTGCCGCCAGCCTCGGTATAGGCGGCCAAGGCGGCCTCAGCCTCAGCCACTTCAGCAGGGGACGGCGTGAAGGCGGCTTCGATTGCCGGAACCTGGCTCGGATGGATCGCCGCCTTGGCCGCAAAGCCCAGCGCTTTGGCCTTGGTGCATTCGTCCGCCAGACCCGCTTCATCGTCCAGATTGATCCACGGCACATCGATGGCCGGGACCCGCGCCTCGGCGCAGGCCAGCAACAGCGCATGGCGGGCCGCCAGCAGCGGCTCCCACGCCAGTGCAACGCCCAGTTCACCGGAGAAATCGCCACCGCCGAACATTACCCCGCCCACCTGCGGTGCAGCCGCGATTGCCACGGCATGCCGCAGCCCCTTCGGGGTCTCTACCAGTGGAATGAGTTCAGGACAGCGCTCGCCCAGCGCGCGTGCGACGATCTCGATCTCAACCGCGCTTTCGACCATTGGCACGAAGAGGAATTGCGGCAGGTGATCGGCCTCGATCAACGCAGCCAGATCCCCGATCCCCGCCGCTGTGGCCACGCCATTGATGCGAAGTGCCCAGCCGGCCTCACCGCTGGCGATCTGTGCCAGTGCATTGGCCCGCGCCGCCGCCTTATCGGCCGGCGGCACTGCATCTTCCAGATCGATCACCGTCAGCCCCGCTCCGCTGGCATGGGCCCGCACAAAACGATCAGGCCGTGAACCGGGCACAAACAGGAAAGAATTGGCGGCAAACATGCGAAAGCTGGGCTCCGGACGGTCTTGTGCCTCCAGCATTGGCACGGATGATTTGTCCGGACAACTTCAAAATAGCGCGAATCCATCCGCCAGATGGACAAACTGCCGCCGGGGTATTTGTTCAGGCGTCTGGCGCCGGTGCCCCGCGCACCAGCAGCAGGTACATTGCCGGGATGACGATCCGGCTGAGCAGGGTCGATGAGACCAGCCCACCGATGATTACCCAGGCCAGAGGCGCATAAAGCGGAGAGCCTGACAGCGCGAGCGGCAGCAGGCCGCCAATCGCCGTGATCGAGGTAAGCAGCACGGGCAGGAAGCGGATTTCACCGGCTCGCTCAATTGCCTCCATCAGCTCGACCCCCTGCTTACGCAATTGGGTAGTGAAATCGACCAGCAGGATCGAATTTTTGATCTCTATCCCGATTAAGGCAATGAACCCGATGATCGCCAGGTATGACAGCGAATTGCCGGTAATGATCAGCGCCCACAGCCCGCCGAACAGGCCCAGCGGCACCACCCCGGCCACCACGGTCACTTCACGGAAGCGACCGAACTCCAACACCAGCACGGACAGAATACCGAACACGGCCAGCATCGCGATACCGCCCACGCCATTGTTGTTCCGCGCCGAAACCTCGGCCTGGCCGCCAACGCTGATCAAATAGCCCGGTGGCAGTGGCAACTTGCGCAACCGCTCCAGCGCTTCCGTGTTGACCTTGGACGCCAGGTAGCCGTCCTTGACGAACGAAGTGATCGTTACCATCCGCTGCAGCTTGAAGCGATTGATCGTGGCAGGCCCGGCCTGCAGCTTGGGTGTGGTCAGCTGCGATAGCGGGATCGACGCGCCTGAAAGTGAGCTGACATAGACCTGATCAAGCACTGCCGCCGGCACTTCCCGCTCAAACGGCAAGCGAACGACGACTGGATAGGAATCGCCCTCTGCATCGCGCAGGCTGCTGGCGCGCTCGCCCGATATGGCCAACCGCAGCGTACGCCGCACAGCATCAGGCGCGACATTCAACAAGCCAGCCTTGGCCGGATCGACGGATAGGTCGAGGTCAATCCGGTCGATCGCCAGCGGGTCCACCACATCGCGCGTGCCCGGTGTCTGCCGCAGCGTATCCGCGAACTGGGCCGACAGGCGCTTCAGCTCGCCCAGTTCCGGACCGCTGACCCGGATCGCGATCGGCGCATCGACTGGCGGCCCCTGTTCAAACTGTTCCACCGTCACGCGGGCGCCGGGATAGCCTTCCATTTCCTGCCGCAGCTTCTCCACCATGGCTGGCGTGTCTTTCGGAGAGAATTCCTTCAGCGTCACGAACAGCTCGCCAAACCGGGTATCGGCTTCACGCGGCAGAGCGTTGTAATAGATCTGCGGGTTGGAACGCCCGGTGTTCTCCATCACATCCTGCACTTCGGGCTTCTGCTGCATGATTGCGGCGACTTCGCGCACGGCCTTATCTGTGGTGATCAGGCTCGATCCCTCTGGCGCTTCGATCCGCACCAGGAAGTAGGGCACGTCGGCCTTGGGGAACAGGCTGAAGCCGATCAATGGGATCGTGCCGAACATCACGACGCAGGCCGCCATCGCCCCCCACACAGTCTTGTGCGGATTGGCCAGGCTCCAGTGCAGCGCGGGCCGATACCAGTGTTCGATCCGCTCGGTCACCCAGCGCAGGAAGCGGTTGCCCTCTTGCGTGTCATGCGGGGACAGGAGCCGGCTCGCCGCGAATGGCACGAGGCTCAACGAGACCACCAGCGACGCCGCGACTGTCAACAGCACGGCCATCGGCAGGCTGCGGGTAAAGTCGCCCGCCGTTTCGGGCAGGTTGGCGAGCGGCAGGAAGGCAAAGATCAGCACCCCGGTGGAGCCCAGCACCGCCAAAGTGATTTCCTTGGTCCCCTCAATTGCCGCGGTGATCCGGTCCTTGCCCATGCGGATGTGGCGTTCAATGTTCTCGGTCACCACGATGGAATCGTCGACTAGCAGGCCCAGTGCGACGATGAAGCCCGACACTGTCAGCTGGTTGAGCGAAAAGCCCAGAATGTTCAGGCCCGTCAGGCCGATTGCCAGCGACGTTGGGATCGAGAGGATCACCACGAGCGAAGCGCGCGGCCCCAGCGGCAGCAAGGTGATCAGAACCAGAAACAGGGCAATGCCAAAGTCCTTGCCCAACTGGTTGAGCTTGCGTTCAATGTCGTTGCTTTGGTCGAAGACCGGTACCAGCTTGATGTCTGGCGGCAGCTGTTTCTGGAACTGCTCCTTCACCACATTCAATTTGTCACGCAGCACCAGGGTATCGGTCAGGTCCTTCTTGCGCACGCCGACAAACACTGCACGCTGGCCGTTAAGCCGGGTAATATGCTGGCGCTCCGCCTCGGCCCAGTCGACGGTGGCAACATCGCCCACGGTCAACAGCTGGCCATCTCCGCCGCGCAGCGGGATCGCCCGGATCGCCTCGAGACTGCGATAGGCCCCGCCCGACTGCACGTTGAACCGGCGCGTGCCGGAATTGATCGCACCGGCGGGAACATCCAGCCCGCCCTGCGCAACCGCGGTCGCCACCAAGCCAGGTGGCAGCCGGCGTTCAGCCAGCTTGGCGGGATCAAGCGCAATCCGCGCTTCGGGCGCGGGCAAACCGTAAAGTTCAGTATTGCGGACCCCATCAAGCACGGCGAGCTGGTCGCGCAAATCTTCAGCGTATTTGTCCATCCGCCGCCAGGATGCCGTCTCGCTGACCAGCGCGATCTGGGAGATCGCCGCCTCGGTCGTGCGTGGACGCCGCACTTCCAGCCGCTGGATTCCCGCTGGCAGCTGGGCGCGCAGCCCGTTCACATCGCGCACCGCCCGATCATAGGCCTGTTCGGCATTGGTGCCGTAATCGAACCAGACCGAGATGCTGGCCAGACCATCGCTGGAGGTTGAGCGGATGTCGCGGACGTTATCGAGCCCTTGCAGCACCCGTTCGAGCGGCTTGGCGACAGTCTCTTCAATTTCTGCCGCATCGGCCCCCGGCAGGGTGACGATCACCACCGTCAAAGGAATGGGAAAATAGGGATCAACCGCGCGCGGGATCGAGCGAAAGGCGTTGAAGCCCAGCATCGCGAGCAACAGGAAGGCGACCAGCGTGATCTGCCAGCGGCGGACCGCAATGGAGACGAAGCCCATTAGCGCGGCGCGCTAACAGTTTCGACCTGCGCGCCGTCGCGCAACCGGTCTAACCCCGACAGGGCAACCACTTCGCCGCGCTTGAGGCCGGAGAGCACCTCAGCTCCGGCGGCAGAGAGCGGCCCCAGCGCCACACGCCGCGCTTTCACCCGGCGCTGGGCATCAACCACATAGACGAAGCCTTCGTCGGCGCGGATTGCAAATATGGCAGTCGGCGGGATGACCAAATGGGCCGACGAACCAGCCGCCGGAGTGGCAATTTTGGCGCGGCCCACCAGGCCAGAGCGCAGGCGCGCGTCGGCAGGCAAGGCAATCTCAGCAGTGAAGGCACCCGTGCCGCGATCGGAACGGCCACCAACTTCGATCACCGGCCCCGACAGCACCGTTTCTGGCAGGGCATCCAGCCGAACTTCGGCAGGAACGCCCATGCGGACCCGCACCGCATCACGATCGGCGAGCAGCACCCGCAGCACGAAGCCGCTGGTGGTATCGCCCAGGGTCACGACCGGCATCCCGGCATCGATGATCTGGCCCGGTTCGGCCGTACGGCTCAGCACGATCCCGTCAGCCGGAGCGACGACCCGCGCGGTCTGGAGCGAAAAGCGCCGCGCCGCCACATTGGCACTGGCGCTGCGCGCAGCTGCTTCTGCGCCTTCGAGCCGGCTCTTGGTGATCCAGCCCTGGGCATAGAGTTGCTTGAGCCGGGAAAGTTCGGCCCCTGCCCGGTCCCGTTCGGCATCCGCCGCTTCAAGCGAAGCGCCGACGCTGGTCATATCCAGCGTGGCCAGAACCTGTCCGCGCCGGACCCGGTCTCCTTCCTGCACCATGATCCGGGCAATCTGCCCGGGCGTGGTGAAGCCGAGGGGAATTTCCTTGCGGAGCGCAGCTGTGCCCGCTGCCTCAAGCGCCGGAGCGGGAGCCTCCTGCCCGACTGTGATCACACTCACGCGCAGCGGTTTGGCCGCTGGAATTGGCTCGGCCCCGCCACATGCCGCAAGCAGCGGCAGCAGGGTGACAGGAAATAGACGCGCAAGGATAGACATTTACGGCGCTATGCGATCTTAAGTTGCAATTTGCAACCCGGTAATAATGCCTGGTTCGGCCAAACAAAGGGGCCGGTGGCTTGCGCCACCGACCCCTGGTTGTTTCAATTCTGGTCGCTGGACTAGAACTTCATGCCCGCTTCCACACCGATCAGGCGGCGTGCGCCCGGGGTGATGAACGAGCCACCAAATTCGATCGCGGGGATCGCTTCGGCGATGTACTTCTTGTTGAACAGGTTCTCGGCGAAGGCGACCAGGTGGTAGCGATCGGTTTCCAGCCCAAGGCGGGCATTGAACACGCCGAAGGTATCACGCTGCGCCACGTCGTAGCGGGCATTGCCGACAACGGCCGGGAGCGCCAGCGCCGAAATCGGCAGCAGACCGCTGAAGATCGACGGACGTTCCTGGTTCTGCACGGTGTGGAACCAGGTCGGGCCGGTCAGGCGGTAATCCGCGCGACCAGTGATCCGCAAGCTGTCGGAAACCGGCACCTTGATGTCCGCACCAACGTTGAGCGTCCAGTCAGCCGTGTAAGGTGACTTGTTGCCCACCGTGTAGGTCCGCGAGGAGTTCTTCTTGATCTCGCTGTCGGTCACGTTGAACGAACCGAACACCTTCAGCCCATCGACGACCTTGGCGGTCAGGTTGATTTCCGCACCCTTCACGTCAACCGTGTCGATGTTCGAAACCACGCGCAGCAGGCCAAAGCTGCCGACGAAGAATTCGAAGAACTGCATGTCGTTGATGCGGGTGTAGTAACCGGCCAGATCGAAAGTCACGCGGTTGTCAAACAGCGTCCCCTTGATCCCGGCTTCCAGCGCGCTCGACTTTTCCTTGCGGTACTGATCGTTGATCCGGACGTTCGCGTTGATCGTGCCGGGGGTCACGCCATTATTGAAGTTGGCGTTGATCAGGGCCGAAGAGCCCTGGTTGTTGAACCCGCCCGACTTAAAGCCGATGCCCCAGTTGGCATAGACGTTAAGGTCGCTGTTCGGGGTCCAGCTGACCGTGAGCTTAGGCTGAAGCTGCTTGAACGAAGCCGACTTCGGCGTCAGCGGCCCAAAGGCCTGACCCGGGTTGATCGGGCCGCCAGTGAACGGATCGGTGGCGGTTGGCACCAGCGAATTCGAAGCGCGGTCTTCGATGTCGTAACGCAGCGCCAGGCCAGCCTTGAACTTATCACTGGGTTTGTATTCAAGCGAACCGAAGGCGGCATAGACCTTGGTGTCAAAGTTGTCTGCCAGCAGCAGCGAGGTGGGGTTCACCGTCGTCGGGCCGTTGTACAGGTTCTTGATCACGCCCTGGCCAGTATCGCCGCCCAGGCTGACGCCCGTGGTGCGATCGATGGTCAGGTAATAGGCCCCCAGCTGCCATGAGACCGGGCCGCTGCCGGTGGAAACCAACCGCACTTCGGCGCTGACGTCCTGCTGATTGCGCAGCTGGTACTGGATCCCGTCGCAAGTGGTGTTGCTGTAAGGCCCGAAGGTCGAACCATTGGCCGGAGCAAAGATGAACGGCACCGGGATAGCACCAATCGCGCCCGGCTGGTTGACCGGGAAGCCCTTGTTAGCCGCAGTCGAGGCAAAGCACGAATTGACCGTGGCCTGACCGGCTGGCTGAGCAGCGCTGATATAGCGGGCAAAGTCAGCCGAGGTGCCATCGGCAACCAGGTCCTGCTTGATGTCCGAGAACAGCGCCCAGGCGACCAGCTTCATCGTTTCAAAGTTGTGCTCAACCTTGATCGAGCCATCAAAGCTGCTCTGGTCATTGGTGGCGCGGATGTTGTTGTAGAAGCGGAATTCGTGGGCATTCACGTCTTCATAGAACTTGGGGTTCACCGCGGCGAAGTTTGGCAGGTGGAACGAAGCGTTGAACGGCAGCGAGGCGCCATGGAATTCGGCCCAGCGCAGCTTGACGTCAAACTCTGTGTCTTCACCCAGCTTGAAGACCAGGCGGCCGTCGATGTTATAGGCTTCCTTGTCATCAACCGTCTTGCTGTTGCCCAGGAAGATGTTGCGGAAGAAGCCATCGGTGCGCTGCAGGCCAGCATCCAGCACCAGGCCGACGTTTTCGCCCAGGGGCAATGATGCATAGACCGATGCGTCCACGGTGTTTTCGGTGGCGTAAGAAATCTTGGCGCCGCCTTCAGCGGTATCCTTGGGCTTCAGCGTCTGCAGCACGATTGCACCGGCAGCAGCGTTACGGCCATAGAGTGCGCCCTGCGGACCCTTAAGGATTTCAACCTGGCGGAGCGTACCCTGAACCTGGTTCAGCTGGGCGGTATTGGTCTTGAGGATACCATCGACAACCAGTGCGACCGAGCTTTCAGCGTCACGGGCGCCGTTGATGCCGCGAATGTTGATCTGGGTATCGCCTGCTTCCGCCGTACCGGTGACGATTGTTACGCCGGGGGTCAGCTGGGCGAAGTCGTCAGCGTTCTTCGCGCCGGTGTTTTCCAGCGTCGCCGCCGAAAGCACGGCAACCGAAGCCGGTACATCCTGCAGCCGCTCATTCTGGCGGCGGGCAGTAACGATGATGGCCTCTTCATCATTGGCACCGTCGGCTGCGCTATCCTGCGCGAAAGCCGGAGTGGCACCAAGAACGAGACCGACGGCCGAGGCCGAAAGCAGCAGGCGCGTGATCCGCATAACGTAATACTCCCTGTTCACCGCGGCCCGATCCAAACGCGTTCATGCCCGGGCGGCTTGCGAGACCTGCTGTTTATTGTATACAAATAGCCTAGGTCAAGTCATTCAGGCTTCAATATGTCGCGCGCATCAGACCACGCCTATACGGTAATTCGGGGAATGATCCTCGTTGGCGAACTGCCGCCCGGCGCGCAGCTGAGCGAGGAAGCCCTCGCCCTGCGCTGCGAAGTGTCGCGCACACCGGTCCGGGATGCGCTGCGGCGGCTCGAATCCGATCTGCTGATCCGCCGCAGTGAAAGCCAGCGCAGCTTCGTGGCTGACTGGTCGGATGACGATATCGAGGATGCGTTCGAACTGCGGTCTATGCTCGAAGCCCAGGCTGCGCGCCGGGCCGCAACCCGGATTGTGCCCGCCCAGTTGGAAGCGCTGCGGCATCATAACCGCCTGATTGGCGCAGCGATTGCTGGTGATGCGGCCGATATTCCGGCATTCCTTGAGCACAACCGGGCGTTTCACGAAATTATTCTGGCTGCCGCCGGATCTTCGCGTCTGGCCAGCTTGTTGACCCGGCTGATCGAACAGCCGGTGGTGTGGCGCACGGCTCAGAATTATGACCGCGAGGACCTGCAACGCTCGCACCGCGAGCACGATGAACTGCTGGCCGCATTTGCCAGGCATGATCCCAGTTGGGCCGCTTCGATCATGACCGGCCACATCAGACGCGCCTATTACGCCTATCTCGATGCTTACACCGCACAGCGGATAGCAGCCGAATAGCCCTCTTGCAGTTTTGTATACAATAATGCCATATCCTGCCCGATGACATCCGCAGCCACCCCCTCAGCAATTGAATTCGTCGAAGTAGGCCCGCGCGACGGACTACAGAACGAGAAGACGCTGATCGCGACCGCCGACAAGCTGGCGCTGATCGACCGTGCGATTGCCGCCGGGGTCCGCCGGATTGAGGTCACAAGCTTTGTCAATCCGAAGAAAGTCCCGCAGATGGCCGATGCAGACGAAGTCTGCGCGGGCCTGCCGCAGCGCGACGATGTCACGTACATTGGCCTGGTGATGAACCTGCGCGGCGCTGAGCGCGCGCTGGCGACCGGGCGGATCAATCAGCTGGGCGCGGTCTGCGTCGCCACTGACAGCTTCGCCATGGCGAACCAGGGGCAAACCAGCGACGAATCGGTTGCGGCGGCCAAGGCGATCGTGGCGCTGGCAAAAGAGCATGGTCGCACTGCCCAGGTTACCATTGGCGCGTCATTTGGCTGCCCGTTCGAAGGCGAAGTCAGCGAGGACCGCGTGGTCGAGATGGCCATTCGTCTCGCAGAGGCCGGTCCGGTTGAGGTGGCGCTGGCTGATACGATCGGGGTGGGCAACCCCGCGCACGTCGCCCGGCTGGTCGAACGTGTCCGGCAGGCGATCAACCCGCTACCGGTGCGCGTCCATTTCCACAATACCCGCAATACCGGGCTGGCTAATGTCTGGGCTGCAGTTGCGGCTGGCGCGACAGTGGTCGACGGATCGCTCGGCGGCTTGGGTGGCTGCCCGTTTGCGCCGGGTGCGGCGGGTAACGTGCCCAGCGAAGACGTGGTCTACATGCTGGAACGCGGCGGAATCGCGACTGGTCTGGACCTGACGCGGATGATTGCGGCCAGCCACTGGCTGGCCGGAGTGATGGAACGGAAATTACCGGGAATGGTGGCGCAGGCCCCCGTCTTCCCCAAAATTGCTGACTGATTTAGGTTTTCTCGGGAGTAGGATCGCATGGGTTATCGCCTTGGAGTGGATGTCGGCGGCACGTTTACCGACCTCCTCTTGTTCAACGTCGATACGGGTGGCTTCTGGCGGCACAAGACGCCGTCGACCCCGCATGACAGCTCGGAAGGCATCCTTAACGGGGTGACCGCGATCTGCGGCGCTGCCGGGATCAAGCCCGATGCGATCGAATACTTCCTGCATGGCACCACGGTTGCGACCAACGCCGTTCTGGAAGGCAAAGGCGCCCGCGTCGGCCTGGTCACGACCGAAGGCTATCGCCACATCATGCAGATCGCTCGCTCTTACGTGCCGGGCGGTCTGGCCGCCTGGATCATCTGGCCCAAGCCCACGCCCCTCGCGCGGCTGGAAGATACGGTCACGATCAAGGGCCGGATTGATGCCCAGGGCAACGAGGTTCGCCCGATCGACGAGAACGATGTCCGCACCCAGCTTGGCTTGCTGAAAGCCCAGGGGGTTGAGGCGATCACGGTCAGCCTGATCAACGCCTATGTCACCGGCGCGCATGAAGCCGTCGTCGGCAAGATCGCTGGCGAAGTGATGCCCGGCGTGCCGGTTTCGCTCAGCCACGAAGTCCTGCCCGAAATGCAGGAGTATGAGCGCACCCTGACGACGGTGGCCAATGCCGCGGTCCGCCCGGTCGTGGGCAAGTATGTTTCCAACCTGCGGACGCGCCTGGCCGATGCCGGGATGGCAGGTAAGCTCTCGCTGCTGCGCTCTGACGGCGGCCTGATGAGCGCCCAGAAGGCCGAAGAACAGCCGGTCAATATCCTGATGTCCGGCCCGGCTGGCGGGGTGACGGGTGCGTTGTGGGTCGGCAAGAACGCCGGTATCCGCAATATCCTGACACTCGACGTCGGCGGCACCAGCACCGACGTGGCACTGATCGAAAATCTTGAGCCGCGCCGCCAGCGGACCACCGAAGTCGGCCACCTGTCGGTCCGCGCCTCGGCACTGGATGTGAAGACGGTTGGCGCAGGTGGCGGCTCGATCGCCTATGTGCCCGAACTGACCAAGGCGCTGCGCGTAGGCCCGCAATCGGCTGGCGCAGTCCCCGGCCCGGTGGCTTACGGCAAGGGCGGCGAACTGCCGACCGTGACCGATGCCAATGTGGTGCTGGGCTATCTGCCGGAAAACCTGCTGGGCGGTGCGTTCAAGCTGGACCGTGAAGGCGCGAAGAAGGCGGTGCAGACCATTGCCGACGCACTGGGGATCGATCTGATGGCCGCCGCGCGCGGGATCATCGATATCGTGAACGAGAACATGTTCGGCGCGCTGCGCATGATCTCGGTCCAACAGGGCTATGACCCGCGCGACTTCGCGCTGATGGGCTTTGGCGGGGCCGGTCCGCTCCACGTTAATGCCGTTGCGCGGCTGATGGGTTCCTGGCCCGCCGTTTCACCGGTTTCGCCGGGCGTACTGTGCGCGCTGGGCGACGCAACCACGCGGATGCGCACGGAAACGGCGCGTTCCTTCTCACGCCTGGCCACCACCACCCAGGCTGAAGAGCTGATTGCGATCCTGGACGAGATGGCCGCGCAGACCCGCGCCGAGCTGCTCGCTGACGGCGTGCCCGAAAGCGACCTCACCAGTGAGTTCGAAGTGGACGTGCGCTATGCTGGCCAGGCCTTCGAAGTGCCGCTGACGATCACGCCCGATGTGCTGCGCGCCGATGGCGTGGCCGGTATCCTCAAGCGCTTTGATGAAGAGCATCACCGGCTGTTCACCTTCAACATGGATACGCCGCACGAAATCGTGAACCTGCGCGCCGTGGCGCTGGGTAAGGCGCTGGACCTGCCAGCAGTCGAACTGCCCAAGGGTGACGGCAATCCAATCGCCGCCAAGATGCGCGACCACACGCTGTGGATGGACGGCCGCGAACAGGCGGCGGTGATCTATGACCGATCGAAGCTGCGGCAGGGGGACGTGATCCCTGGCCCGGCGATCGTGGTGGAAATGGATTCCACCACACTCATTGAAAGCGGCTGTGTCGCTACTGTCGACGCTGTCGGCAACATCCTGATCAACCTGGCCTGAGGGGAGACGAGCCATGCCCGCAACCATCGTCGAAACCAACCCGACCCCCTTCAAGTCGATCCCGATCGACCCCGTCACGCTCGACATTATCGAGAACGCGCTGCGCAACGCCCGGATTGAAATGGATGCCACCCTGGTACGCACCGCCATGTCACCGGGCATTCGCGAGCAGGGTGATGCCTTCCCGCTGATTGCCGATCACACCGGCAAGATGATTGTCGGCCAGTTCGGCAGCTTCATCGGCGGCTTCCTCAAGAGCTTTGACGGCACGCTGGAAGACGGGGACATGATCTTCCTGTCCGATCCCTATTCCTGCGGCGGGGCGATCAGTCACTCGAACGACTGGCTCATTATGCTCCCCGTGTTCAAGGATGGCCGCCTCATCGCCTATACCGCGATGTTCGGGCATATGTCGGACATCGGCGGCAAGGTGGTTGGTTCAATGCCGATCAACGCCCACTCGATCTTCGAAGAAGGCGTCCGCATTCCGCCAGTGAAGATCTGGAAAAAGGGTGAATACAACGACGATCTGATGAAGCTCGTCATGCACCAGACCCGCAAGCCGGACTGGTGTCAGGCTGACCTTAACGCCCTGATCGCTTCGTGCCGGGTTGCCTCGCGCCGCGTGATCGAAATGGCCGAGCGGTTCGGCGATGATGTCTATGTTTCGGCCACGCAGGAACTGCTGGCGCGCAACCACCGCGCGATGAAGGCGCTGATCAGCATGGCAATTGCCGAAGAGCCGGTCAGCTTTGAAGACTATATCTGCGACGATGGCGTCGGCTATGGCCCCTACAAGATCCGCTGCACGATGTGGCGCGAAGACGGTAAGGTCGTGCTTGATTTCGCGGGCACCGATCCGCAGTCGGCCGCTTCGATCAACTTCCTCCTGAACGAAAACATGTTCAAGATGTTCTTCGGCATCTACATGATCATGGTCTTCGA
>CAZNFV010000013.1:0-26255 GCA_964572445.1 uncultured Novosphingobium sp. | reverse complement strand
GCTTAACCTGCTTGGGCGTATTTGCGCCTGCCCAGCACCTGTCCGGCAATCCGCTGGAGCGGCAGGACGGCTTGGGCTGCGCCCAAAGCGATGGCGGCGCGGGGCATGCCGAAGACGGTGCAGGATGCTTCGTCCTGGGCAATGGTTGGGGCGCCAGCCTGCGACATCGCCAGCAGGCCTTCTGCGCCGTCTGCGCCCATTCCGGTCAACAGGATGCCAACCGCCTGCGGCCCCAGAGTTCTCGCCACTGAATAGAACAGCACGTCGACACTGGGCAGGTGGCCAGAGACCAGCTCACCCTTGCGCAGCTTGGCGTGCAGCTGGCTGGTGCCGGCCACCGAAAGATGACGGTCACCCGGGGCGAGATAGATATGGCCGGGGCGCAGCGGCAGATCGGGTTCGGCCAGTTGTACCCGCGCCCGGCTGGTCTGATCGAGCGTCTGGGCAATCGCCGGGGCGAAGCGCGCGTGGACATGTTGAACCACCAGCGTCGGTGGGCAATCGGGTCCGAAATCACGCAACAGAACCTGCAGCGCCTCCACCCCGCCGGTTGAGGAGCCGATTGCGATCAGCCGGGCCCGGCTGGCGTCGATGGTGGTGGCGGCAGTTTGATTTGCGGGGGCGGCCGTCGGCTTGCTGAAGCGGACTTGGGCGGCTTCGCGGATCAGGTTCGCCAATTGCCCGTCGTCATTAAGCGGGAGCCCGCCAGAGCGATCACATTTGGCGTAACAGTGGACCGCACCCAGCGCGAGGGCGCGGGCGGTGACGTTGTTACCCGCCTCAGTAGAACCAGAAACGACAATTACTGGGGTCGGCCGCAGCTGCATCAGCTTTTCGAGAAAATCGAGCCCGTTCATCCCCGGCATTTCGATGTCGAGTGTCACTACGTCCGGGTCAAGGCGCTTGATCAACTCGCGCGCTTCTGTCGCGTCAGCCGCCGTGCCGATCACGGAAATGTCCGGCTCGTTGGTCAGCCGCGACATCAGGATCGCGCGCATGGTCGCGGAATCGTCGACGACCAGAACCCGGATCGTCATGGCGCGATCTTGCCGCAGATGGTCTTGCCATGCCAGTCGGGCTGCTGCGGAATTAGGTCCGGTTTATCAGACATTTGTGGCTCCGAATTTGGCGTAGGCGTCCGAAGCCCGGCCTAACTGCCAATCACAAAGATGCCTTTGCGATTGCCCTAGGGCTGAACCCTTAGTCAGCGCTGCATACGTTTTCCCGCCGTTCACTGGGTTGCCGCAGCCAAGCGCGGTCACTAGGCCAAACTCGTATCAGGAAACCGAGTCCGGTATCCTGCGGGATAGTTGACGTAATTTCGTTACCCGATGGGAGGCGTAAAAGCATGAACCGCGGATCGGATAGCCTGCTGCTGTTTGGCGCGACCGGGGATCTGGCGCAGCGCATGCTGCTCCCCTCGCTCTGTGCGCTGCATGCCGACAAGCTTGTTGCCGAAGATCTGCGGATCATCGGCACGGCGCGGCAGGACATGGACGATGCAGGCTATCGCAACTTCGCGCGCGAAGCGCTGGAGAAGTTCCTGCCAGCCGAGCGGCGAGGGGGGATGGGTACCTTCCTCAATCGCCTACATTACCAGCCGCTCGATGCGACTGACCAGGGCAGCTATGCCACGCTCGCTAAAAAGGTCGGTCCGGTTGACGAAGGGCTGGCCATTTTCCTGTCGACCGCGCCTGCGCTGTTTGAACCGACCATTGCCGGGCTGACAGCCTCTGGCCTGGCCAGTGACAAGGTGCGGATCGGCCTTGAGAAGCCTCTCGGCACCGACCTTGAAACCAGCCGCCAGATCAATGATGCGGTCGCCAGCGCATTTCGGGAAGAGCAGATTTTCCGGATCGACCATTACCTGGGCAAGGAAACGGTCCAGAACCTGCTAGCGTTGCGGTTCGCCAATATCCTGTTCGAACCGCTGTGGAATTCAGCGCATATCGACCATGTCCAGATCACCGTGGCCGAGACGGTCGGGCTGGAAGGCCGTGTGGGCTTTTACGACGGGGCCGGGGCACTGCGCGACATGGTGCAGAACCATATGCTGCAGCTGCTCGCGCTGGTGGCGATGGAGCCGCCCAGCAGCTTTGACGCTACTGCCGTGCGCGATGAAAAAGTCAAAGTCCTGCGCTCACTCCGGCTGGTTGGGCCGGATGAGACCGTGACCGGCCAGTACCGCGCCGGGGCCATCCAGAGCCAGTCCGTGCCGGGTTATGACGAAGAGCTAGGCAAGGAATCGGGCACCGAAACCTTTGTCGCGATCAAGGCTCACCTTGATAACTGGCGCTGGAAGGGCGTGCCGTTTTACCTGCGCACCGGCAAGCGTCTGCCCACGCGCCGGACCGAAATCGTCGTCCAGTTCCGCCGCGTGCCGCATTCGATCTTCGCCGGCAAAGGCGCCCGCAGCGAGCCGAACCGGCTGGTGATCGGGATTCAGCCGGAAGAGAACATCACCCTGTCGCTGATGGCCAAAGTGCCCGGGCTGGACCGTGAAGGGCTGCGGCTGCGCGAAGTGCCGCTCGATATCCGGATGCAGGATGCCTTTGCGGGTCCGACCAAGCGCATCGCGTATGAACGCCTGCTGCTGGACTTGATCGAGGGCGACCAGACCCTGTTCGTTCGCCGTGACGAAGTGGAAGCCCAGTGGGACTGGATCGATGCGATCCGTGCTTCCTGGGTGGAACACGGCCTTACGCCCAAACCTTACGCAGCCGGGACCTGGGGGCCGTCTGCGGCGATTGCGCTGACCGAGCGCGACGGAGTGCACTGGCATGAGTAACCTCAACCCCGTTATCGAGCGCGTCACTGCGCGGATCATCGCGAAGTCGGCCGACAGCCGCCGGCGCTACCTTGATCTGATGGACCGCGAGGCGGAGCGGTTCCCCAACCGCAACGCGCTGTCCTGTTCAAACCTGGCCCATGGCTTCGCCGCGTCGCTTGAGGACAAGGGCGCGATCAAGAGTGGGCGCGGGGCGAACCTCGCCATCATCACCGCTTATAACGATATGCTCTCGGCCCATCAGCCCTATGGTCGCTATCCCGAGGCGATGAAGCTCTATGCCCGCGAAGTCGGCGCGACCATGCAGGTCGCCGGCGGCGTTCCGGCCATGTGTGACGGCGTGACCCAGGGGCAGGACGGCATGGAGCTATCGCTGTTCAGCCGCGATGTGATCGCGCTGTCGACTGCTGTGGCGCTGAGCCATGCGATGTTCGATGGTATGGCGATCCTGGGCATTTGCGACAAGATCGTGCCCGGGCAGGTGATCGGGGCGTTGCGGTTTGGCTATCTGCCGGCGATCTTCGTGCCCGGCGGGCCTATGCCATCTGGCCTGGCCAACCGCGAAAAGCAGAAAATCCGCCAACTCTATGCCGAGGGCAAAGCGAGCCGCGACGACCTGCTGGAAAGCGAAAGCGCCAGTTATCATGCGCCCGGCACCTGCACGTTCTACGGCACGGCCAATTCGAACCAGATGATGATGGAGCTGATGGGGCTGCACGTGCCTGCGTCAGCCTTTGTGCCGCCCAATACTCCGCTCCGCTCTGCATTGACCCGCAAGGCCGTCCACCGCCTGGCTGAGATTGGCCGCGAAGGGCCGGACTATCGCCCGATGGCGCGGGTGGTGGATGAAAAGGCGATTGTTAACGCTGCGGTCGGCCTGCTTGCCACCGGCGGCTCAACCAACCACGCGCTGCACCTGCCGGCCATGGCCCGCGCTGCGGGGATCGTGCTGGACTGGCAAGACCTGGACGAACTCTCGGCCGCCGTTCCGCTGATCGCGCGGGTCTATCCCAACGGTCCGGCTGACGTGAACCACTTCCACGCCGCTGGCGGGATTGGCTTCGTGGTGCGTGAACTGCTGGGTGCCGGCCTGATCCATGGCGATGTGCTGACTGTCGCTGAAGGCGGCATGGCTTCCTATGCCTCCGAACCGGCGCTGGAGGGCGATGTTCTTACCTGGCACCCCGCACCAGATATCAGCGGCGACGAAGCAATCCTCGCCCCGATCGCCGCGCCGTTTCAGGCCGATGGCGGGATGCGGCTTGTCACGGGCAATCTGGGCCGGGGCACGTTCAAGACCTCGGCGGTCGATCCGGCGCGCTATACTATCGAGGCCCCGGCTCGCGTGTTTGACACCCAGGAAGGCGTGCAGGCCGCGTTCAAGGCGGGAGAGCTTGACCGTGATGTCGTGGTGGTGGTCCGCTTCCAGGGGCCGCGCGCCAATGGCATGCCGGAACTCCACAAACTGACCCCGCCGCTGGGCGTGTTGCAGGACAAGGGCTTCCGCGTCGCGCTGGTCACTGATGGCCGGATGAGCGGTGCCTCTGGCAAGGTTCCGGCGGCGATCCACGTCACGCCTGAAGCGCTGGGGGCCAGAAATGGCGAACCGGGTCCGCTGGCATTCGTTCAGGATGGCGATGTGATCCGGCTGTGCGGGGAAACCGGCACGCTTGAAGTGCTGGCTGACTTGTCTGGCCGTCAGCCGGCAACCGCTCCGGCCGAAGCCATGGGCATGGGGCGTGAACTGTTCGGCATGTTCCGCCGCTTTGCCGATGGGGCGGAACAGGGCGGTTCGGCCATGCTGGCAGAGGGCGGGCTGTGATGCAGCTGGTCACCGTCGATATCGGCGGCACCCATGCGCGCTTTGCCCTGGCGACAGTGCAGGCCGATGGCAGCATCGCGCTGGGGGAGCCGGCGACGCTCCACACCCGCGATCACGCCAGTTTCCAGACTGCGTGGGAAGACTTTGCGCAGCTGCAGGGCGGCAGCTTGCCCGATGCCGTGGCCATTGCCGTTGCGGGGCCAGTGGGCGGCGAAGTGATCCGCTTTACCAACAATCCCTGGATTATCCGCCCGGCGTTGATCCCGGAAAAGCTGAGCGTTTCGCGCTATACCGTGGTCAATGATTTCGGCGCGGTCGGCCATGCGGTGGCCCGTGCGACTGACGCGCATTTTGTCCATTTGGCCGGGCCAGAGACCAGTTTGCCCGCCAGCGGTACGATCTCGATCATCGGCCCCGGGACGGGCCTGGGCGTTGCCCATGTCTGGCGTGACGGGAGCGGCGATTACCGCGTCCAGCCGACCGAAGGGGGGCACATCGATTTTGCCCCGCTCGATACGATCGAGGATGCAATCCTGGCGCGGCTGCGGCAGCGTTATCGCCGGGTTTCGGTTGAGCGGGTCGTTTCCGGCCCGGGTCTGGTCGATATCTATGAAGCGCTGGCGGGCATGGAAGGCCGGGCGATCCAGCCGACTGATGACAAATCGCTATGGCAGCTGGGTCTGTCCGGTGATGACAGCCTTGCCGCTGCTGCGGTTGACCGGTTCTGCCTTTCACTTGGCGCAGTCGCGGGGGACATTGCCCTGGCCCAAGGCGCGAGCGGGGTAGTGATTGCTGGCGGGCTGGGCCTGCGCATTCGCGACACTTTGCTCCGCTCAGGCTTTGCCGAGCGGTTTCGCGCCAAGGGGCGCTTCAGCGAGCTGATGGGCGCCTTGCCGGTCAAGCTTATCACCCACCCTCAGCCGGGCCTCTATGGTGCAGCGGCAGCCTTTGCAGCGGAACATTTGTCATGAAATCGATCGAATCAATCATGCGCCTGGCCCCGGTCATCCCGGTGCTGGTGATCGAGGATGCGGCTCATGCCGTGCCCGTGGCCGAGGCGCTGGTGCGCGGCGGCTTGCCGGTGCTGGAAGTGACGCTGCGCACGGCTGCAGCGCTCGATGTGATCCGGGCGATGAAGACTGTGCCCGGCGCCGTGGTTGGCGCTGGCACCGTGCTGAACGAATATGCGCTGGATGATGCGCTGTCTGCAGGCAGCCAGTTCATCGTCTCGCCGGGGCTGACCAAGGGCCTCGCCCGCGCCGCCGAAGCGGCCAAGGTGCCGTTCCTGCCCGGGATCGCCACGGCATCCGATATCATGCGCGGGCTCGATCTGGGGCTGGACCGTTTCAAGTTCTTCCCGGCCGAAGCCAATGGCGGAATCCCGGCCATCAAGGCCATTGCTGGGCCGTTCGGATCAGTTCGGTTCTGCCCGACAGGCGGGATCACAGCGGCGACAGCGGCTGACTGGCTGGCGGTGGATGCCGTCCTGTGTTGCGGCGGATCGTGGCTGGTTGGCAAGGGTGAGCCGGATGTCACCGCGATCGAGGCGGCCGCGCGGGCGGCAGCTGCACTGGCGCGATGACCCGCCTGGCCGCGCTCGACCAGCGGCTGAAAGAGCTGCACCCAAGAACGGCCGAGACGCCGCTGTTCAATCCGGTATTCCAGCTGGGACTGGAGCTGTCGCGCGAATTGGAAAGCGGCAAACTTGGGCTGGCCGATCTGGAAAGCCTGGTTGCGGAGCTGGAGTGCCAAGGCCTGCAATCGCGCGCTGAGCGGCTGGCGCGGCTGGTCGGCCCGGTCGATCCGGATGTGAACGACGCCAGCATTGCCCGGCTGGCGGAAGAAGAGCCCGATTTCGGGGCCTTCGCCGCCCGTTGGGCCACCCCGCTGGCGCATGTGGTCTTCACCGCCCACCCGACTTTCCTGCTTTCCCCGGCGCAGGCCGAGGCGGTTGCGGCTTCGGCTTCGGCAGGCGCGATTGGCGATGACGCCACCTGCCTGGCCTCGCCCGAGCGTGAGCCGATCACGCTGGATAGCGAGCATGCCCAAGCCATGACTGCGCTGGCCCATGCGCAGGAGGCGCGAGACCGGATTACCGGGCTGCTCTTTGCCGCAGCACGGCGGCGCTGGCCGGACCAATGGCGCCAGCTCGCCCCGGTGCCGCTGCGGCTGGCAAGCTGGGTCGGCTATGACATGGATGGCCGGACCGATATCACCTGGGCGACCTCGCTGCGCTATCGGCTGTCGGAGAAGGCTGAGCGCCTTGCTGGTTATGCGCGGGCGCTGGTTCCGGTCGCGCCGGATCTTGCTGCCAACCTGAATCGCGCTTCAGCCTATGCTGCGGAACGGGCCGCATCGTTTGCGGCTGATCTTTCAGCTCCGGCGGCGCTTTCGGCAGCGGCCAACGCCTTTACCGCCGATCATCCTGATAAGCTTACCAGCCTGACCGCCGCGATCGCGGAACTAGAAGCCCGCGCTGCGACGGCCGACGATAATGCCGCCGAAACCTTGTTGCGGGTAGTCTCGGCGATGCGCGCAGACGGGCTGGGCATGGGCTGGGTGCACTTCCGGGTGAATGCCAGCCAGCTGCAGAACGCCATTCGCCGCCGGATCGATCCCGAAGGCAAGCTGGACCTTGGCAGCCAGGCTGCGCTGATGCGGCTGCGCGAGCTGCTGGGCGCAGTAAAGCCGCTGCGCGCCAACATGGCGGCGCTGGCGATTGAGAACAGCACGGCGGTGCGCCAGTTCCTGCTGATTGCGCAGATCCTGCATCACGTCGATGCCGATACCCCGGTGCGGATGCTGGTGGCGGAGTGCGAGCAGCCGACCACTGTGCTGGCCGCGCTCTACTTTGCCGAATTGTTCGGTGTGGCGGACAAGGTCGATGTCTCCCCGTTGTTCGAGACTGAATCCGCGCTGGAACATGGCGGGCGGTTCCTGGATGCCGTGCTTTCTGAACCGCATTATCAAGCCTATGCCCGCCGGCGCGGACGGGTTTCAATCCAGACGGGCTTTTCCGATGCCGGGCGCTTTGTTGGCCAGATTCCCGCTGCCTTGGGGATTGAGCGGCTGCAAGGCCGACTGTCTGAAGCGATGGCCGCCAATGGCCTGACCGATGTCGCGGCGCTGATCTTCAACACCCACGGCGAATCCATGGGACGCGGTGCCCATCCGACCAGTTTCGCGGACCGGCTGGAATGGCCGCTCTCGCCTTGGGCGCGACGGCGGTTCGTCCGCGCAGGAATCAAGCTGGAACCGGAAGTGAGCTTCCAGGGCGGCGATGGCTATCTGTTCTTCGGCACGCCGGAACTGGCCTATGCCACGCTAACCCGCTTTGCCGAACTGGCCCCCGCCCGGGCCGACGCCCATGCTGCGCCCGATCCGTTTTATCGCCGCACCGACCTGAGCCTTGATTTCTACCGCGCGATCCGCCGGGTCCAGCAGGGTTATCTCGCCAGCACAACCTATGCCCGTGCGGTCACCGCCTTTGGCTTGGGGCTGCTGAACGAGACCGGCAGCCGCAAGAGCCGCCGTCAGTCGGACCTGGCGGCAGACCGGACCATGAGCCTGCGCCAGATCAGGGCCATCCCGCACAACGCCGTGCTTCAGCAGCTGGGCTATCCGGTCAATGTGATTGCCGGGTTCGGCACGGCGGCGGACGGCAATTACGAAGCCATCGCCGCGCTGCTGCGCGATAGCCACCGGGGTCGGCAGCTGGTGCGGCTGGTCCGCGCCGCGAATTCGCTCGCCTCGATCAAGACGGTCGCTGCCTATGGCGAACTGTTCAATTCGGCCTACTGGGCCAGCCGCCCTTATCGCGGGGATGAGGAAGGCATTGCCGATGCCTGCCTGGCCCTGGCCGAATACCTGACCAAGGATGACCGCACCGGGGTCTTCCGCCGCTTTGCCTCGCGCCTGCGGGTCGATGCGCTCAAGCTGCATAAGCTCCTCGCGCTGATTCCCGATGAGGCGCCGCTGGCGGGCCGTGAGCAGGTCCGGCGTGAGCTGGGCGTGTTGCAGGCGCTGCGCCTGGCGCTGTTCCAGCATATGTTCATCCGTGCAGTCTCGGTCCCGGCGTTTAGCCGGGCCAACGACATCAGCCGGGATGACGTGCTGGAAATGGTCTTTACCCTGCGGATCGACGATGCGCTGGCCCAGCTGCGGCGGGCCTTCCCGGCCAGCGCCCCGGGTGTGGACGATTTCGCCGTGACCGAGCCGAGCGACTATCCGGACGAAGGCGCAGTCGGCTATGGCGCGATTCATCGTGACAATATCGAGCCCATCGCTGCTGCCCACGTCCTGGTGCTTCGCATCACCACGGCGATTGCCAACCAGTTTGGCGCACATGGCTAGGCAGACTGGATGAGCCCGGCGCAGCTCTCGATCACCTTCTTCCTGCAGGTGGCGGTGATCCTGGTTACCTGCCGGCTGGTCGGCACGGCGGCGCAACTCTGGTTCGGCCAGCCGCGCGTGGTGGGTGAGATGATCGCCGGGGTGCTGTTGGGACCAAGCCTGCTGGGTGCCATCGCGCCAGAGGTCCAGAGCTTCCTATTCCCGCAGGAATCCAAACCGATCCTGTTCGTGTTCGCCCAGTTCGGGGTGGGGCTGTACATGTTCCTCGTCGGACTAGGGTTTGACCGGCAGGAGTTCTTCAAGGGCGCCCGCGGCGCGGCGGCGGTATCGCTGGCCGGCATGGCCGCACCTTTTGCGCTGGCCGTGGCTATTGCCCCTTGGCTGCTAAACCACGGCGGCCTGTTCACGCCGAAGGTGACGCAATTCGAAGCGACCCTGTTCATGGGTGCGGCGATTGCCATCACGGCCTTCCCGATGCTGGCGCGGATGATTCACGAGCGGGGGCTGTCTGGTACCCCGCTGGGGACACTGTCACTCTCGGCCGGGGCAATTGACGATGCCGGGGCCTGGGTCCTGATCGCCCTGGTCCTCGCCAGCTTTGGCGACGGACCACAAGTGGCGCTGCTGGCCATTGGTGGCGGCTTCACCTTTGCGCTGTTCATGGTGCTGCTGGCCCCGCGGCTGCTGCAGGTGCTGGACCGGCGGATCGCGCTAACCGGGATGGATGAGACGTTGCTGGCGATCATCCTGATCCTATACCTGCTGTGCGCCTGGGCGATGGATGCCGTGGGAATTCACGCCGTGTTCGGCGGTTTCCTGCTTGGCACGGCCATGCCGCGCGGTCAGTTGACCAAGGCCATCCGTGAAAAGCTGGAACCGGTTACCGTGGTCCTGCTGCTGCCGTTCTTCTTCACCTATTCGGGCCTGCATACCGAATTGACGCTGCTCGGCGATCCGGCGCTGCTGGCGGTTGCGGCACTGGTCCTGGTCCTCTCAATCGCGGCAAAGGGCGGGGCCTGCTATCTTGCAGCACGACTGGCGGGTGAGGATCACGCTACCGCAGCAGGAATTGGCGCGCTGATGAACGCGCGCGGGCTGATGGAACTGATCGTCATCAATATTGGCCTGCAGCGGGGGATCATCACCTCGGCACTGTTCGCCATGATGGTGGTCATGGCGATTGTCACCACGCTGATGGCTTCACCGCTGTTCGAAGCGGTGCACGGGCGGCGCGCCCGGGCGGAAGGACGGCTGTAAAACGTCTTTGCAATCGATTGTTGCGGACCTTTGCGGTAACGCCTAGGCTGCTGATAGCAGGTGCCAAAGGCGCCCGGACGAGGGGATTGGATCGATGACTGCAGCCACGATGCCCGGCGGCACTGCCAGTGCCCTTGGAAGCCGCCCGCAATTGAGCGTGGCGCAGATTCTGCAGATGAACCTGGGGTTCCTGGGGCTGCAGTTCAGCTTCGGGTTGCAGCAAGCCAACATGTCGCCGATCTGGGGTTACCTGGGCGCAGAGGAAAAGAGCTTTGCCTGGCTGGGGATTGCCGGCCCGCTGACCGGGCTGCTTGTCCAGCCGATCATCGGCACTTTGAGCGACCGCACCTCATCGCGCTGGGGCCGGCGGACGCCCTACTTCCTGATCGGTGCGCTGATGTGCGCGGTTGGCCTGTTCTTCATGCCGCTTTCGGCCTCGGTGCTGATGGCCTTCTCACTGCTGTTCCTGCTCGATGTTGGCAACAACGTGACGATGGAGCCCTATCGCGCCTATGTGAATGATCGGCTGGAGCCCCAGCAACGCGGCTTCGGCTTCCTGAGCCAGAGTGCCTTCACGGGTCTGGCGCAGTGCCTCGCCTATCTTAGCCCGACGCTGCTGGTCACCTGGTTCGGGCTGAGCCGCGACGCGACGCATGGCGGCGGCATCCCCACCTTCACGCTGGTTTCGTTCTGGATCGGCGCGGTCCTGTCATTTGGCACGATCCTGTGGTCGATCACGCGCGTCCCCGAACTCAAGCTTCCTGCGGACGAGCGCGCCCGCCTTGCCGCGCTGCCCAAGACCCCCGCCGCCACGCTGGCTGAGATATTCAGCGCGATGCGCGACATGCCCAAGGCGATGAAAGGCATGGCCTGGATGAGCCTGTTCCAGTGGTATGCGATGTCGGGGTACTGGGGCTATGTCACCAATTCGATCAGCCGTTCGGTCTATGGCACGGCCGATGCCAGTACGGCCGCCTATCGCGAGGCGGTGCTGACCAATGGCCAGGTCGGGGCCTTCTTCAACCTGATTGCGTTTCTTGCCGCACTGGGGATGGCCCCGATGGCGCGGCGACTGGGTGCCGGACGGCTGCACGCGGTGTGTCTGACGCTGTCGGGCTGCGCGATGCTGGCGATCCCGCTGATCGGCCATAAGGAACTGCTGTTCGTTGCCGCGATCGGGATTGGGCTGGGCTGGGGCTCGATCATGGGCAACCCGTACATCATCCTGGCCGATGCGATCCCGCCCGAACGCACCGGGGTCTATATGGGCATCTTCAACATGTTCATCTGTATGCCGATGCTGGTCTTTGCCGGCACGATGAGCTTCGCCTATGAACCGCTGCTGGGCGGCGACGCGCGCAACGTGCTGCGTGTTTCGGGGGTTTGCATGCTGCTGGCCGCAATTGCGGTCTGGCGGATCAAGGAAGGGCGGGGAAGCGCAGTTGCCGCACAGTGATACCTGGATTGTCCTGCATGGTCGCGCCTCAACCCTGTTGCTGGAGGCAGTGCCCGGAGAGGCACCGCTATGGCGATACTGGGGCCCGCGCCTTCCGGATGACGTAACCCCGCCGGCGTCGCTGCGCAGTGGCCGTCCGACGCCCAGCTTTTCGCCTGATTTCGATCAGCCGCTTAGCCTTGTTCCGGGCCTGGGTCAGGGCTGGTTCGGCGAACCCGGCCTGAAAGCCCACCGTGCCGGACGCGACTGGACCTTCCAGGCGACCGGTTGTGTGGTTGCACAAGACGGTCAGCGGGTCGTCGTGACCCTGACCGATGCCGTGGCGCGGATTACAGTGGCGGTCACGCTGTCGCTCGATCCAGCCAGTGATGTGCTGACAGTCTCGACGTCACTCACCAACCAAGGTGATGCGCCACTGGAAGTGCAATGGCTTGCCGCGGCAGTGCTGCCGCTGCCCGATCACGCGCGGATGGTCCGTTCGTTCTCCGGGCGGCACAACATTGAGTTCGTGCCGGTCGAAGATCAGCTCACCCGCAGCCAATGGCGGCGCGAGAACCGGCGTGGGCTGACCTCGCACGATTGCGTACCCGGTGCGGTCGTTTTCGCTGATGGCTGTGCCTATGGCGCGCAACTGGCATGGTCGGGCAACCATTGCCAGTTGATCGATTGGGTCGACGATGGCCGCTGGCAATGGCAGCTGGGCGAGGCGCTGATGCCGGGAGAGGTGCAGCTGGCACCGGGGGAGAGCATGACCTCCCCCGATGTGCTCGCCACCTGCGCCGCTGACGCCAATGCCGTTGCGCAGAACTTCCACGCCGCGATCCGCACCCGGATGGACTGGCCCGGTGGGACAATGCGTCCGCGGCCGGTCCACCTGAACACCTGGGAAGGGTTCTATTTCGATCACGACGAGGCCGCACTGAAAGACCTGGCCGAAGCTGCGGCCAAGGCGGGGATCGAGCGGTTTGTGCTGGATGACGGCTGGTTCCACCGCCGCCATGATGACACCAGCAGCCTGGGTGACTGGTGGCCGGATGATGTGAAATATCCGAACGGCCTTGGCCCGCTGGCGGACCATGTCAGCGCCCTCGGCATGGAATTCGGCCTGTGGGTTGAGCCGGAGATGATCAATCCGGATAGCGAACTTTACCGCGCCCACCCTGACTGGGTGCTGCAAGTGGCCGGACGTCCGCTGATCACGGCGCGCAACCAGCTGGTGCTCAATATGGCCCGGGCCGAGGTGCGCGATTACCTGTTTGCGCGGCTGGCCGGACTGCTGACCGAATTGCCGATCGGCTACCTCAAGTGGGATCACAACCGTGACCTGATGGCGGCGGGCGAACGCCCCTTGTTCCGCCAGCAGGTGCTCGGCGCCTATGACCTGTTCGCCCGGTTGCGCAGTGCTTTCCCGGCGGTCGAGATCGAGGCCTGTGCCGGGGGCGGCGGGCGGATTGATGCCGGGATCGCGCGCTACACCCACCGGTTCTGGACCAGCGACAACATTGATGCCGTCAGCCGGGTGACGATCCAGCGCGGCTATTTGCAGTTCTTCCCGCCCGAACTGATGGGCAGCCATGTTGGCGCAGCCCCGGCCCATGCCACGGGGCGGATCCAGACGATGCGGTTCCGCAATCACGTCGCGCTGCCGGGGCACTTTGGTGTGGAGCTCGACCTGCGCAAGCTGGACGACCACGATCTGGAGCGGTTGGGCCAGGGCATCACCCGCTACAAGTCGCTGCGGGACCGGCTGCATCATGGCCGGGTCTGGCAGGGCGAAGCGGCGGACGGACTGCTGTGGCAGGCGCACGGCAGCGCGGAGGCGCTGGTGCTGATGGTCACGCGGATCAATCCGCAAACCCAGCGCCACGCGCCGGTGCTGCGCCTGCCAATGCTCGATCCGGCGCGCCGCTACAGCGTTGACGGAGTGGAACAAGAAGGCGCTTGGCTGATCCAGTGCGGCTTGGCTATGCCCCCGTTACGCGGGGAAGATGGACTCGTGCTGGAGGTGACCGCCCTGTGAACTTCGATCCGGCCGAACACCCGCACCGCCGCTTTAATCCGCTTAACGGCGAATGGCTGCTGGTTTCCCCGCACCGCGCGCGGCGACCATGGCAGGGGCAGGTGGACGAGCCAGACCTGACATTGCGGCCGCATCACGATCCGGAATGCTTCCTGTGCCCGGGCAATGCCCGCGTTACGGGGGAGCATAACCCGGCCTACACCGGCACCTTTGTCTTCCAGAACGACTTTGCCGCCTTGCTGCCGGACAGTCCCGCGCCCGATGACGAAGACCCGCTGTTCAAAGCGGCTGGTGCCCAGGGGGAGAGCCGGGTGATCTGCTTCTCGCCCGATCACGCGCTGACCCTGCCCGAGCTAGCGGTTCCAGCGATCCGGGGCGTGGTCGATTGCTGGGCCGATCAGGTAAGCCAGCTGTCAGCGCGCTATGCCAACGTCCAGGTGTTCGAAAACAAGGGCGCCATGATGGGCTGTTCCAACCCCCACCCGCACGGGCAGGTCTGGGCGACCAGCTATGTTCCACAGGAACTGGCGACCGAGGCCCGGACGCAAGCCGAATGGCCGGGGCAGCAGACCATGCTGCTCGAACTGGCAGAGCGCGAGGCGGATGGCCCGCGCGTGGTGGTGCAGAGCCGGCACTGGCTGGCGATCGTGCCGTTTTGGGCGGCCTGGCCGTTCGAGGTGTTGCTGCTGCCGCGCTTCGCCGTCCGCCGTCTGCCAGAGCTCAGCGCTCCGCAACGCGACGACCTTGCTGCCGTGCTCAAGGAACTGACCACGCGCTACGACAATCTCTTTCAGTGCAGCTTTCCCTATTCGATGGGCTGGCACGGAGCACCGGGGCAGGGCGATGATCACCCGCGCTGGCAGCTCCACGCGCACTTTTATCCGCCGCTGCTGCGTTCGGCCTCGGTCCGCAAGTTCATGGTCGGCTATGAACTGCTGGCTGAGGCACAGCGCGATCTGACGCCCGAACAGGCTGCTGAACGGCTGCGCGCGGCGGGCGATGTGCATTACCGGGCGGGCCAATGATTGCGGCGCTGACCAATCTGTTTCGCCAGCACTTTGGGCAAGACCCGGATTTGGTCGCCCGCGCACCCGGCCGGGTCAACCTGATCGGCGAGCATACCGACTATAACGACGGCTTTGTCCTGCCCTGCGCGATCTCACGCCAGACGATGGTCGCGGTGCGGCGCCGGGATGATCGACAGGTGCGGATCGTCGCCGGTGATCTTGGCGGTTTGACCACGACCTTTTCGCTGGCTGAGGCGATTGCACCTGACGGCACGGCGCCGTGGAGCAATTACGTGCGCGGCGTTGCTGATGGCTTGATTGCTGGCGGGCTGGACATACCCGGCGCGGACCTCGCGATCATGGGTGACATGCCGCAAGGCGCGGGGCTATCTTCATCCGCAGCGCTGGAGAATGCGGCCGGGTTGGCGCTGGCCGCCCTGGCCGGCCAGCCGGATTTCGACCGGACCCGGCTGGCTCTGATCGGGCAGCGGGCCGAACACCACTTTGCCGGTTGCCAGTGCGGGATCATGGATCAGCTGGTCAGTGCCCGCGCTATCGCCGGGGCGGCCTTGTTGATCGATTGCCGTTCGCTGGAATGCACGCCCGTGCCGCTGCCGGATGGATTGGCGGTGATGATCGTCCATTCGGGGATCGAGCGCGGACTGGTCGATGGCGAATACAATTTGCGCCGTCAGCAATGTGAAGCCGCAGCCCGCTACTTTGGCGTAAGCGCACTGCGCGACCTGGTTGAACTGCCCGCGCGCGGCTCACTCGATCCGGTGGCTTATGCCCGTGCCCGTCATGTCGTGGGGGAGAACGCCCGCACCCTGGCGGCGGCCGAGGCCTTGCGGGCTGGTGATCTGGCGCGGCTGGGCGTGCTGATGGCGGAGAGTCACGCGGCGATGCGGGATGATTTCCAGATTACCCTGCCGGCGATCGATGCGCTGGTCGCACTGCTGCAGCAGACGATCGGAAGTGAGGGCGGAGCCCGGATGACGGGAGGCGGCTTTGGCGGAGCCGTCGTCGCGCTGCTCCCCCTGGCCGAGGTCGAGCGAGTCCGCGCGGCTGTGCTGGGCGGCTATCGTACCCCGGCGGGCGATCCACCGCTGATCATGATCGAAGTGCCGGCGGCTGGTGCCAGCCTGATTTGAAGCAAGCCGGCGATTCAGGCTAAAACCGCGTAGATTAGCCTTTGCAATCGATTACAATTTAGGTTAGCGATCGTTCCCGAACACGGCGGGACTGCCCGCCGGGCCATGATTTCCGGGGTAACGGGTGCCAGATTCAGCCGCCATCACGCCTGTTACCTCTGCCTGGTTGCCCGGGGCCGTGGCGGCCATTGCGGATCGCGCAGTTCCATCGATTCCGCTGATTACTGCTGCCGTTATCAATGACGCGCTGCCCGGCTTCCAGCTTTGGGATTGCTGGCCGTTTGAGACGCCGCAGGGCGTCACTGTCGTGCTTGATGGCTGGACCCCGTGGGTGGTCATGTGCGCCCCGCGTGATCTGCACCCTGATCTCCGTCACGACATTGCCCGGCTGCGCCTGATGCTGGAGCGTGACGGTGTGTGGCGTGACTGCGGCTTCCTGCTGCCGGAAGACCTTAATCCTGGCGCCCGCGAATGGGCTGGCTCAACCGTCTATGACGCCGCCAGCGGTCACGTGACCCTGTTTTACACCGCAACCGGGCGGCGCGGCGATAGCGGGCGCAGCTTTGAACAGCGCCTGTTTCAGACCAGCGGCAAGCTTGAGCATAGCGGCGAGGTCATCCGCGTCGCCAGCTGGAGCGAGCCGGTTGAAAGCGTGGCCGCTGACGGCAATCACTATGTGATCGTCAACCAGTCGGTCGGCGCGCCGGGCTTCATCAAGGGCTTCCGCGATCCGTTCCATTTCCGCGATCCAGCGGACGGTGCCGATTACCTGCTGTTCACGGCATCGGATGCAGGTTCCAGCGCAGCCTTTAACGGCGTTGTTGGGCTGGCGCGTGGGCAAGACGGGGACTTTGGAGGCTGGTCGCTGCTGCCGCCACTGGTCAGCGCCAATGGCGTCAATAACGAGATGGAGCGCCCGGTGCTGCGGGTTCAGGACGGGCGCTATTACCTGTTCTGGTCAACCCAGCGCCGCACGTTTGACCCTTCCGGCCCGACCGGGCCGAACGGGCTCTACGGGATGGTCGCTGATCGGCTGGCCGGGCCGTGGCGGCCGCTCAACGGCACCGGTCTGGTTGCGCCAAATCCGGATGAAGAGCCGGTACAGACCTATAGCTGGTGGGTGATGGACAGTCTCGATGTGGCCGGGTTCGTTGACAATTGGGGCTTGCAGGGCCGCAGCCTGACTGAGCAGCCAGAGCTGATCGTCAGCACCTTTGGCGGCGTGCCCGCACCGCGCTTCCGGATTGCGCTGAACGGGGATTCGGCGCAGATCGTCGAGTGATGAGCGCACCGCTATATGGACTGGTCGAAGCTGGCGGCACGAAGTTTGTGCTGGGCGTCGCGCGCAGTCCGGATGAAGTGATCGCGACCACCCGAATTTCCACCACCACGCCCGCCGAAACAATCGCCGCCATGTGCGACTGGTTAGCCGGTCATGGTCCGCTTGCGGCGGTTGGGGTGGGCACGTTCGGCCCGGTTGAGGTTGATCGCAGCGCACCGCAATGGGGCACCATCCTGACAACGCCGAAAGCGGGCTGGTCTGGCACCGATCTGGTCGGGCCGCTGGTTGAACGGCTGGGCTGTCCCGTTGGCCTCGATACCGATGTGACCGCAGCCGCTCTGGCCGAATACCGCTGGGGCGCCGGGCAAGGCCAGCCATCGGTGATCTATTTCACCGTCGGGACCGGCGTTGGCGGTGGCGGCGTGATCGCCGGCCAGACCTTGTCCGGAATATCGCACCCGGAGATGGGGCATATCCGCTTGCCGCTGCACCCGGCTGATGCGGACTTTGCGGGAACGTGCCCGTTCCATGGGCGCTGCCTGGAAGGTCTCGCCAGTGGTCCGGCGATCAAGGCGCGGTTTGGCGTTTCGCTGTCCGAGCTGCCGGCCGATCATCCGGGGCACGAGATCATCGCCTGGTACCTCGCCCAAGCAGTAATCGCAGTGCAGGCGATGTTTGAGCCCGGGCGCATCGTGCTGGGCGGCGGCGTGATGGGCACGCCGGGCCTGCTTGAACGGGTCCAGGCCCAGGCCGATGTGCTGGGCAACGGCTATTTCCGGGGCACGGCGTCGGAGATTGTGGTCTTGCCGGGGCTGGGTGAGCGCTCTGGCCTGCTGGGAGCCTTGGCCCTGGCGCAGGCCGCCGTCAGGTAGAAAGCCGCACCACCAGTTCGGGCATCATGACCACCGAACTGGTATCTTCGCCAGCGATCCGCCGCAGCAACAGATCGACCAGGTTGCGCGCACCGGTCGTCAGGTCCTGCTTCACCGTTGAAAGCCGCGGGACGGTGTGTTCACCCAGCGCAAGTCCGTCGTACCCGATCACCTTGACTTCGCCGGGTACGGCCAGCCCGAGTTCTGACAGGGCGCGCAGTACGCTCATCGCGATGACATCGGACGCCGCAACAATTCCATCTGGTCGGGTTTCCGCCGCTTCGAGATAGGCGGCAATTCCGGTGTCATTGGCCCCGGCCGCGAGATGGGCCGGAAAGATCGTCAGGGAATCGCCAAGTCCGGCATGGGCCAGCGCGGTGCGGCAGCCTTCCAGGCGCTGGGCGATTTCCAGCGGCGTGGGATCGCCAAAAAAGGCGATCCGGCGGCAGCCGCGCTCGATCAGGTGCGTCGTGGCAATATCGCCGCCAGCAATATTATCCGAACCGACCGAGCAATGTACCTGTCCGCGTGAATGACCGCCCCACACCACCAGCGGGCGATAGCGCGCTGCGGCCCGGTCAAGCACGGCAGACTGGTCTGACTGGCCGATGACGATGATTCCATCGACCCGGCCGGAATCGGCGTAGCGCTCAAGCCAGTCATCGTCGGTCGGGATTACGCGGCTGAGCACCAGATCATAGCCGCGCTCAGTCAGGGCATCGGCCAGCAGGCCCAGCATGGTGATGAAGAACGGGTCTGAAATGTGCTGCCCGGTTTCGTGTCCGAGCGGGATCAGCACGCCAATGGCCCCGGTGCGCTGAATCCGCAGATTGCGGGCCATGATGTTGGGGCGGAATTCATGCTCCCGCGCCAGCGCCTGAATCCGGTCGCGGGTTTTCTGGCTGATCAGGCCGGCGCCAGACAAGGCTCGGGAGACGGTGCCCGGCGATACTCCAGCAATTTTGGCGAGATCGGCGATGTTACGGATGCGTGGCCGTTCAGTCATTGCACCATTTTCCTGCAAACAGCAGTAAAGGCAATGATCAAATATCGTAAAATTCGGGTGAAACTGCTGTTTACACTTGCCAGTGCAATCGATTGCGATAATTACGCAATCGATTGCTGACATCAGACTCAGTCTTGTGCGCGTCAAATGGGCCCCGCAAAAGGGGTGTTCGAGGGGGAGGATACCCATGAAGAAGTCGCAGTTACATTGCGTTGTCTCAGCCTTGGCGATTGTCGCCGGCAGCTTCGCCGTCCCCGTCATGGCGCAGGATGCCAAGACGGACGAGGCGAGCGGGCTTGATGAAATCGTTGTCACGGCCTCGGGCCGGGACAAGACCCAGATCGACAGCGCGATTTCGGTCACCTCGGTCAACGCTGACCTGATCCAGGATTTCAAGCCCAGCTCGGAAGCGGAACTGTTCCGCCTGCTGCCGGGTATCCAGGTGGCCGGTACGTCCGGCCCCGGTGGTAACGCCAATATCGCGGTGCGCGGTCTGCCGGTTGCAACCGGCGGTGCGCCGTTCGTCCAGCTGCAGGAAGATGGCCTGCCGACCGTGCTGTTCGGTGACATGCAGTTTGGCAATAACGATTACTGGACCCGCTTCGATGCGACCACCCAGAAAGTCGAAGCCGTGCGCGGCGGTACTGCTGCCACCTTTGCCTCGCAGGCACCCGGCGCAGTCATCAACTACATCAGCCACACCGGCAAGCAGGAAGGTGGCTATATCCAGCTCAACAAGGGCCTGGGTTACAACGAAACCAAGGTTGATTTCCGCTATGGCGGCTCGATCACCGACACGCTCTATTTCCACATCGGTGGTTTCTACAAGGTCGGCCGTGGCCCGCTGAAGGCTGGCTTCAACGTCTCGGACTCGGTCCAGATCAAGGGCAACGTCACCAAGGAATTCGCCGACGGCAAGGGCTACATCCGCTTCCTGTTCAAGTACGCCGATACTCAGGAGCCGAACTATACCGGCGCTCCGGCGCTTGGCACCGTGGCGGGTGGCAAGGTTTCGGACCTGCAGCCTTTCCCGGGCTTCGACGGGCGTGACCAGTCGAACTACTCGACGCTCAATTCCTCGTTCCTGATCTATAACCGCAACGGTAACCTTGAGCGGGTCGCGATGTCAGGCATCACCACCAACGCCAAGTCGATCCAGAACCAGTTCCACTACGAGTTCTCGGACGCGATCACGGTCGACAACAACATGCGCTGGACCGACATGAGCGGTGCCTTCACTTCGCCGTTCCTCGGCGTTGGTCGCACCTCGGCGGTGATCGGTTCGACTGTCAACGGCGGTGTCGTGGCGCAGCTGCGCTATGCCAACGGGGCCAAGGCCGGCCAGGTCTTCACCGGCACCTATGTCGATACGAACACCAACGTGCAGACGAAGATCCGCGACGTTGGCAGCTTCGCAAACGACCTGGGCCTGACTGGCAAGTTCGACACCGGCTTTGCCACCGTCACCGCCCGTGCCGGCTGGTTCTACATGAACCAGAACATCGACATGGATTGGCACACCAACAAGTCCTACCGCGAGCTTAGCGGCAGCAATCCCGCGCAGCTTGATCTTTACACTGCTGCCGGTGCCCGCCTGACCGCCGAAGGCATTGCCGGTTTCAACAACAACTGGGGCAACTGCTGCGCCCGTGACTATGAACTGTCGTATACCGATAACGCGCCCTACGTCGGGCTTGATCTCGATAACGATAACTTCGCGCTCGATGGGTCGGTTCGCTTCGAAATGCTGCAGGCTGCGGGCTGGACGATTGCCGGCAGCGCGACCGAGTTCAACACCCCGGTCACCTATAACGGCGTGACCACCCAGATCCCCACCATCACCGCCAACGGTGCCCGCGAAGTGCTGGACTATGGCCGCAACTACACCACCTGGACTGCCGGTGCGCTGTGGAAGGTCAATCCGGATACCTCGCTGTTCGTCCGTGCCTCGCGCGGTGGCCGCTTCAACTCGGATCGCCAGACGGTTTCGGGCAAGTTCACCGGTTCGGGCCAGCTCAACCAGAGCGGCCTGGTTCCTTCGGTTGACTTCGTGAAGCAGTACGAGCTGGGCCTGAAGAACCGTGGTGGCCTGCTTGGTGGTCGTTACACCGCCGAACTGACCCTGCTGAAGGGCAGCTTCAGCCGCAGCGACTATGAACCCACCGTCACGGCCCAGTGCCCGAGCGGCGGCTGCATCATCGACACCAAGTACAAGTCGTCAGGTGCCGAACTGTTCGTGACCTACCAGAATAGCGGGTTCAACCTCGTCGGTACGGCCACCTATACCAAGGCCAAGCGTGCGGCGGCGGCTTCGACCGTCTACAATCGCGCCGATGGTATCCCTGATCTGTCGTACACGATCGCCGCCAATTATGATGTCAACGATATCGCCACGGTTGGTATCTCGACCACCGGCCAGACTGCCTCGATCGACGGTGCAGGTCTGGAATATCCCGGCAAGGCCGTGTTCAACGGCGTGCTGCGGGTCCGTCCGGTCCAGAACCTGGAACTGGGCCTGCAGGTCTACAACCTGTTCGACACCTTTGACTTCCGTGGCAACGGCGGCATCTCTGACAGCCTGAGCAATCCGGCTGTGCTGAGCGGCGCACCGGCGCTGGGGCGGACCTTTACCGCTTCGGTTCGCTACAGCTTCTAAGGTTTGTTCTCCATGGAGCCCGCCACCTTCTGGTGGGCTCCGCACTTTACGGGCGGGAACGGCTTTGGCTGCTTCCCGCCCGTTCTCTTTCATGGCAAGCGAGCAGGCAATGGCTTCACCGGCGCAACCCATCCGCAAAATCCTGATCGTCGGGGGAGGCTCGGCCGGCTGGATGACAGCCGCCGCGCTGGCGGCAAACCTGGCCCATGGCTGCGAGATCGCGCTGATTGAAAGCGAAGAGATCGGCACGGTTGGCGTGGGCGAGGCTACGATCCCCCCGATCCGCACTTTCAACCAGATGCTGGGGATCGACGAAGCCGAGTTCATGAAGCGGACCCAGGCGAGTTACAAACTGGGGATCGAATTTGTGAACTGGGGCCAGCAGGGTCACCAGTATTTCCATCCCTTCGGCCCGCACGGACGCGCCTTTGATGTGGTGCCGGTGCACCAGCATTGGCTGCTCGCCCGTGCCGCCGGGGAGACTGCCGGTTTTGATGAGCATTCGGTCGCCTGGCACCTGGCCAAGGGCAACCGCTTTGTCCGGCCAAGCGGCGATCCGCGCTCGGTCCTGTCGACTTTTGACTATGCCTATCATTTCGATGCCGGGCTCTATGCGCGTTTCCTGCGGGCCTATTCCGAAGCGCGCGGTGTGGTCCGGCATGAAGGAAAGATCGGCTCAGTCCAGCAGCACGGCGAGACCGGCTTTGTAACAGGAGTGACGCTGGAAGACGGCCGCAGCCTGGAGGCGGAGCTGTTCATCGATTGCTCCGGCTTCCGCGGCCTGTTGATCGAAGGCGCGCTGAAGGCTGGTTACGCCGATTGGTCACAGTGGCTACCCTGTGACCGGGCCGTGGCAATCCCATGCGAAAAGGCTGGCGATTTCACCCCCTACACCCGCTCTACCGCGCGCGAGGCCGGCTGGCAGTGGCGTATTCCGCTGCAGCATCGCACCGGTAACGGCCATGTCTATTCCAGCCAGTTCACCAGCGATGAGGCCGCGCTCGACGTGCTGCTGAGCAGTCTTGATGGCAAGCCGCTGGCCGATCCCAATGCCCTGCGCTTCACCACGGGCATGCGGCGCAAGTTCTGGGACAAGAACGTGGTTGCTGTCGGCCTGTCGAGCGGGTTCCTTGAGCCGCTGGAATCGACCAGCCTGCACCTGATTCAGGCCGGGATTTCCAAGCTGCTCGCGCTGTTCCCCGATACTGGCTTCGATCCAGCGGTCATCGCTGAGTACAATCACATCGCGACCACTGAGATGGAGCGAATTCGCGATTTCATCGTGCTGCACTACAAGCTGATGGACCGGGATGATTGCCCGATGTGGCGCCATACTGCGGCGATGGAGGTGCCGGAAACGCTGGCCTTCAAGATCGATCATTTCCGCCGCTCTGGCCGCCACATTCCGCGTGAGATGGACCTGTTCGCTCCACCGAGCTGGCATGCGCTCCACATCGGTCAGTTCAACCTGCCTGAGGGCACCGACCCACTGGCGAACTATCGCCCCAGCGGGCGCGAGTGGCTGGGCAAGTTGCGCAATGCCATGGCCACTGAGGCCGCCCGCCAGCCGAGCCATCAGGCCTTTATCGACCAGCACTGCAAGGCATGATGGATACCGCGCAGCGCGTCAGCCGGGCTGCGGCGCTGCTGGCTGAACAGCAGATCGATGCCGCGCTTGAGACGATAGCCGCAGCGGCGCGGCATGATCCGGCCAGCCCGCAGGCGGCATTCGGCCATGCCCAGATCGCCTTCGAAGCCTGGCAGCCCGCTGCCGCCCTGTTCGAACGCGCTGCCGCTTTGCTTCCCGGCCAGCCTGATCTGATCCGCAACCATGCCCTGGCATTGGCGGCGGAGGGTGAAGGTATCCAAGCGGAGGCGCTGCTGGAGGCAGTGCTGGCGCAGCATCCCGGTTGGGTCGACGGCCACCGGACGCTTGCCGCCATGCGGATCACCGGCGGCGAAACGCAGGGCTGGGATCGCTCTTTCGCCGCTGCAACAGCGCGCGAACCCGCCAACACTGCACTATGGCTCGGCTGGTTCCAGCAACATGCCACCCGCAAGGACTGGACCAGCGCCCGCAAGGTGCTGGAAGCCGCAACGCAGGCCTGCCCGCCCGCACCGGGGCTGGCGCTTTCCCAACTGTTCCTAACGGCGGAGAGCGGCGAGGGGGCGGCAGACTTTGAACCGTTCGCTGCTTTGGCCGATCCGGGCACCGACCTATGCCATGTTCGATACCAGCTGCGGACCGGCCAGCCGGACCGTGCGCTGGCCATTGCCCAGCGGCACCTTGGGGGAGCGCACGCGCGGATGTTCTGGCCTTATGCCGGGCTTGCCTGGCGCTTGCTGGGCGATCAGCGGGCGCAATGGCTGGATGGTAATCCGCTGCACGCGGCCGCGATCGACCTGGACTTCACGCCGCAGGAACTGGCAGACCTTGCGATCGCCTTGCGCAAGCTGCACCGGATGAAGGCGCCCTATCCCGAACAATCGGTTCGCGGCGGGACGCAGACGGACCGGCAGCTGTTCTTCCATCCCGATCCGGCCATTCGCCTGGCCCGCGACAAGGTTTTGGCAGCGGTCACGGTGTTTGCCGATTCCTTGCCCAGTGAAGCCGGCCATCCCCTGCTGGCGCGCAGGACCGGACCGCTGCGCTTTGCAGGCAGTTGGTCGGTACGACTGGCCGGAGCGGGCTTCCACGCCAGTCACACCCATGTGCGCGGCTGGATTAGCTCGGCCTGCTATGTCAGCCTGCCCGAACCGGCGCAGTTGGGGGAGCCGCCCGCTGGCTGGCTTGCGCTCGGCAGTCCGCCGCCGGAACTGGGGCTGGACCTGGCACCGCTCAAGCGAATCGAGCCGAAGCCCGGCCGCCTTGCGCTGTTTGGATCAACGCTGTGGCACGCGACCGAACCGTTCACCGCTGGGGAGCGGCTGACCTTCGCATTCGACATCGCGCCGCCGGTCTAAGCCTTTGAAATCCTGTTTACCCCTGCCATAATGCGGCGATGGACCAAGACGAGCTGGACCTTACCCCGCCGCGCCGCGTCAAGCTGGGCGTGATCGTGCTGGTGGCAGCGCTGCACCTCGCGGCGATACTCGCCCTGATCCGCGCCTTTGCGCCCGGCTTTGCCGCGCAGACCGTAGCGACGATCACCCGGACTTTAAGCGTCACAATCACCGCCCCTCCTCCGCCAGAGCCAACGCCGGAACCCGAACCGGCTGGCGCAGCGGGCGAGGAGGGCAAAAAGGCCGTGCCGCGCGAAGCCAGTGCCCCCAAGCCCAAGGTTGCGATCACCACAGCCCCCGCACCCAAGGCGTCAAGCACGGGCAGCGCCGATACGTCTGGCGCGCGCGATGCGGGCAGCGGCACCGGGGTTGGCGGCAGCGGATCGGGCACGGGCAGCGGTGCAGGCGGCAATGGTGCGGGCGGCGGGGCCAGCAAGCCGGTCCATATCGCGGGGCGAATTGATCGGGCCGCAGACTTTCCCATTCCGCAGGGTGGGCGCGAAGCACGGATCGGCAAGGCGGTCATCCTGGCGCTGACGATCAGCCCGGAAGGCCGCGTCGCGGGGTGCCGGATCTACAAATCGAGCGGTCTGCCCGATACCGATGAGGTCACCTGCCGCCTCGCCAAAGAACGGCTGCGGTTCAAGCCAGCGCTGGACCCGGCGGGGGAGCCGGTGAGCGGGACTTTCTATTGGCAGCAGAAATTCTTCTTCTGACCGGCTTGATCCCCAGTGCCTGCGGCGGCAAGGATGGGCCAAAGGGAGTATAACCGATGGCCACCGTCCACCCCGTCCCCGCCGAATGGGCCGCCCGCGCGAAGATCACCGCGGAGGGCTATGCCGAGAAATACCGCGGGGCGCTGGCTATGCCCGAGGCCTTCTGGCGCGAAGAATCGGCGCGGATCGACTGGATCAAGCCGTGGACCAAGCTCAGCAATTGCTCCTTCGACGAGGCCGATTTCGGGATCGAATGGTTTTCCGATGGCACGCTGAACGTCTCGGCCAACTGCCTTGACCGCCATCTGGCTGAGCGCGGCGATCAGACGGCGATCATCTGGGAAGGTGACGATGCCAGCCAGCAGCGCAAGCTGACCTATCGCCAGCTGCACGAGGACGTCTGCCGCATGGCCAATGCGCTCAAAGCGCTGGGGGCCAGCAAGGGTGACCGGATCACGATCTATATGCCGATGGTGCCCGAAGCGGCCATGGCGATGCTGGCTTGCAGCCGGATCGGCGCGATCCACTCGGTGGTGTTCGGCGGGTTCAGTCCAGAGGCGCTGGCGGGTCGGATTCAGGACTGCGATAGCAATATCGTGATCACCGCCGATGCCGGGATGCGCGGCGGCAAGCTGGTGCCGCTGAAGGCCAATGTCGATGCGGCGCTGGCCCAGTGCCCGGGGGTCTCGGCCGTGCTGGTCGTGCGCCATGTTGGCAATGCGATCACCATGGCAACGGGCCGCGATCACTGGTGGCATGAACAGCGCGAAGCCGTTTCCGCCGATTGTCCCTACGCGGAAATGGGCGCGGAAGATCCGCTGTTCATCCTTTACACGTCAGGCTCGACCGGCAAGCCCAAGGGCGTG
>CAZNFV010000012.1:8091-26892 GCA_964572445.1 uncultured Novosphingobium sp. | reverse complement strand
AGCCTGGCCCTCCAGCCACTGGCCACCGCGCTGTTCGCCAATTCGCCCTTCACCGAAGGCAAGCCCAACGGCTTCCTGTCCTATCGCAGCCACATCTGGACCGATACCGACCCGGCCCGCACCGGCATGGCCAGCTTCGTGTTCGAGGATGGCTTCGGCTATGATCGCTATGTCGAATATATGCTCGACGTGCCGATGTATTTCGTCTTCCGTGACGGGAAATATATCGACGCTTCGGGCTTGTCGTTCCGCGATTTCATGCAGGGTAAGCTTTCAGTCTTGCCCGGCGAACTGCCGCTGGAGAGCGACTGGGTCGATCACCTCTCCACCGCCTTCCCCGAAGTCCGGCTCAAGTCGTTCCTCGAAATGCGCGGTGCCGACGGTGGGCCGTGGAACAAGATCTGCGCCCTGCCCGCTTTCTGGGTCGGCTTGCTTTATGATCAGGGCGCGCTTGATGCCGCCTGGGACCTGGTCAAGAACTGGGACATGGACGGCCGCGAACGGCTGCGCGCCGAAGTGCCCAAGCTGGCGCTGGATGCCCCGCTGCCGGGCGGCGGCACGCTGAAAGACATCGCGGCCGAAGTGCTGGCGATCAGCCGCGCGGGCCTCAATTCCCGGGCGCGGCTCAACTCGATGGGCGATACCGAAGCCGGCTTCCTCAATCCGCTCGACGAGATCGTTTCCAGCGGCAAGGTTCCGGCCCAGCGCCTGCTCGACAAGTTCCACGGCGAATGGAACGGCGATATCAGCCGCGTTTACGAACTGAGCTTCTGACCGCTATTCGGCCGGCTGCAGCACTTGCCGCTGGCCATACAGGGCCTTGCCGGCGCGGTGTAGCAACCGAGTGATCAGCCCGTGCTGCGCCATCCATTCGGCATAGGCGCGGTACTTTGGATCTTCGGCCAGCAGGTGCGCTTCCTCAGTCTTCGCGCGCCAGAAATAGACCGCGCTGACACAGGCGAGGAAGAAGGTGTTGCGGACCATGTCGGTTAGCGAGTGGCTGACCACCAGGAACGGCAGCGTCTCCAGCCACCAGAAGGTGTTCTTGGCCAGATAGGCCGGGTGCTTGGTGAAGCGATAGGGCCCGTTGGTCAGCACGCCGCGATAGGTCAGGTTGGAAAACCGCAGCCCAAAGGCGACCGTCGCCCAGGCATAGATCGCGGTGAGCGCGACCAGCATTGCGGCCCAGCTCCACAGCAGCCAGTCATGCCTCTGCAGCCAATAGCCCCAGCCCGCGGTGTTGACCTGATAGAACAGCGGCCCGCTGGGCTGCATCAGCTGGAATGGCGGATAGCAGATCAACGCTGCCAGCCAGCCCGCCAGGAACGGGTTTGCACTGCGAATCTGGGCATCCAGCGGCTTGAGCGTCATGATGTAACCCACCGTGCCGATCTGCGCGTCGATGACAAACATCGCAGTTGTCAGGATGCCGGCCAGCTGGACCGGGTCGGTCAGCGCCGGTGCCCAGTCATCCTCGACCAGAAAGCCGAATCCGCCCGGCACGATCGAAATCATGAAGGCGGTGAAAAAGCCCTTCACGGCCCAGACCCGGGCGTGATGCCAGACCAGCGCCGGATCGAACGGTTCGCGCCCGATCAGCAGCGCACCAAAATGCCAGGCACCGTCGCGGGGCTCAACCAGTACGCGGTCCAGCCAGATGACATAGGGGATCGAAGCGAGGAACAGCGGCACGGCCAGGGTGCCCAGCACGTCCATCGACAGCAAATAAGGCCCGTCCCAATACCACCGCGCCAGGCAATAGAGGCTGCCGATCACCGCCCAGGTGGCCCAGATACCGGCCAGCTTGGTGATCGAGACATCGATGATGGCTGCGACTGCCCGCGGGCTATCCCAATCAATCCCGGTTGACGGGCGGCGGTGGACCTTGTCCCGCAGCAGCGAGACCGCCACCATCGGCAGGGCCGCCGCGATCAGGCCGATCAGGGCAGCATAGGGTCCAGAGAGCCGTCCCTGCGGCTCCGCAGCGCCCAGCCAGAGGCAAAGTTCAGGCCAGAAGTGGCAGATCAGGATCCACAGGGCCAAGCCCGCCACGCCCCACAAACCCACGGCTGCGGAAACGTCACTTTCAGGCCGCGCGGGCGAATTGGGCTGAGCAGCAGTCATCCCTCCGCCTTAGCGGCGAAGGGTTAAAGCTACGGTAAAGTTACCGGAAAGCGCTGATCCGTCCGCTGTCGTCGAGCACGTAAAGCGTCCCGCCGGCCACAATCGGGGCGAGCGTTACCGGGTTCTTGACGTCGTTGAACAACACCGGCGCGCCATCTTCGATCCCGGCCGAATAGACCTGACCGTTAGAGTTGGCGAACCACAGGCGGCTGCCGGCCAAGACCGGGCCGGTCCAGAAGATCGGGTTCTTCTTCTTTTTCTCGTTTTCGAAACGAGCCAGCTGGGTCAGCCACCGAACCTTGCCAGTCGCGCGCTGGATGCACAGCAACTTGCCATCGTCGGTCAGCGTGAAGATCCAGTCCCCTGCGATCGCCGGGGTGGAAATGCCCGAAAGGTTGAGCTCCCAGATGCGCTGGCCAGTGACCAGTTCATAAGCTGCCATGCGTCCACCCTGGCCCAGCGCGAAGACGCGGCCGCGGTCAATGATCGGATCGGCATCAATATCGGTCAGCACGCCCACAGTGGTTGAAAGCGAAGTCCGGGCCAGCGCATCAGACCACAGCTGCCGTCCATTTTCGTAACGGTAAGCGACCAGTTCGCCGGTGCTGAAACCAGCAATAATCGTACCCTGCCCGGCTGCGGGAGCGGCGACACCGAACACGCCGGTTTGCCCGCTGGAGGCGGCTTCGTTCCATGCGGCAGCGCCATCGGCGGCATTCAGCGAATAGACCTGGTTATCCATGGTCATCACGAAGATCGAATTGAAGGCGATGGTTGGAGATCCGCGCAGCGGACCAGCCGGCTTTACCTTCCAGACGATCGAGCCATTGGTGGCATCCAGTGCGGCGACTTCGCCCAGACCTGTCGTGATATAGACCCGGCCATCGGCATAGCTGGCGCCGCCGCCGTAGATCGATGACTGGCCGTCACCCTTAAGCGAGAAGGCCGTGTTCCAGCGCGCCGCACCGGTCTGGGCATCAAAGGCATGAACCGTTCCAGCCGTGTCCATCACGAACAACTGGCCGCCGCCGACTACGGGCGAGGCAGCAAGCCGCTGTTTACTGCTGGATCCTGCGACCTGTGCCGTCCACGAGCGGCCGGGATTGGCGGCCAGTTCAAGGTTGCCATAAGATTTGCTGGCCGTGCCGCCGGCCTGTGGCCAATCGGGATTGGCCGCTGCTGGAGGCACGATCACCGATACGGTTTCCAGCAAAGGATCGACCTTGGCCCCGGTATCAATCCGCGAAAGGATCGGGATCCGGTTGCCCACCGTCGGCGTCTTGGGCTTGTCCTTGCCGCCGAACGCGCCGCAGCCAGCCAGCGAGATCGCCAGGACCAGCGCCAGCGGAGCAGCCAGACGACGGGAGATCGGACGACGCGAATTCGGAGTGGCTTGCATGGGCTATCCTTGACTGAACTTATTGCTGCGCAGCTGCGACCGAGGCTGACACATCGTCGGTCCCCGCGTCAAAGCCGAGCTGGCCGGCCATCTGGCGCATCCGCGTGCGGAGCGTGGAAGGAACTTCGGTATTCTTGCCAATCGCGGCAAACAGCGCGCCGGCCAGCTCGGGCTTGCCCAGCTTGAGATAGGCCATGCCGACCAGTTCGCCGGCGCTGCCGAACCAGGCATTGCCGGGCACGGCCAGCGGCTTCAGCCGATCAATCACCTGCTGCGGCGGCATGGCATCGAACCGCAATGCAACTTCGCGGATCGTGGCGAGATCACGATAGGCCTGCGGAACGCCTGAATCGGCCGCAATCGCTGCAAATGCCTTGGTCCCGTCTTCAAGCTTGCCCTGCTGGACCAGGATCGCGGCGCGCGTCATCGCGGCGACGGCCTTGTTGCCATCGCTGCCTTCGCGGGTCAGCGGCTCCAGATCAGCCAGGGCCGCCGCGGTATTGCCGGCGTCCAGCTTGTCGAGCGCGATGATTGCTTGCTCACTGCGCTCCCCGGCAGCTTGCTTGCTTGAATTGTCCCACCAGAGGTAACCCGCCAGCGCAAGCAGGCCAGCGGCGATCACCCCACCAACCGGCTTGCCATAGCGGGTGAGCATCGATTTTAGCTCATCCTCGCGCAGGGCGTCGTCCACTTCGCGCAGGAACACGTCCTGCTGCGCGGCGGCCTGCTCTTCGGCCTTCGACTGGGAATTGGGGCGATCAGACGGTGGCAAGGCCAAGGCGGTGACTTTCACTCGAAAATTGGGTCAAACGTGCGGGCTGTTTAGCCGATGGGCGGGCCTTTTCAACGTCCGATCTCTGCGCTGTCCCCCGTGAAGCACGGGTGAACGACAATTCAGGGGAAGGCCGTGCGCCCCATGGCACCGGCATAGACGTTCCGATAGGCCGCAATCATCTTCGCCTCATCATAATCCGCCTCTGCGCGCACGCGGTTGGCGCGGCCGATTGACCCGCGCAGATCGGCATCCGCCGCCAGCGCCACAAGGGTCTGCGACAAAGCCGCCTCGTCACCCGGAGGCACCAGGAAACGGCGGTTTTCTGCTGTTACCATCGCCTCGATATCGCCTACCCGCGGCGCGGCAATCGCCAGGCTGCTGGCCATGGCCTCTACCACGGAAATGGGAAACTGTTCGCTATCGGATGACAGCGCAAAAAGATCGAACAGGCCCATCACCCGGGCCGGATCAGCAACATGGCCGGGCAAATGGACCCGGTGCCCCACCCCCAGCCGCATGGCTTCAGACCGGATCGCCTCGCGTTCTGGTCCTTCGCCCAGGATCACCAGCTGCCAGGCATCGGGCAGCGGTGCAAAGGCGCGGACCAGCCGGGGCAGGTTCTTGACCGCCCGCAGACCGGCCAGCGTTCCCAGCCACAGTTCTCCGGGATGCTTGATCACCCGCGGCAGGGCATCGGGCTTAGGCTTTCGGCCATAGGCAAAGACAGGAATGCCATTGGGAATGCGCCGCACCATTGCCGCCGGCTGCTGCCACGCGGTCCGGGCAATATATTCCAGCCGCTGCGATGGCACGACCAGCCCTTGCGCGCGGAACAGGGCAATGCGCCGGAAGACGTTGCGGTGCCACTTCAGGCGATCCGCCTCGTCCTGATTGAAGCCGTCCTCATGATGGACCAGCGGCGGCAGATGCAGCGCTTCGGCGAAGGCCGTATGGGCCAGCACGGCGTCCATTGCGCCCCAGTTATAGGTCAAGACCAGGTCATAACCGGCCATCGCGCGGGCCAGCCGCTGCAACCGGCGCGGAAAAGGTTTGCCGGTCAGCGGCGGAAATTCAGGATAGTCGACCGGGATTGCCGGATCGATTGCCGCGGCTGCGCCCAGGGCCTGCGGTACGGCCGAGACGATGCTGTGCGCCACTTCCGGCCCAAAGGCATTCATCAGCTGCACGGCGCGCATTTCCTTGCCGCCGGGATCGAAGCTGGAATGGAGATGCAGCACCCGCGCCCGCGGAGCCGGGGCGCGGCGCTTCATTTGATCTTTGCCAGCAGCTTGTCGATGGCCGCCACGGCAGCTGGCTCGTTTAGCGAGGGCGCATGTCCGATTTTACCCACGGTCACCGCTTCGGCATCGGGCAGCAGCTTGGCCATCTTCTTGAAAGTGGCGGGTGTCAGAACGTCTGACAATTGCCCGCGCAGCAGGGTGACCGGTCGCCCGGAAAGCGCCTGGAAGGCCGGCCACATATCGACATTGCTGGCTCCGTCAGCCTGCGCGAACGGTTCGGCGATCTTCATATCGTAATCGAAGTGGATCCGGCCGTTGCTGCCGACCACCATGCAGCGCTTGGCCATCGCCAGCCAGTCAGTCAGCGAAGCGCTGGGGAAAGTTGGCCCCTGCGATTCTGCCAGGGCCCGGGCCGCGTGCATCCAGGTGGGGAAGTTCCGCGCCTGGCCGACGTAATTGCGGATTCGCTCGATCCCTTCAGGGTTCACTTCAGGACCGATATCGTTGAGGAGCGCCCCAGCCAGCCGTTCGGGCGCGGTCGCCGCCAGCAGCATGGTCAACAGCCCGCCCAGCGAAGTGCCGATTGCCACCACCCGCTTCAGTCCCGCCTGATCGAACAGTTCGCCCAGGTCCTCAAGATACTGCAGCGGGTTGTAAGTGCCCGAATCCTTCGCATAGGCGCTGTCGCCGCGCCCGCGCAGTTCAACACAGATCACCCGCCAATCGCCGGCCAGCCGCTGTGCCAGCTCTTCATAGTCCCGCGCGTTGCGGGTTAGCCCCGGCAGACACAGCACCGGCGGCCGATCCTGGCGCCCCGGATAGTCGCGGTAATGCAGTTGCAGGCCATCGCGGCTGGTCCAGTAGCCGTCGGTAAATTGGTTCATATTCTGGCCGGACCCCGGTAAATGCTGCTGACAGCGCGCTGCGGCGCTTGTGCCGCATCGTGCAAGCGGCCACTATTGCCGGATGCGCGCCGAACCGCAAGTCGCCCCCTATCGTGCTGACACGCCGATTGCTGAGCTGGCCCCCTGGCTGGCGGACCCGGTGTGCGCGGCAGACTTTCCGCAGACAACCCTGCGCTTTCGCAATCATCGGTGGGAAGCCGCAGTTGGGCTGAGCGCGCTTTCCGATGCCGACTGGGTGCAGCACTTTGGCCGATTTGCGCCGCTTCCGGATAATCTGCCGCAGCCGCTGGCGCTGCGTTATCACGGCCACCAGTTCCGCACCTACAATCCGGACCTGGGCGATGGACGCGGATTCCTGTTCGCTCAGCTGCGTGACGGGGCCGGGCGGTTGCTCGATCTGGGCACCAAAGGTTCGGGCCAGACCCCGTGGAGCCGGCAGGGTGACGGACGGCTGACGCTGAAAGGCGCCGTGCGCGAGATACTGGCGACAGAAATGCTCGAAGCGCTGGGGGTCAATACCAGCAAGACCTTCTCCGTGATCGAGACGGGTGAAGACCTCTACCGGTCTGATGAACCATCCCCCACCCGCTCGGCGGTGATGGTCCGGCTCAGCCACGGGCACGTCCGGATCGGCACGTTCCAGCGGCTTGCATATCTGGAATCGCGCGAAGAGATGGCTGCGCTGATTGACTATTGCCTGGTCCAGTTTCTGGGAGCGCCGCCGCCGGATGATGCACCAGGGCGCGATGAGCCTGCGGTGATCCTGCTCCACCAGGTGGTTGAACGTCTGGCGCAATTGGCGGCGGAATGGATGGCGGCGGGGTTTGTCCACGGCGTGCTCAACACCGATAACATGAACATTTCGGGCGAAAGCTTTGACTATGGTCCTTGGCGCTGGCTGCCACAGTGGGACCCGTCCTTCACCGCCGCCTATTTTGATCACAGCGGCCTCTACGCTTTTGGCCGCCAGCCCGAAGCGCTGCACTGGAACTGCGGGCAACTGGCCGTCGCCCTGCGCTTGCTGGTCGATGCTCCGCCGCTGATCGCTGCGCTGGAGCGGTTCGGTCCGCTTTATCAGGTTGCGCTGGCCCGCCAGTTCCTGTGGCGGCTGGGCCTGCAGACGCGCGGGTTTGAAGCGGACTACGCCCTGATCGCCCAGGCAGAGAAAACCATGCGCGAAGGTGCTCTTGCACCCGACCTGTTCTTCCACCGCCATCGGTTCGGCCGTCATGCAGAAGGTTATTTTGCCGCGGCGTTAAGTGGCTTTGAACCGGCCGGGCAGGATCATGCCCTCTGGCAGGATGGGACCCCGCCCAGTCTGGTGATCGATAATGTCGAGGCGATCTGGTCTGCGATCGACCAGCACGACGACTGGTCCCCGCTCGATGAAACAATCGCCGCCATCAGGCAGTTGGGCGAAGCGTTGGGTCCTCCGCCAGCAATTATGGTTTAAGTTGGATTACTGATACGAAAGGCAAGTCTTTTCAGAGGACAAGTCGTCAGCTAAGGGCGCAGCGGACCGGCTGTGCAGGCCGGGAGGGGTTGTGCGATGAGTACGGGTGAACTGATCTCTTTCGAACCGGCGACCGGGGCCGAGCTCTGGCGTGGCAACCACGGCAACGTGGACGAGATTGTCGCGCGTGCCCGCCGGGCCTGGCCAGCTTGGGCCGCCCAGCCGCTGTCGACCAGAATGGAGATGGTCCGCCGCTTTGCCAACGAAGTGCGCAAGGACGCTGAGCCGCTGGCCAGGATGATCGCGCGTGAGACCGGTAAACCGCTGTGGGAAGCGCGCACCGAAGTTGAAAGCGTGATCAACAAGGTCGAAATTTCGATCCGCGCCTATGCCGAGCGGACCGCGCAGCGCAAACTGGACAACGCCATGCAGGGCACCGCATCGGTGCGCCACAAGCCGCACGGTGTGATGGCCGTACTGGGCCCCTATAACTTCCCCGCGCATCTGCCCAATGGCCACATCATTCCCGCACAGATCGCGGGCAATGCGATTGTCTTCAAGCCGAGCGAGAAGACGCCGGCCACGGCCGAAATGCTGGTGCAATGCTTCCACCGCGCCGGGATTTCCGCCGCCGTTGTCCAGTTGCTGATCGGCGGTCCGGCCGAGGGGCAGGCGCTGGTCGCGCATGACGGGATTGACGGGGTGCTGTTCACCGGTTCGGCCCACACCGGCATCGCCATCAACCGCAAGCTGGCAACCCGTCCGGATAAGATCCTGGCGCTCGAAATGGGCGGTAACAATCCGCTGGTGGTGTGGGACACGCCCAAGATTACCGATGCTGCGGCGATTGTCGTGCAATCGGCCTTCACCTCGGCCGGGCAACGCTGCACCGCCGCCCGGCGGTTGATCGTGAAGTCCACGATGTATGAGCAACTGATGGTGGAAGTAAAACGGCTGACAGACCGGCTTATCGTCGGCGCACCGTTTGATGAGCCGACCCCCTTCATGGGCCCGGTGATCGATAACGACGCCGCCGACGGATTGACCGAAAGCTTCCTCTATCTGCTGAGCCACGGCGGCAAGGCGATCAAGCACCTGATCCGCCCTCGCGATGACCTGCCGTTCCTCTCGCCCGCGATCATCGATGTCACGGGCGTGAAGGACAAGCCCGATGTCGAACTGTTCGGACCGCTGCTGCAGGTCACCCAGGCGGATGATCTTGATGAGGCGATTGCCGAAGCCAACAACACCCGCTTTGGCCTGTCCGCCTCGATGGTTGGCGGAACGCCGCAGGAATATAACCGTTTCTGGGCCAATGTCCGCGCCGGCGTGATCAACTGGAACCGCCCGACCAACGGGGCCAGTTCTGGCGCGCCGTTCGGCGGAGTTGGACTGTCGGGCAATCATCGGCCCAGCGCCTATTATGCCGCAGACTACTGCGCCTATCCGGTTGCATCGAACGAGATGGATCAGCCGCGCGCCGTTATCGGCGTGGGCTTGCGAGAAGCCTGACTTCAGCCGTTAGTGACCAGGTCCACTTCTGTGGTCCCATCAGCTGAGCGGCGGGCATGGACGGTGAATGCCATTCCTGCTTGAGCGCCACTGACGATCCGATCTTCGCCGGCTCTGGCAACCTTTGGTTCAAGCCCAGCTTGCAGACCAAGCGCGTGATAAAAATCGATGACGTCACTGACGTCCACCGGCGTGCGGAAATTGACAACCCGCAGCCGGCAGCCAGCTTGATCGCTGCCGCCAGCTTCCTGAACCTGGCCGCGCGGGTAGATCGGCACAGCTTCCGGCATCTGCGCCGCCCAGGCGAACGAATAGGTCAGCTGCGGCGCGCACTTTGCGGCAAAGGGGATGGCCGCCGCAACGCTGGCAGCGGTGGAGGCTCCGGCCAGTGCAGATTGTTCCGCCCCCGGTTCGGGATCTGGAACATGGGGGACAGTTGGGCCCAGCAATTCCGCCACTTCAGCCCTGGCACGGTCCGCTTCCTTGTCGTCTGGGCCAAACAGCGGCAGGCCGCCATCAAGCAGACCGCCACCCGTTAGGATCGTCGCCTTGCGGCTGGCTCCGACCAGATCGGGGTCGCTCATCAGGCGTTCCGACAGGGCACCCATGATCGCCGGATCGCGCAGCGGCTGCGTTGCCGGCGCGCGCGGTTCACTGCAGGCGGTCAGCAGGCTGAAAAGAAACAGGATTATTAAGCGGTCCATCGCGCGAGTGCGATACCCGCGCGATGGTTAAGGCTGCTTTACCGGCAACGGTAATCATTACTTCCGCTGCGATCCACCGCCCGGCCAAGCAGGGCGCCACCCGCCGCGCCCAGGATCGCCCCGACTGTGCGGTCACCGCGGCTGCCAGCCACTTCGCGGCCGATCAAGGCCCCGGCAACCCCGCCAACAATCAATCCCGTCGTGCCATCGCTGCGGCGACAATAAGTGCGGCCATCATCACCCCGCCAGGTCCGGGTCCGGGCATAGACCGGTTCACCGTAATATTCGCTGGTGCGATAGTCGCCGCGATAGTCGCGCCGGTCCTGGCGGGCGTAGTCATTGCCGTAGCGATCACCCCGGCGGCTTTCCCAGCGATCATGCTTGCGCTCACCGTGATGCCAGCCGTTATCATGGCGGGCGTTGTCATGGCGGCCATAGTCATCATGGGCCAGCGCCGGGCTGGCGGTCAGCACCATTGCCGGGGCTAGCAAAGCCAGGGCGGCGCGCTTGAAGGTCTTCGGCATGGTCAGTCTCCTCGCTTCGATACGTTCAGCTTTAAGCCCTTCAACCTGAACGATCAGCAACCAGACTGTCAGACACGCGTTAAATCTGCGGCGCGCTGGCACCTTGCCCCGGTTGCAGGCGGGGTCTACCGCCCAGGCATGCATGCACCCACCCCGCAAAGCCGCGCGAGCGCCCTTCCCCTGGCACTGGGCGCGCATCTCATCTGGGGGCTACTGCCGCTTTACCTGTGGCTGGTGTCGCACATTCCGGCCCCCGAATTTGTCGGATGGCGGGTAATTTCCTCGTTGCCGCTTTGTCTGGTGATCCTGGCGGTGCGCGGCCAGCTGGGCGAAGTCCGGGCCGCGTTTGCCCTGCCCAAGGCCCGCTGGATGCTGCTCGCCTCGTCCTTGCTGATTGGGATCAACTGGTTGGTCTACGTTGCCGCCATTCAGGCCGGCGAAGTCTATGCCGCCAGCATCGGCTATTATGTCAGCCCGCTGCTGAGCGTGCTGGCCGGGACGCTGTTTCTGCATGAAAAATTGACCCGGCGGCAGTGGCTGGCGGTCGCTATTGCCACAGTCGGCGTACTGCTGATGGCTTGGGAAGCCCTGGCCTCGCTGGGCATCAGTCTGGCCCTGGCGCTATCGTGGACCGGCTATGGCCTGGTCCGCAAGCTTGCACCGGTAACCGCCTTGACCGGCCTGACAGTGGAAGTGATCGTCCTGTTGCTGCCCGCCCTGGCAATCGCCGGGTTCTATGCCCAGGGGCCGGCCGGCAGCGCGATTCTGTGGAGCTGGCAGGATGCCGGCCTGCTGGTCCTTGCCGGGGTGCTCACCGCGGCGCCGCTGGTGCTGTTCGCGATGGCAGCGCAGCGGCTGGCCTATTCCACGATGGGAATGATCCAGTTCCTATCGCCCTCGATGGTCTTCCTGGTCGGGCTGTTTGTCTTCGGCAAGCCCTTGGGGACCGCGCAGCTGGCCAGCTTTGCGTTGATCTGGCTGGCGATCGCCCTGTTCATCGCCGATCTGCTGGCCCGGACCCGCCGCGCCTAGCCAAGATAGCGCCAGGCGAGTGTCTCGCCGGCGTGGAATGGCACGATGGCCGTGCCGTTTGCGTCAATCAGGTCGGGCACCTGCGTCCCGCTGCGTTCCAGCGTGACCGTGCCTTCATTCAACGGCAGGCCATAGAAGCGCGGTCCGTGCTCGCTGGCAAAACCTTCGAACCGGTCAATCGCGCCCTCTTCCTCAAACACCGCCAGATAGCTTTCCAGCGCATAGGGGGCATTATAGATCCCGGCGCAGCCACAGGCCGCTTCCTTCGCGCCGACTGCATGGGGCGCGCTGTCTGTGCCGAGGAAGAACTTGGCACTGCCCGAAGTCGCCGCCCGGCGCAGGGCCAGACGATGCACTTCGCGCTTGGCCACCGGCAGGCAATACATGTGCGGACGGATCCCGCCGGTGAACATGGCGTTGCGGTTGATATGCAGATGCTGCGGCGTGATCGTCGCCGCCACATTCGGCCCCGCGCTTTCGACAAAGGCCACGGCCTCAGCGGTGGTGATATGTTCAAACACCACTTTCAGGCCCGGCAGATCGCGGATCAGGCCCGCGAGGGTCCGTTCGATGAAGACGGCTTCCCGGTCAAAAATATCGACATGGGCGTCGGTCACTTCGCCGTGGACCAGCAGCGGCATCCCGATCTGTTCCATCCGCGCCAGCGCGCCACGGATATTGGCCACATCAGTCACCCCGTGGGCCGATCCGGTGGTGGCATGGGCGGGATAGAGCTTGGCGGCAGTGAATACGCCTTGGGCGAAGCCGCGCGCCAGTTCTTCCGGGTCAATCGTGTCGGTCAGGTAGGCCGTCATCAGCGGAGTGAAGCCGGGGCCAGCCGCGGTGACAATCCGCTCGCGATAAGCGGCCGCCGCTGCAACGGTCGTGATCGGGGGCGAAAGATTGGGCATCACTATCGCCCGCGCAAACTGGTGTGCGGTGTCTTTCACCACGCCTGCCAGCACGGCGCCATCGCGCAGATGGACGTGCCAATCGTCAGGGCGGCGGATGGTCAGGCGATTCGGTGTGCTGCTCATCCCTTTCCCTTAGGCAAGCGCCGCCCTATCTGTCACGCATGACAGCAACCCTTCTGGCCGACCGCGCGGTTATCCGCCTGACTGCAACCGAACCGGGTGAGGACCTGCGCGGCTTCCTCAACGGGTTGGTGACCAATGACGTGGCTGGCGTCCTCCCAGTCTGGGCGGCGCTGCTAACCCCGCAAGGCAAGGTCATGTTCGATTTTCTGGTCTGGGCTGATGACGACGAGCTGCTGATCGATTGCGCGGCTGACCAGGCCGAGGCGCTGAGCAAGCGGCTGTCCATCTATCGCTTGCGCCGCAAGATCGGAATCGCACTTGATCCAGCGGCCGGGGTCCACTGGCAGCCCGGCGCAGGCGAATCGCCTGACCCCCGCCTGCCCGCACTGGGGCAGCGCTGGATCGGCGATCGCGACGGCACAGATGCAGCGCCGCAGTGGCGCGCGCACCGGCTTTCACTCGGGGTTACTGAGGGCCAGGCTGAGCTGGCCGACCTGCTCTGGCTGGAATGCAACGCGGCTGAACTGAACGGGGTGTCATTCACCAAGGGCTGCTACGTCGGGCAAGAGAACACCGCCCGGATGAACTGGCGGCAAAAGGTCAACCGGCGGCTGGTGGTGGTGCCACTGGCCGATAGCGATCCGGCCCGCCAACGCACGGCCTATCCCGAGCTGGGTCTGGCAGTCGATCATCGGCGGGTGGAAGATATCCCTGCCACCGTCCTGCCGGACTGGCTCAGTCTTTCGGACCCGGCGTAAGCCCGACCGAGACCGCTTCCTCGATCAGCATCTTCTCGGCAATGTCACGGCTGGCAGAGCGCGGCAGGCCAAGCGATTGCGCCAAAGCGCCGCCCATCAGCGCATCGCCCAGCGCCATCATGCACAGCGCGTGGGTAACCTGGTGCATCTGCCCGCTTTCGTGCTCCCCCAGATCATCGACCAGATCGTGCACGGCATCGATCAGCGGATCGAGCGCGTCTTCGTTGCCGCTCATCAACATCCAGGTGGCAAGCGCGCCGCCACCTTCCTTGTCAAAAGCATCGAAAGTCAGGTCGACAACGTCGCGCGCCGAACCTTCGCCCTTGCGCGTGGCTAGCACCGCCTCTTCAATCGAGGCGCAGATCGTCGTCGCCAGATGCTCAGCCAGCGCCTTTTGCAGGCCCGCCGCTGAGCCAAAATGATGGAGCAAGTTGGCGTGGGTACGGCCGATTCGCGAGGCAACGGCCTTCAGCGTGACGGCCTGAGGGCCCAATTCAATCAGCAGCGCCCGCGCGGCTTCGAGCGCCACCGTGCGGCTTTCTTCCTGGCTCAGGCGCTTCCTTATTGACATGGGTGTCAGTTAATCCTAAATGGGGAGCATGAACGCTCCCACCAAGTTCCCGCTCGACGTAGAACTCGCCGCCCCAATCGGCAAGGCTGGTCCTACCCCCACCGATCTTACGATCACCGTGCGCGACCAGCGCTTCGGCCGTGACAAGAAGCCGGGCCGCTGGTGGCTGAACCAGGATCCGGTGGCGACCGCGTGGCACAATGCCCTGTCTGCCACCTTCCCGCGGGGTGAGGCTTTCTTCATCGAAGCCGTCAAAGCCCACCGCGACGGTGCCAGCCCCAAGCTGCAAGCTGAAATTCGCGCGTTCGTGAAGCAGGAAATCAATCACACCCGCGAACACATCGCCTTCAACCGCGCGGCGGTGGATGCCGGTTATGACCTCGACTTCATCGACAAGCGCGTCGCCGCCAACCTGGAACTGACCAAGGACCGCCCGGCGATCCTGAACCTGGCCGTGACCATGGCGCTGGAACACTACACCGCAATGATGGCGCAGGAATTCCTCTCCAACCCCAAGCACTTCGCCGGGGCAGAGCCGGAAACCGCCGCAATGTGGCGCTGGCACGCGATTGAAGAAATCGAACACAAAGGTGTCGCCTATGACACCTGGCTCCACGCCACGAAGGACTGGTCGCGCTATCGCCGCTGGAAGCTGAAGAGCATCATGATGACGCTCGTCACGATCAACTTCCTGCGGCACCGCTGGCAGGACACGCTGGAACTGCTCGCGCAGGACGGCCTGACCGGCTGGAAGATGAGGGCCAAGCTGGCCTGGTATCTGCTGGGGACACCCGGCGTGCTGCGCCGGATCCTGCCGGCCTGGCTCAGCTACTTCCTCCCGGGCTTCCACCCCTGGAACCACGATGACCGCGCGCTGATCGGCAAGCACGATAGCGAATTCAAGGACGCCGTCCTCGCCTGATAAGCAAAACCTCCCCAAGCTGACTTGGGGAGGTTTTTTCTAGGCCGCCTGCATTGCGACCGGCTCATTGCCGTCACACGGCTGATCAAGCGCCAGGCAGTGCTCGATCGAATCGACCTGGCAACCGCGCGCCTGGCTGAAGCGCGGCCGGATCTGCCCGGTGGGACGGAAACCTACCTTGCGCAGCACGCGGCCCGAGGCCGGATTGTCAATGAAGTGGCCGGCGATCAGGCGCTTGTGGCCAAGCACCCGCGCAACGCTGATCACACTGCGCGCCGCTTCGGTGGCATAGCCCTTGCCCCAATGCTCGCGCGCCAGCCAATAGCCCAGCTCCACGGAATCGCCATCCGCCGCCAGGCCAATGCAGCCGATGATGCGGGCATGTTCCAAGCTGGTCGGCAGGGTGATGACGAAATGGGGCAGGCGCTGATCCTGCGGCTGGCCCGCAAACCAGCGCGCGTCTTCCGCCGTGTAGGGCCAGGGCACCTTGGCGAGGTTCTTCACCACCGCCACGTCCGCCACCTGACCTAGCAACTCTTCCCAGTCCTCCGGCCAGGCTGGCCGCAGGAACAGCCGTTCGCTGCGCATGAACATTGTTACAGTCTCCACTCGTCCGGCCCCGCCGGTCCGCCTTAGCGCGATCCCGTGACGCGAAAGTTACACCTGGTCCGGGATGTTCCCGGATGGGCAGAGGGAGATGCAAAAAGAGGGAGACGGGCTGGGCCCTCTCCCTCATTCGGCCGAAGTCTGGCTTCGGCGGGGCTGCCCGTCAGGACAGCCCGTGATCGACTGTCCGATTATTCGGCGGCAATCGCCATATCGACCGACACGTATTTGCGGCCAAGCTTGCCATCGTGGAAGCGGACGCGGCCTTCGGTCAGCGAGAACAGGGTATGATCCTTGCCCATGCCAACATTGGCGCCCGGATAAACGCGGGTTCCGCGCTGACGGATGATGATGTTGCCGCCGATCACTTCCTGACCGCCGAACTTCTTCACGCCAAGGCGACGACCGGCCGAATCACGACCGTTACGCGATGAACCGCCTGCTTTTTTATGTGCCATCTCGAACTACTCCGAATGCTTATTCAGCGGCCGCTTCGGCCGTGGGGGCTGCCTTCTTGGCAGCCTTCTTAGCCGATGCTTCGCCAGCGCCGACTGCCACGATGCGCAGCAGGGTCAACTGCTGGCGGTGGCCGTTCTTACGACGATAGTTGTGACGGCGACGCTTCTTGAAAACGATCACCTTTTCACTCTTCGCCTGGGCGATGATTTCGGCCGAAACGACGACGCCCTTGGCATCCTTCACTTCGCCGCCGTCACCAGCCAACAGAACGTCAGCGAGCGTGATGGTCTCACCGGCTTCACCAGCCAGCTTTTCAACCGCGATCTTGTCTCCGGCGGCGACCCGGTATTGCTTGCCGCCAGTGCGCACTACAGCGAACATGTCACTTATTCCGTATATAAAGCATAGTAACCGCCCCGCGTTGTGCGAGGGGCCACAAGAAGGTGGGCCACTAGTCCAAGCCCCCCCTGCTGTCAACCAAGGCGGACGAGGATTCTTGGCCGCTGGCGCAGATTGCCGGGCGTGCTATGGCAATACTGATGAAACGCCAGCATGCCAGCCTGCTCCTTGCATTCCTGCTGTCCGCCTGCGCCTCGGCTGAAGGTGAATATCCTTCGCTGGCCCGCCGCCCGATTGAGCGCGTTACCGGCACCCTCATCCCGCCGAGCCCGCCGCCAGCCGCGATTCCGGTAGATCCTGCGGTTACCCGCCAGCTCGATTCGCTGCTTGAGCGGGTCCGCGCTGCAGACGCCAAGTTCCACGCCCGCGAAGCCAAGGTTGGCCGCACCATCGCTGCGGCGGCCGGAGCGGCCAAAGCCAGTGAAGCCTGGTCGGTTGCCATGATTGCCCTCGCCGATCTTGATGCTGCGCGCAGCGAAGGCATGGTCGCCCTGGCTGATATCGACGCGATCTATGCTGCGAGCCGAATCGAGGGAGAGCCCGCGAGCGAGGCCAAAGCGGCGCGCGATGCTGCCAATGCGCTGGTCACCAACCAGGATAAGGTCATTGCCGCCTTGCAGGAGCAGCTGGCACCTTAATCCCAGCGCTTCAGGTCAGCGTGATCCTGATCGCGCGGTTCGATCCAGGTCCAGACACCGCCGCGCCGTTCCCGTTTCCAGAACCACGAATCGGTCTTGAGGTGGTCCATCGCAAAATCGACCGCATCGAAAGCGGCCCGGCGATGGCTTGCCGCCGCGGAGACGCAAACGATTGGCTCACCGAGAGAGAGCGGGCCGATCCGGTGCAGCAGCAGCAGCCCCTGAATGGCAAAGCGCGCCGCAGCGGTTGCGGCCAGCGCCTGCATTCCGGGCAGGGTCAATGGTTCGTAATGGGAAAGCTCCAGCGCTTCGATCCCACCGTCACCACGAACCTTGCCTACGAAGGTCGCCAGGCCGCCGCTATTGGCGATCTGCCGGGCGAAGCGGTCCACCTCGGCATTGGGATCGAATGGCGCATTGAGCAGGCGGACGTCGAGCATGGCTTACCCGCCGCTTACCGGGGGCAGGAAGGCCAGTTCATCGCCCTGCCTCAGCACGATTCCGGCGGTCTCGCTGCACAGTTCCCCATTCAGCGCCACGCGCACCCGCTCATCCAGCAGCGCCACGGCCAGCTCTACCGGCAGCGCGGCCAGCACCGCCGCCAAGGGGCCGGGCGCGACATCGCGCTGCGCGCCCCCTGCCAGGTCCGCCAGTCGGCCAAGAAAGACCAGTTTGGCCAAGTCAGCCCCCCGTCAGCGACATATGCCGGGGCAGCGCCGGCGCTTCACCGCGGCCGTCGATCCGGAAATTGTGGCGCAGCGGCTTGATCTTCAGCGCCACGTCAATTGCTTCGGCCAGCGCTGCGTCGGGCCGGTCCGAACGCAGCGCAGCGCGCAGATCGACCCGCTCTCCCCCGCCCAGGCAGGGATAGAGCTGCCCGGTCGCGGTCACCCGCACGCGATTGCAGCCTTCGCAGAAATTGTCAGTCAGCGGGGTGATCAGGCCGATTCGCCCACCTGTCTCCGCCACATCGAAATAGCGTGCCGGGCCGCCGGTGCGGTGCTGGCTGGGGGTCAGGGTCCAGCGCTGTTCCAGTTCGGCCCGCACCGTGCCGAGCGACAGGTGCTGATCAAACCGGTCGGCCTCCACCTCGCCCAGCGGCATAACCTCGATCAGGGTCAGTTCCAGCTGCTGGCCATGCGCCCATTCAATCAGCGCGGGGATTTCGGCCGCATTGGCATCCTTCAGGGCGACCGTGTTGAGCTTCACCGCCAGGCCCGCGGCCTGCGCTGCCGCAATCCCGGCCAGCACCTGTGGCAGGCTGTCGCGCCGGGCGAGCCGGGCAAAGGTCTGCCGGTCCAGCGTATCGAGCGAGACGTTCACGCGCCGCACCCCGGCGGCGAACAGGTCTTCGGCAAATTCTGCCAGCTGCGTGCCATTGGTGGTCAGGGTCAGCTCTTCCAGTCCGTCACCGATCTTGCGCCCCAGCGCCCGGACCAGCTCGATCATGTCACGCCGCACGAGTGGCTCGCCCCCCGTCAGCCGCACTTTCGTGACGCCCCGCGCGATGAAGCCCAGCGCCAGCTGGTGCAGCTCTTCCAGGCTCAGTACCTCATTGCGCGGCAGGAAAGTCTGGCGTTCAGGCATGCAATAGGAACAGCGCAGATCGCAGCGGTCGGTAACCGAAAGGCGCAGATAGGAAATCCGGCGCTGAAACTGATCGACAAGCGTCATGGCTGCAGTGGTAACACTGCCCCGGCCCCAGAGTCATCCAATGAAATCAATTGCCCAGTCAATCCGGG
>CAZNFV010000012.1:0-7991 GCA_964572445.1 uncultured Novosphingobium sp. | reverse complement strand
CCATCAGCGCCGCTCGCGCGTCAGGGTGATGCCGATCTTTTCGCCCGCCTCGCTGATCGCCAGCTTGACGATTTTGACGGTCACCGCTTCAACCCGCTCATCCTGCACAAACAGCGTATCGCACACGTGATCGGCCACGGCTTCGATCAGGGTAAAGTGCACGCCCTTGGGCAACGCTTCGGACGCCGCGAACTTCAGGTCCATGTAATTTTTGCTGGCGCTGAGCGGGGTGTCGGGCGCGTAGTGGTCCGCCACCTTCAGCTTGACCTGAATGGTAAAGCGCAGCGGCTGCGGGCGGCCAGTTTCTTCCGAGTAGATGCCGGTCAGGACATCATGCTCAAAATCGGCAACTTCCAGGATCAGGGTATCTGACATGGTGCGGCGCGATGGCACGATGGCGCGCATGTGTCCACCGCCAGCGGCACTTGGTCCCACTTTTCAGGGTTTGCTGGATGGAGATCAGCCATGATTGAACACCTGCCCGGCATCCGCCCGTTTGAGATTATGCCGCACCTGGTGGCCCTTACCCTCTCTTACCTGCTGGCCCTGCCGATCGGCTGGAACCGCGAAAAGGAAGAGCGCAGCGCCGGCCTGCGGACCTTCCCGCTGGTCGCCGTGGCAACCTGCGGGTTCGTTCAGGCGACTGAGCCGCTGGTCAGCGATGCCCCCGAAGCGATGGCACGCATCATTGAGGGGCTGATCACGGGCATGGGCTTTATCGGCGGCGGAGCGATCCTGCGGCACGAGGGCTCTGTGCATGGCACGGCCACCGCCGCCAGCCTGTGGATCACCGGCGCGATCGGCGTCGCGGTCGGCCTCGGCAGCCTTGATGTGGCGATCATTCTGTTTGTGGTGACGATGCTGACCCTGGGGGTCATGCGCTGGCTCAAACAGGCTACCGGCCAGAAATCCGCAGAGTAACGCGTCTAGCGCGACCAGCGGGCGAAGATCGCAGTCGGCAGGAGGCGTCCGTCTGGCCCAGCTTCACGAACCGCCAGATCGCCATGCTCGATCTTGCCGGGCAATTCGGCAAAGACTTCATCAAGCAGGCCGGCCAATGCCAGCGAGCTCATCCGCACGGCATAGACCGTCAGAAACAGGAAGCTACTGTCGGCATCGAGCAGCTGGCGGCAATCACCCACCAACGGCGCGAGGTGCTCTTCGATCCGCCAGACTTCACCTTCCGGGCCGCGCCCGAACTTCGGCGGATCAAGAATGATCCCATCATAACGCTTGCCGCGCCGCACTTCGCGGGCGGTGAACTTGGCGGCATCATCGATGATCCAGCGAACCGGGCGATCGGCCATGTCTGAAAGCGCAGCGTTCTCACGCGCCTGGGCTACGGATTTCTTGCTGGCATCAACGTGGGTCACCGGGCCGTATTGTGACAGCGACAGCGTGCCGACGCCGGTATAGCCGAACAGGTTCATCGTCTGCGCGTCAGTCCGCCCGTCCAGCTGCTCGCCCATCCAGTCCCACACCGGGGCCATATCGGGGAAGAACCCCAGGTGCCGGAACGGGGTGCATTGCGCGGTAAACCGCACATCGCCGCGCGCCAGCGGCCAGCCTTCGGCCGGCACCGGATTGGCATAGGACCAGCGGCCGCCGCCATCTTCATCAGATGCGGGCACGAATTCGGCGTCAGAAGCCCAGCGCTCCAACCGCGGCCGCCACAGCGCCTGCGGTTCGGGGCGGATAAAGCGATGGGGGCCATAGCTCTCCAGCTTGCGGCCGTGCCCGCTATCCAGCAGGCTATAGTCAGGCCAGCCCTGGCCGGTCAGCACGACCGGCGCTTCGATCAGCTCAGCCACGCGGCACCGCGCGGGCGGCGATATAATCGGCAAGCCCCGCATAGTCGCCAGACAGTTCTGCCAGACGTTCCTCGCGGTCGAACAGATCGCCGATGCGGGCCGGTAAGACTGGCCGCTGACCGGTGGCGCGCTCCACCGCATCGCCGAACTTGGCCGGATGGGCCGTGGCCAGAGTCACCACCGGCACGGCGGGATCAATCCCGGCCTGCTGGGCGGCGTGCAAGCCGATTGCGGTGTGCGGATCGAGCAATTCGCCCGTTCCTTCCCACGCCCAGCGCAGCGCGCGGGCCATGTCGTCACCCGTGGCGCTGGCGCTGGAAAACAGCGCCGCTGCCCCTTCGCGCTGGGCGTTGGTCAGTTGCATGGCGCGGGTCGCTTCAAATCCGGCCATCTGCGCGGCCAAAGCCGCTCCATCACGCCCGCCGACGTCAAACAGCAAACGCTCAAAATTCGAGGAGACCTGAATGTCCATCGAGGGCGCGGCGGTTGGCGTGACCGTGCCGGCCGAATAGTCGCCCGTGGTCAGCGCCCGGTGGAGGATATCGTTAACGTTGGTCGCGACGATCAGCCGCTCAATCGGCAGACCCATCTGCGCGGCAACATAGCCGGCGAAGACATCGCCGAAATTGCCAGTTGGCACGGCAAAGGCAACCTTGCGGTGCGGTCCGCCCAGCTGAAGCGCGGCGGCAAAGTAATAGACAACCTGGGCCATCAGCCGGGCCCAGTTGATCGAATTGACCGCACCGATGGCAAAGCGATCGGTCATCGCCGCATCATTGAACATCCGCTTCACGATCGCCTGAGCATCATCAAACGTGCCGTCGATGGCGATGTTGTGGACATTCGGCGCCAGCACCGTGGTCATCTGCCGGCGCTGGACTTCGCTCACCCGGCCCTTGGGGTGGAGCATGAAGATTTCGACCCGGGCGCGGCCGGCAACCGCATCAATCGCCGCCGATCCGGTATCGCCCGAAGTGGCGCCGACAATGGTCAGCGGATCGCCGCCCCGGCCCAGGAATTCTTCAAACAGCAGGCCGAGCAGTTGCAGCGCTACATCTTTGAAGGCCAGCGTTGGGCCGTGGAACAGCTCTAGCAGCCAGTGCTGCGCATCCAGCTGCTTCAGCGGGGTGACAGCCTGATGGGCAAAGCGGCCATAGGCCAGCGTGGTCAGTTCGCGCAGCTTCTCCGGCGTCAGGCTATCCCCGACGAAGGGCTGCATCACCCGCGCGGCCAGCTCTGCATAAGGCAGGCCGACCATCGCGGCGATCTCATCCTGCGAGAAGCGGGGCCATTCACGGGGCACGTAAAGCCCGCCATCATTGGCGAGGCCCGCAAGCGTCGCTCCGGCGAAGTCCAGCGCAGGAGCGCTGCCACGGGTGGAAATGTAGTCCATCAAGGCGGGCCGTTAGCCCCCGGCGCCCGGCACGGCAAGGCGCTTGCGCAAAGCCAGGACATAGATAACCAGCGCGACCCCGGCGAACAGGAACCACTGGATCGCATAGGACCAGTGGTTGTTGGGGATGGTCTTGGGATCGGGCAAGGCGTTGGCCGCCAAGCCGCCCAGCGGCGGATCAGCGATCAGGCGCACGGCATTGCCGGCACCGGGCGCGATCACGCCGGTCACGGTGCCGCCGCTCCACTGCCGTTCAGCCAGGTCTTTGGTCCAGCCCAGCACGACCTCGGCCCGCGCCCCATTGGGCAGCGCGCAGGTAACGCTGTGCGCCCACCCGACCGTGCCACTGCGATCATAGCCGGCGATCGGCATATCCTTGCGCACGACCTGGCAAGCGAAGGTGGTCCGGCGGAACAGCGCCGCTTGCTGCCCAGCGGGATCGCTGGGCCAAGGCACCTCGGCGCTGAGCGTCTGCGCAACAGCATAGCGCGCCAGCATGGCTTCCTTTTGTGCGCGTCGGTCAAGCTGCCAGAAGCCGAGTGCAATCATCACACCAACGGCAATCAGGACCAGCAGGGTCGGGATGATCGGCAGCCGGCGCATCACGGCAGGCGCAAATCGCTGGCGGTCGCTTCACTGGCTTTGCGGCGATATTCGGCCGCGAGCAGTGCGGCTTTGCTAACACGCAGGCCCCACAGCGTCAGCCCTACCACCAGCGGCACCCACAGCAGGATGTGCACCCAGAATGGCGGATGCACGGTAAATTCCAGCCAGACCGCCAAGCCAACCACCAGCGCGCCCACAATCATCGTCAGGAAGGCCGCAGGGCCATCACCAACGTTGAACTGCGCAAAGTCCAGCCCGCAGGCGCGGCAGCGCGGCGCAAAGCGGGCGGGTCCGTCAAACAACGTGCGACCGCCGCATTCCGGGCAGAGACCGAAAAGGGCAGCCGCGGGGATGCCGGGCTGCCCTTTCGAATTTTGGTTTGGTCCGTCCACCATCAGTGGATCGGATGGCCCCAGCCACCCCAGACGTAGATTGCGACGAACAGGAACAGCCACACCACGTCAACAAAGTGCCAGTACCAGGCAGCGGCTTCAAAGCCGAAGTGCTGCTTGGGGGTGAAGTCACCGTTGTAGGTGCGCTTGAGGCAGACGATCAGGAAGATCGTGCCGACCAGCACGTGGAAGCCGTGGAAGCCAGTCGCCATGTAGAAGGCCGAACCATAGGTGTTCTCGCCAAAGGCAAACGGCGCGTGGGCATATTCATAAGCCTGAATGCAGGTGAACAGCGCACCCAGCGCGATCGTGGCCCAGAGGCCCTTCTTCAGGCCTTCGCGATCACCGTGGATCAGCGCATGGTGCGCCCAGGTGACCGTGGTGCCCGAGCAGAGCAGGATCAGGGTGTTGAGCAGCGGCAGATCGAAGGGATCGAGCACGGCTTCAATCGCCTTGGGCGGCCATTGCCCGCCAACCACTTCGGCCAGCTCGCTGGGAAACAGCGAGAAGTCGAAGAAGGCCCAGAACCAGCCAACGAAGAACATCACTTCCGAAGCGATGAAGGTGATCATGCCATAGCGCAGGTGCAGCTGCACCACCGGGCTGTGGTGACCTTCATGGGCCTCACGGACAACCTTGGTCCACCACTGGAACATGGTGAACAGGATGCCGAAGAAGCCGACCAGCAGGACATACTTGCCCGCCGCCATGTCATGCATCGTCAGCACGCCGCCGGTCGTTGTGGTCACGGCCGAGACCGAGCCGAGGAACGGCAGGATATCGGGCTCGAGAATGTGGTAATCGTGGTTCTTGGTGCCGGCCATGTCCGTGGTCCCCAATTTATCCCAAAAGCGCCAGCGAGTGACCTCGCGACGCATGAATTAAGGTCGCCCTTATCGCGCGCCTTGCGACTGGTCCAGTGCCTTTGACGGCTGATCCGCAGCAAGATGGAAAGTGTAGCTCAGCGTGATCTGCTCGATGTCCTTCGTCTCCGGATCCTCCAGGATCTTCGGATCGACGTAATAGATCACCGGCATGTTGACCCGCTGGCCCGGCTGCAGCGTCTGCTCGTTAAAGCAGAAGCACTGAATCTTGTTGAAGTACTTGCCGACTTGCTCTGGCTCGACGTTGAACGAGGCGATCCCCGTCACCGCGTGATCCGCCAGGTTCTCGGCGTGATAGAATGCCATCTTGCGGGCACCGATTCGCAGTTCCTGCGTCGTCTGCTCGGCGGCAAACTTCCACGGCATCTGCCGATCAACATTGGCATCGAAGCGGACCGAAATGGTCTTTGTCGAAGTTTTGACTGTCGCGGCCTGGGCCTCGCTTACCCGCATGGTCGTGCCGCCAAAGCCGGTGACCTGGCAAAAGATGCGATAGAGGGGAACCGAAGCGAAGCCGAGCGCCAGCATGGCGCAGGCGCCCAGCAATGCCAGCAATGCCGTTCGGGCATTCTGATCTTTGGGTAGGCTCAAGCCGGCCATGGCCTTACCCTCCGATGCGGGCGATGCTGACGAAATAGAACAACACCACCATCGCGGCGAGCAGGCCGCCCAGCATCAGGTTGCGTTGCTTAATGATCCGCTTGCGTTCGGCTGCGGGGTCGGTTTCGGGAAACTTCGGCATCTGCTTCATCCCATGATCCAGCGGTCCGCCACCAAGGCAGCGAACAGCGCAAAAAGGTAGAACACCGAAAAGGCAAACAAGCGCTTTTCGGGGCCCATGTCGGCTTCCCCCACCCCTTGCCGAAACACTGCAACCCGCAGCGCCAGCACCAGGAAGATCGCCGAAAGTACCAGGGCCGAAACCCCGTAAACCATGCCCGCCCCGGCGATCCAGAAAGGCAGCATGGCCAGCGGCAACAGCAGGACCGCATAGACCAGGATTTGACGCCGGGTCGAATGGCGGCCGGCCACTACCGGCATCATCGGGATCCCCGCCTTGGCGTAATCGGTCTCAACAAAAAGAGCGAGCGCCCAGAAATGCGGCGGGGTCCAGAAGAAGATAATCGCGAACAGCAGGATTGGCATGAGCGTGATATCGCCCGTTGCAGCAATCCAGCCGATCATCGGCGGAAACGCACCCGCCCCGCCACCGATCACGATGTTCTGCGGGGTCCGCGGCTTCAGCCACATCGTGTAAATCACGACGTAATAGAAAATCGAGAAGGCCAGGACCGCGGCGGCCAGATAGCCAACCCCCACAGCCATCATCAGGACCGAAAAGAACGACAGCACCAGCCCGAAATCGCGGGCCGATTCGCGCGACATCCGCCCGGCCGGCAGCGGCCGGTTGGCAGTGCGCTTCATCTGCGCATCAATATCAGCTTCCCACCACATATTGAGCGCAGCCGAACCTCCCGCCCCCACCGCGATGCAAAGAATGGCGGTAAAGCCCAGTACGGGGTTCACTGGCACGGGCGCCGCAAGCAACCCGCAAAGGCCCGTGAAGATAACGAGGCTCATCACGCGCGGTTTGGTCAGCGCGAAAAAGTCGCGCCAGTCGGTCGGAAGCGTGGGCGCTGAATGGCTGGCAACGGTCATGGTTGGTTGGGCCTATAGGCGCGCCTCAGAGTCGCTTCAACCAATCGATGAGCAGTTTGTTAACTTCTTCGGGCCGTTCCTGCTGGGTCCAGTGACCGACGCCTTCCAGCACATGGCCTTCAACCTTGGGCGCGAACATCCGCATCAGTGCCACCGGGTCCTCTACCGCACCGAACAACGTCGTTGCGGGATCGCGCGAGCCACCGATGAACAGGCACGGCTGTTCGATTTGTTTGCCCTGCCAAGGCGACAGCCATTCATAATCAAGCTCGTGGTTGCGATAGCGATTAAGCGGTCCTCGGAAGCCGGAATTGCGGAACTCGCCCTCGTAATAATCACGGTCCGCCTCGCTCAACCACGGCACTGGCTGCGGATCGGGCAGGCCTTCGAGGAAGGTGGCGCCGAGCGGCTTTGACCAATAGTCCCCCGGCGGCACATCGCCCGAGATCGAATACATCATCCGTGCCACGAAATCGCGCGGGTCCGCCTCGGCCTCGGCCTCGGCCACGCCGGGTTCCTGGAAGAACTCCTGATAGAAGAACCGGCCCTGGCTGGTGAAATGTTCACGGAACACGTCGGTGAATGGACGCAGCGGTGCGCCGGCGAAGGGCACCGACAGACCGGCGACGGCGCTGATCCGCTGCGGATTGGTGAAGGCCGTGTTCCAGACGATCGGCGCGCCCCAGTCATGCCCGATCAGCACCACGCGCTGGTCCGGCGCGAGGGCATCGGCCAGGCCGATCAGATCGGCAGCTATTGCTTGCAGAGTATAGGCCGAAACCGGCTGCGGTTTGTCCGAACCGCCATAGCCGCGCACATCAATCGCGCAGGCGGTATAACCGGCGGCGGCCACTGGGCCAAGCTGATGCCGCCAGGAATACCAGCTTTCCGGAAAGCCGTGGACCATGATCGCCAGCGGAGCCGAACCCGGTTCAGGCCCTTCGATCGCACAACGCAGCGCAACCTTACCGCAATCAACCATCCGGAATTCGGGCATCAGGGCAGCTCCATAGAAAACGCCCCGGACCTTGCGGGCCGGGGCGGATTCTGTCCAGTCTGATCAGACGGACTCTCAGCGGAAGGGCCGGGTCTTAGTGGTGACCCTTGTCCTCGATCACTGGCAAGGTTTCGAACTGGTGGAACGGCGGCGGGCTGGACAGGGTCCATTCCAGCGTCGTGGCACCTTCGCCCCAGTAGTTGTCAGCAGCCTTCTTGCCCATGGTGAAGGCATAGATGATGTTGACGA
>CAZNFV010000011.1:0-27250 GCA_964572445.1 uncultured Novosphingobium sp. | reverse complement strand
TCCAGCCGCAGGTAGACTCAGCCCGGGCCACAGCCGCCGCGCGGAGCGGCGTTTATCGCGCTGCGCTCCGCCGACTGCTTCAACAGGCTGGTGGAGCGATTTGATGCTGTCACCTACGATTGAACGGGTCCGCAAGGGTCAGCTGTGTACCGGTTGCGGGCTCTGCGCCGGGCTGTCTGACGATGGATTTCAGCTAGAGGAGGCCGCCCCGGGCTATCTCCGCCCGCCCGAGAATGCCGAATTGCCGCCAGCGGCGGAAGCGGCAGTCGCCAGATCGTGCCCGGGAAGCCGTGTGGCACCCTGGCCTGATGCAAATCATGCCCATCCGTTCTGGGGACCAATCGCCTCATGCCAGACCGGCCATGCCAGCGATCCAGATGTTCGTTTCCGCGGGTCATCAGGCGGAGTCTTGAGCGCGCTGGCGATCGTCGCGCTGGAGGTGGGTCTGGTCGACGGGGTGGTCCACGTGACTGCGGATCCTGAGCGCCCCACCCGCAACCGGACGACAATCTCACGCAATCGCGGTGAGATCCTGGCTGGCGCTGGATCGCGCTATGCCCCGTCCAGTCCACTCTCGCTGATTGCCAGCCTGCTGGAGCGGAGCGAGCGGTTTCTGTTCATTGGCAAGCCGTGCGATGTCTCGGCGCTGGCATCGCTGGCCGAGGGGGATCCCCGGGTTGAGCGGGTCTTTCCGTTCCGGCTGTCATTCTTTTGCGGCGGAATTCCAAGCTTTGCCGGAACAGAACGAATCCTCGCGGCGATGGGGATGGGCGGCAAGACCCTCGCGGCCTTCCGGTATCGCGGCAACGGCTGGCCCGGCATGGCCGAGGCGCAAGCGACCGACGGCGCAGTGGCGACGATGAGCTATGCCGAGAGCTGGGGCAAGTACCTTAGCCCAGAGGTGCAGTATCGCTGCAAGATCTGCCCGGATGCCGTCGGAGGCGTTGCCGATATCTCTGCTGCCGATGCCTGGTACGGCGGCGAAAGCGGCTATCCAGCATTTGACGAACAAGACGGGCGTAGCCTTGTAATCGGACGCACCGCCGCAGGCCGGCTCTTGCTGGAACTGGCGCAGTCGCATGGCGCCATTAACCTCGCGGCTTTGTCGCCAGCCGAGATTGACCTGATGCAGCCGGCGCAGGCCCGCAGGAAGCGGCTCGTCGCGGCGCGTACCGCGGCTGCGCGAACATTGTTCAGACCGGTTCCAATCATGGCTGGAACTTTGGTTGGGCGAGCAGCCCGGACAGCAGGCATTTTCGAAACCTTCCGCAACTACTTAGGCAGTCTGCGGCGGATCATTGTGGGGCGAGGTTGAAATGACGGACGATCATTCCTGCGCAAAAGCTTTGGTTGCGGCGCCAAATGCTGTAGTAAACACCTATATGCCTATTGCTCATAATTCTCCTCGCAGGGTCTGGCGCGCTCGTGCCGGGCTGTTCGCTCTCTGTCTGCTGTCGCCAGCAGCACTGCATGCGCAGGAAGCGCGACAGGGCAATTTTGAGGAAGTTGGGCTGAACTTCGATCTGCGCCATTTGGGCAACGCGGCGCGCACGGATGCGGTTACAGCCGCCGCGCGCGGGCTGGAGCTATCGGATGAGCGCCTGACTGTGGGCGTTGACGTGATCGTCAATCGCAGTCTTGGCCGCAACACACTGCGCGTCGCCGGCAACGTCGGTTATGACTTCTATCGCCGCAATACCCGGCTCAATCGCGAGCGAATTGGCGCTGAAGCGGCAGTGGGCGTCAATGTCGGGCCTTGCCTGGCTGACCTGTCCGCCAGGCTCGATCGCCGCCAAAGCGACCTCGACTCAATTGGCTACATCGATCTGCCCGGGGTCGATAGCGTTCAGAACACAGAAACGGTGCAAGTCTACCGGGCCGAAGGGCGCTGCGGCTATGTCTATGGGCTGCGGCCGTCGTTGGGCTACGTCCACTCGCGGGGCGACAATTCCAATTCGATCCGTGATCTGTCGGACTACAAGTCCAATAGGGTATTCGGCGGCCTCGCTTATGACCATCCGGTCGCCGGCAAGGTCAAGCTGACCGTTGAGCGAGAGAATGTTGATTTCAATAAGCGCCAGGGAACCCCGCTGGCCGCATTGTCTGGCTATCGGATGGACGAGGTGCGGCTGCAGCTTTCGCGCGATATCGGCACGCTGCTCGTCGCCGATGCGATGGTGGCCTACAATTGGCTTAAGCCCGATGGCTCGGCGGTGCCTGCGTTTAATGGCACGACCTGGCGAATTGGCGGAACGCTGAAGCCCGGCATCCGCTTGCAGATCAACGCATCGACTGAGCGCACGATTAGCCCGTCGCTGCGGAGTGAAGCGCTCTACAGCAAGCAGCGCGTGCACCAGGTCCGGGCAACCTATGCCCTGTCTGAGCGAATTACCGCCAATGGCGGAGCGAGTTTCAGCAAGCGTACATATCCGGGGGCGCAAGCCAACTTCGGACCCCTGCTCGAACAGGATAGCTTCCGGCGTCTCTTCGCCGGGATGACTTATCGGACGAGCCGGCGGCTGGAGCTGGGCCTCGAAGCGGGACATGAAAAGCGCGACGGGACGGGGTCTCTCTACGATTACAGCAGCGGCTATGTCGGCGTGCGCGGCCGGCTGACCCTCTAGGCTCGGAAAGACAGACTTGATGATTGCTTCCAAGATGCTTGCGCGGCCGGTGGGCCGCATCCTGACCTTGTTCATCGCCACCCTTGTTGCACTGGTCGCCTTTGGCAATCCGGCGGCGGCTCAACCAGTTGGTCCGGGCGCGCCTGTCCAGTCCTTACCTGCGCCGGCGGTGGCTGGCCCATCAGCTGCGGCGGTTACGCTCAACGATGGTTACGTCATCGGGGTCGGGGACGTGGTGGAGATTGCAGTGCTGGGGCGCGAGGAGTTCAAGCCGCGCGTCCAGGTTCAGGTCGATGGCACGGTTCAGCTGCCCTACCTTCATTCGGTCATGGCCACTAACCTGACGGTGATCCAGTTGCGGGAACGGGTCGCTAAGCTGTTGCGCGATGGCGGCTATTATGTCGATCCGGTGGTTAGCGTGACCGTGGTCAGCTTCGCGAGCCGCTATGTCACTGTACTGGGTGAAATCGCGACCCCTGGGTTAGTGCCCGTTGATCGCTCCTACCGAGTGTCTGAAATCCTCGCTCGGGTGGGCGGACCGCGCCCTGGCGCGAGCGACGAACTTGTCCTGCGCCGCGCTACTGGTGAAGAGATCGTGCTGCCGATTGAGATGCTGTCGCGCGGCGGGCCAGAGGATGATCCGCTGATCCAGCCGGGGGACAAGCTGTTCATCGGCGCTGCACCCAATTTCTACATCTATGGCCAGGTTAATGCCCCCGGTTCTTACCGGATCGAGCGGGGCATGACGCTGCGGATGGCACTGGCGCGCGGCGGTGGACTGACGGAACGCGGGTCGGCCAGCCGGCTCTCCGTCTTCCGCGACGGCCGGCAGGTCCGGGTAAACCTCGATACCGTGCTGCGCGGCGGCGATACCGTGGTTGTTGGCGAACGCTTCTTCTGATCGATTGGACCAGGCTCTCATGAACTTCGAACAGATCTTCAGGCTGTTGTGGGCACGGCGCGGGTTGATCGTCATCGCGACGATTGCCAGCCTGTTTGCAGCGGGCGTCGCCGGGATGATCATCCCGCCGCGTTACGAAGCGCATGCCCGCGTCATGCTAAATGTGGTCAAGCCTGACCCGGTTACGGGGGAGATCATCGCTTCGCAGTTCGCGCGCGCCTATGTCAAAACCCAGACCGAGCTGATCCGCGATTATCGTATTGCTGGCCGGGTGGTCGATATTCTGGGCTGGGCCAGCTCGCCCGATCTGGCCGATCGTTACGCCGATCGCCGCTCGGACGATTTGCGCGATTTCCGCCGCTGGATGGCGCAGATCGTGATCGACAATACCAACGCGAAGCTGATCGAAGGCAGCAACATCCTCGATATCTCCTATACGGCGCCTTCGCCGCAAGGTGCATCCGCCGTGGCCGAGGCGATCCGCCGCGCCTATATTGAGCAGGCGATCGCTTTCCGCCGCGAAGATGCAGGTTCGGATGCAGGTTGGTTCCGCAATCAGGCCAGCAAGCTCAAGGAACAGCTTACAGTCGCCGAGCAGCGCAAGAATGAATTTGAGCGCGCCAATGGCATCGTGCTCGATGACCAGAATATTGACCAGGAAGCGCGGCGGCTCTCGGCACTGGCTCAGATGCCAACCCAGCCTGGCGCGCCGGCGATCTCTGTCGCGCCGTCCAATCCTGCGGCCGGGCAGATTGCGCAGCTGGATGCGGCGATCTCAACCGCCGAGCGGACGCTTGGTCCCAACAACCCCCAATTGCAGGACCTGCGGCGTCAGCGTGCGGCACTGGCCAGTACGGCATCGGCGCCAATGATCCAGACCGGTCCGAGCGGCCCTTCGATCGGTGCCCAGTACAGCGCACAATTGCAGAAAGTTCTCGCTCAGCGCGGCAAGGCCGACGAAGCGCGCCGCCTGTCCATTGAAGTCGCCGTGCTGCGGGATCAGTACCAGAAGGCCAGCACCCGGATGGCAGAGCTGGATCAGCAATCGCAGTCGATCGAAAGCGGTCTTTCGCTGCTTGGCGCGGCGACTGCACCGGACAAGCCATCCTTCCCCAATTGGCCGCTGATCATATTCGGCTCAATCGGGCTTGGCCTGTTGCTGGGCGTCCTGGCGGCGTTGCTGGCCGAGTTGCTGGCACGCCGCGTCCGCTCCGCCGCTGATCTGAAGTTCGGTGATCTTCCAATTCTGGGTGAAATGGCTGTGCCGATGCGGAGGGGCGGGTTTTCACCGCGCCGCTTGCTGGCGCGGTTTGGATCAAGCGAGGCGCTGAGCCATGGCTGATGCCGATTATACGCTTGCGCCCGGCGCGCTGCGCGAAAAGCCCGGGATGGTGACAGAGACACAGCAGTCCTCGTTCGTCCTTACCGAGAACTTGCTGGCCGCCACTCGTCCTGGCTCGATCCAGGCGGAAAGCTTCCGGGCCCTGCGCTCCAATCTGCTGTCGCAGCATATCAGCCGCGGCCGCAGGGCGCTCGCCGTCTGTTCGCCGACGGCTGGGGCGGGGTGCAGCTTCGTGGCCGCCAACCTGGCGTTTGTCATGGCCCAATCGGGAGTGAATACTCTGCTGATCGATGGCAATCTGCGCGAGCCGGGGGTGCATCAGTTCATCTCCAGCGAGGGGCAGGGGACTGGACTGGGGGAGTGTCTGGCCGATGATACTCTGCCTCTGGCCAGCGTTATCAAGCGGGTGCAGCCGTCGCTCTCAGTGCTTTACGCTGGCAATGCGGGGATCGCTGCCGCTGACCGGCTGGGCTCTTCGGTCTTCCGCAGCCTGATTGCGCAGTGCCTGCGCGATTTTGACCTGACCATTGTCGATACGCCGCCGTCCAGTCTTTCGGCTGACGCACGGCGCATCGGCGCGGTCACGCATTACGCGCTGGTTGTCGCCAAGCGCGACCTGACGTTTGTCAAAGATGTCGCGGCGCTGCTGGATGAGTTAACGGCTGACGGTGCTGAGGCGATCGGCACCTACCTTAATGACTACTAAGGCGCTGATCCGGCGCCGGCTGGATCTGCCGCTCTGGTGGCCGCTGCTGGCGGGACTGCTGGTCCTGGCCGTGCCGACTATCATCACGCTGGCGGGGGATGCCTGGGCCAGTGAAGCCGGGGCCCACGGACCAATCGTCCTGGCGACCGGCCTGTGGCTGCTGCACCACGATGGCTTTCGCATGCCGGGCGGAGCGGCACAGGGCCGTTGGATTACTGTATTGCCGTTCCTGCTCGGCGGCTTGCTGGCCTACATCTTTGGCCGGGCCTATGATTTCATCTCGATCGAGGGCTTTGGCTTATACCTCGTCTTCATAGCGATAGTGGTCCGGTTGGCCGGCCTTGCGGTTCTGCGCCGGCACGCCTTTCCCCTGTTCTATCTGGCACTCTGCCTGCCACCGCCCGGCTGGGTGATGACCAAGCTAACCGCTCCCCTGCAAGTGCTGGTGAGCTGGGCTGCAGAGGGCATTGTCAGGGCTATTGGCTTGCCGATCGCGCGGGAGGGCGTCGTCCTCCATGTCGCGCAATACCAGCTGCTGGTCGAAGATGCCTGCGCGGGGCTCAATTCGCTATTCGGGCTCACGGCCATCAGCTTGCTATACATCTTCCTCGCCCACCGCGCCTCGCTGCGCCATGCCAGCATATTGCTGCTGGCGATCATCCCGATTGCAATCCTTGCCAATATCATCCGGGTCGTGGGGCTGATCCTGATCACCTATTTCTTCGGCGATGCCGCAGCGCAGGGCTTCATGCATTCAACCACCGGTATGGTCATGTTCGTGTTGGGTCTGCTGCTGATCATCGCCTTCGACCAGTTGCTTAGCCGCTGGCTCCCAAAGCGTGCGGCATGAGCCTGACGGTATGAACCTGGATCGCCGTGATCTGCTGGCGGGCCTGGCCTGCTTTGGCGCGCTGGGTGCTGCTGAATGGCTGCGACCGCGAACTGCCCTGGTGCTGATGCAGCAGGGGGGCAGGTTGACCGATCTGGTGCCCAGCCAGATTGGGTCATGGCAGCTGGGCGGGGATGGGGATATCGTTGTGCCTCGCACCGAGGGGAGTCTGGCGAGCAAGCTCTATGGCGACCAGCTCGCCCGAACCTATTTCCGCGCGGACCAGCTTCGCCTGCCGATCATGCTGAGCATTGCTTACGGCACCCAGCAGAGCGATGCGCTTCAGCTCCACCGGCCAGAAGCGTGTTATCCGGCGATCGGTTTCACGGTTGGGCCGTCACGTGCCGGCGTGATCCGCGCCGGGGCAACTGCGATACCGGTGGTGTCGCTGACGGCGCGGGCGCAGGGCCGGATTGAGGATATCGTCTACTGGACGCGGATTGGGCGGGACTTCCCACGCAGCGATGCAGAACAGCGCAAGATGCGTTTTGCGAACGCGATTGCGGGGATTGTGCCCGATGGCGCGCTGGTGCGGGCATCGGCGGTGCGGATCGATCCGGCGGTGCCAGCCTTTACTGCGGTCGAGCAGTTCCTGCAGGCTCTGGTAAGCGACCTTGATGACGCAGGCCGACGGGTGCTGTTGGCCGCCGGTTAGTTTGACCAGTCACACTGGGGCCGGACTCTGCCCCGATCTGAGACATCGTGTAAACACGTAGCATTTGTGATTGCGGCAACTTGGAGTCAGGGTTAAGTAAGTGTTAACTCCGAATCGGCCTTTTGCAAAAGGTCGCGCTTCCCGGTTGGGGGCAGAGGCGATTAGGGGCAGGGAAGAACTGGAGTATGAACATGAAGCGGACTTTTACCCTCGCACTCGCTGCCGCAGCGACTTTTGCGGCTGTCTCACCAGCCCAGGCTGCAATCTCGCCGACTCCGACGAAAACCACTCAGTGCTCGGCAAGCCAGGTATCGCCAACGGCGTCGGCCTGCTCGGGCTGGTGGTCAGGTAACTTGCTGCCAGAAAGCGGCCCGATCACCAATCAGGCCAAGTATGCCTTGGCTGAACTCGGTTTCAATTGGGACAAGGTGACGATCCTTCAGAAGATCACCCAAGGCAACGATGCGGGCATCATCGATTTCACGGGTATCCTGTCGGGTAAGACCATCATTGGCGTCCACCGTGGTGGGAACGGCAAGAATGGCGATCCTGGCAATGCCACCGCGTTCTTCCGCTGGGATAACCTTGCACCGACTGACACGGTTAAGCTGAACCTTTCCGGCCTGTCGAGCCAGACCCTTTACATCACGACTTTTGCCGCAGTGCCTGAGCCAGCCACCTGGCTGCTTATGATTGTCGGTGTTGGTCTGGTTGGCTGGCAGCTGCGCCGCCGTCGCCAGACGGTCAAGGTCAGCTACGCCTGATCTGACTGGAAGATAATCCGCTATCAAGGGCCGGGTCATTGACCCGGCCCTTTTGCGTTTCCGGCAGCCTTTTGGCCGTTCGCCCTCACATGATGACCGGAGTGCAGCACATGCGCCAGCGCTGCACCGAAACGGCTTAGTGGGCTAGCTGAGCGAGCCGCAGCCAGACCGTCAGCGGCACCCCGTCGTCTTCGAAGAATAGCTGATCTTCGGCACCGGCCTTGCCGTTGGCATGTACCTTAAGCGCCGGGAAGCGCTTGAGCGGGACCTGCCCGAAGTATTCCAGCGCATGGGCCACCGCGCCGCGCAACTCATCGTGTGGCACCTGCGCCAGCAACGTTTCCACTTGCGTCTGCGCCTGCTCTGGCAAACGCAGCATCTGTTCACGCGCCATCGTTGCCAGGGCCTCGTTGAGGTCCGCCGAGGTAACCGATTTGCCGCCGCGTTCAATCGCGCGGCTGCTGGACTGGTGGGCAATCAGATTTGCGAGGTACGGTGATCCATTAGCAGCTCCGATCAGCCGCTGGCGGGCAATGCTGTCAATCTGCAAGCCGCTGATCGCCTGGCCGTTGGTCAGAATCTCTTCCAGTTCGGCATCGGTCATCTTGCTAACCGGAATGCCGAGCAAGTTGCGCCGGATCGACGGGATATGGCGGATCAGCTCAGACAGGTTCTCTGCCACCCCGCCGATCAGGATCTGGACCTTTGAACTGCGGTCCGACAGGTTCTTGATCAGTTCGGCCACCTCGCGGCGGAAGTCCTGGTTCTCGGTCCGGTCGAATTCATCGAGGATGATCAGCACGCGGGTCCCCGACACCCCATCGAACACTTCGCTCAGCGCGGCCGGGGTCAATGGGCTGGTGTCGAGCAGGTCAGCGAGGGATTTGCCGGTTTCAACCTGTGCGGAAGTGGGGTCACCCTTTTCATGATAGAGCAGGGGGATATCTTCGGCGATCGCTCGAAATGTGCTGTCGAGATCGCTGGAGGCGCTGCATGATGAGTAGCGCACCAGATAACGCGCATCCTTGGCGAGCAGCGTGATGATGTGCAGCAGCGAGGTCTTGCCGATCCCGCGGTCGCCATACAGCACCACATGCATCCGGCGCTCTTCGATTGATCGGATCACGCTGGTCAGCAAATCGCGGCGACCGGCAAACTGGCGCAGATCCGAAACCGGCTGCGAAACCGGATAGGCCTTGCCCAGGCGGTGGCCGACCGAAAGTTCACGTGATTGCGCACGATCCGCCTCGATCTCATTGGCGAGGCCTGAAAATCGGGGCAGGCCGCCAGCTTTGGCCGAAGGTGCGGCCGGGCCGGACACCACCAGTGTTGCCTGTCCGTCGTCATCGATGGTGTCTTCGATATTCTGGCCGAGCCCGAAAAGCCGTTTGATCCAGTTCATGATGTTCCGATTGTTGCGAGGGTGTAAAGCGCGCGGCCGCTATTCAGGGCGCGAGAGTGGTTTGAGCACGTAATAGATATAGGCCAGCACCGCGACGAGGATGCCGACGGCTGGGATTGGATAGCCTTCATCTCCAACGTAATTTACCGCCATGCAGCCGAGTGCCGGGGGGAGATAATGCCAGACTTTGTCATGCGGTTCCGGCGCGGCTGAGCGCTGCAGATACAAAACGGCCAGCCCGCAGAAGACGAGTACGGTGATCCAGTCGAAGATCGATTCCATGCTTTCTTCCTCGGCGGACGGTGATGCTACATCGAAATACGGGATTTTGCTAGGCTAACAGTCGTGCGGTGACCATCGGACGTCCCCGTTCAATGGCAATAACGCCTTTGCGGTTATCAAGTTGCTTACTGGGGCTTAGCACTTTTGACGTCCGGCCCCGCCGCTTGGGACGGTGTTGCCGCAGGCTTTGGCCTGTCCGGGAAGAATGACCGCTTTCCATCGCAAATGCCCCATCGATGTTCGAAGTGCGTTCTGATCAACCACACAGTCGTCACAGCGGCCGAGTGTGATGCCGTGGCGTCCGGCCTGGATTTGGTTGTTGGTGAAGCGGACTGAGCGGATCGGCGCATCGCCTGGCTTATCCATCTGGGTCAAACCTTGGCCCGCGGTGTTGATCAAATTGTCTGCCACAAGCACATTGGTCACGCCGTTGCGCAGCTGCAGCACGTCGCTGTGCCAGCCGTTGCGCCATTCGCCGCTCCGGGCGATGCAGTCACGCTTGGCCAGCCGGTCATAAGTGACCGAACCCACAATGCACTGGCTTGGCCGCGAGACAAACGGTCCGGCGATGTTGCGGGTGAAGATGATATCTCTGCCGCCTGAAGCGATCAGGCAGTCCTCAACATTCCCCTGACAACGGGAATTCCGGACAGTCAGTCCTTGTGAGGGTCCACTGAAAACGATGGCTTTGCGCGCGTTGGAGAATGAAACGCCGTCAAACACGATGTTCCGCGATTCGCCCTTGATCTGGACGCCGTAATATTGCGGCCCGGTCTGAAGCGGAGTTTCGCCGCTTCCCGCAGGTGCCTCAATCCGGCCGCCGCTCCACACGATGTTCCCGCCGCCATCAAAGACCAGGCCTTGGACCAACCGGCCGTGAGCGGTGATGACAACCGGCTTGCGGTACACGGTCCTGATCACCAGCGCGGGCTTACCCTCCTTGCTCCGGCAATCATCGACCAGCGTGTAATTACCTCCGGCTGCCGGGCTGGACAGGGCAAGGGCGAGGGCGGCGCAGCTGATGTCCATGGGCTTACCATTTACCGGATAGGAGGAGTGCAATACAGGTGTTTTTGCCTAAAAAACGAACCGTGCCGTGCTGATGCCGAGCGCCGCCCAACTGCGCAGGTTAGTCGGGTTCCTGGAGATTGATTGGAGCAGGTGCGGCAGGGCTTTGCGGTACTGGCCGCCGCGCTGATACACGCGGGCAATCTGGAATTCCTTGGCCGCATGCAACTTGCTGCTGCGGCCCAAAAGGTCGCGGTGCTTTTCCATTACGACCTGGATCGTGTGGACACTATCCAATCGGCGGTGGGTGATGCTGTCATCCATCAACCGCGTCATCACCAGCGGTTCTTCGATGAAGGCGAACTTGGTATGCCGGGCAAGGCGCACGGTCAGCTCCCAGTCCACGCCGACCCGCAGGGTTTCGTCAAAGCCGCCAACCTGGTCAAGCAACCGCTTGGTCACAACGATTGTCTGGGTGCTGGCGATGGCGTTTTGAAAAACCTCATCCAGCACATCGCCTTCGACCACCGTGCGATCTGCGGGCGGAACATAGGCGCAATAGCGGGGGCCGAAGTTGCCGTGGTCATCACGCCCGTGGACCACCTTTGCACAATAGCTGACCTCGAAATCCGGCCCAGCTGCTGCGCGGCGCTGGAGCTGGCGTTCCAGCATGCTGATGCACCATTCATCATCGCTGTCCTGGAAAGCGATCAACGATCCGCGTGCGGCGGTGAGGCCCGTGTTGCGTGCCGCTGCTGCGCCGCGGTTCTGGTCATGTCGGATAATGCGAAGCCGAGGATCGGTAATCGCGCCAAGAACTTCCGTGGTGTTATCGGTTGAACAATCATCAACGATTATCAGTTCCAACTCCTCGTGAGTCTGTCGCAGTACAGACTCGATGGCTGACACCATGCAATAGGCCCGATTATATGTAGGTAAAATAACGGATATCAATGGTTTCCCGGATTTGGTGGCCAAGAAATTTCTCCTTTGATAGTGGTAGTTTGGCCCGCTGTTTCGGGGGATTTTCTTACCAGGCAGCCTAGTGCGGCAACAATGCTCTGGCAACGTTATCGAGATGAAAATGGCATCTGTGGGTTCGGCCGCGTCAAAGAGGTTAAGGGGGTTCGGTCGGGGCAGGCAGTTTGCTTTCCTGTCGATGGTATTGACCCAGGCCCTCGTGCTTGTGCGCAGCGCATTGATCGCCCGCGCACTCGGGCCAGAGCAGTACGGAATTGCAGCAACCTTCATACTGTTGCAGCAGTTCCTTGATTCCACGAGCGACACCGGCCTGAACAAGTTCATCATTTCCAGCGCCAGCGGTTACACCAAGTCCGCCCTCGCTACGGTCCACGGGATCGCCCTTGTCAGGTCGTCGGTCATCGCGGTGTTGCTGCTCGGCTTGGCCTATCCGGTTTTCCTGATGCTGGACCTGGCCGGATCGATCCTGCCTTTTGCGGTATTGGCTGCATCGGCGCTGTGCATCGGCCTGATCAATTTTGATGGCTACCGGATGCAAAGGTCGGGAGATTTTCTCAACCTGTCGGCGGCGGGCCTGGCAGCAGACCTTGTGGCGACCATTGCCGCCTTCCTGATCGTAAAGTTTGACCAGAGCTTCATGGTGGCGATCTACATCATTCTGATAAAGTCGCTCACCGCGTCGCTCTTTTCCTTCGTGATGGCGCGGCGGCCCTACCATGTTAGATTTGGCGGCGCTGACTTCCGAGCCGTCTTTGCGTTCTCGCTTCCGCTCTTTCTCAACGGGCCACTGCTGTTCTTTTCAGCCCAGGCGGAGCGGTTGGTCGCAGTCTCTTCGCTGCCTGCCCGGGACCTGGGTGTCTACATGGCGGTCCTGCTGCTGATCTATTCCCCCAGCCAGCTGTTCCTGCGGTTCCTTGGCACGATCTTCCTGCCGATCATTTCCCGTGAAGTGCGGTCTACCGGTCGATATGGCCCGGGACTGGCGATCGTCACAGCCGCCTCCGCTTTTGCAATGGCGGCAGGCTTTGCCGTGTTGGGGCCTCTGCTGACCGTGATGATATTCGGCCCGGCCTATCACCTGGCATGGAGCGTGGTGTTGATCATCGGGGTAACACAAGCACTGCGTTTCTCGCGCTTGTGGTCAAGCACGGTAGCCCTGGCCCATGGATTTACCGGGCAGGTCCTGACCGCAAATAGCATTCGCCTGATCGTCATCCCCCTTTGCCTTGGGGGGGTCTGGTATATTGGGGGCACCCAAGGACTGGCGCTCGGCGCTCTCGCCGGGGAACTGGTAGCGCTGATTTTTGCGAACTGGTCGGTGAAGCGCAAGCTCGCGCGGAATTCTGCAGCGATGCAAAATTAATTTTGCATCGCGGGAACCGGGGGCGGGGGTGAAAGGTTAAACCTCGTTAACGCTTCCCATCATAGTGAACGTAACTAATTTAGCCGAGACCCGGTTCAGCAAACTGAAGTGGGAATCGAGCCAATGGCGATTATCAATGTTTCAACCGCGGCCGAATTGATCGCCGCAGCCAAAGCTGCTCAGGCAGGTGATGAGATCAAGCTTGCCCCAGGCGAATATGCTGCGGTGGCGCTTAAGGGCATCATGCCCACGGGGACCGTGAAGATCAGTTCCGCGGACCCTTCCAATCCAGCCGTCTTTTCTGATCTGGTTGTTAGTGGCTCTAGCAATCTCGCCATTTCAAACATCAAACTGGTCGTGCCGGACAATTCCTATACCTGGTATCACTTCCAGATCGTCAGCTCGTCCAACGTCTCGATTTCCAACTCGCTGTTTGACGGCCCGGGCCTTCACCCGGTGCAGGATACCAGCGGCCTGACAGTGCGGGATAGCACCGGTGTTGCGATCGACGGTTGTGAATTCCAGAACCTTGTCTTCGGCGTCGGCTTCGGTGGCAGCAAGAACATCAGCGTCACCAATTCCGTGTTCCACGACATTCGCGTCGACGGCATTCGGGGGGGCAACAATTCCCAGGTCAATTTCAGCAACAACTTCTTCACCAACTTCCAGCCAGATCTGGCGGACCACGGTGATGCCATTCAGATCTGGACCACCAGCACCGGCGTGCCGGCCAGCGACATTTCGATCACCGGCAATACGATCGTTCGCGGCGCCCATGGCGGAGCGTTCCAAGGGGTCTTCATCCGCGATCAGATTGGTACGATGCCGTTCAGCAATGTGACGGTGGCGGACAATATCGTGATCGGCGGATCGTATAATTCGATTGCGCTGGATGGTGTGCTTTCAGGCACTGTTTCGGGCAACAGCGTGATTGCATTCCCCGATCAGGACGCCTGGATCAGAACCAAGAACACCACTGACAAACTCTCGGTCAGCGGCAACACCGCGTTCAATTACGTGACGCAGTTCAACGAACTTGGAGACAATTCGGTGGCTTCGGCAGTTACTGATGGCGGCCTTGCCGCGCTGCAGACCTGGGCGGCAAACCATGTCATCCCGGGTGGCTTTGCGAACTGGCAGAGCGCTCTCGTTGAAGCCGGGCTGGCTACCCCAGTTGATGCTGGCACGACCACCACCACTGTTTTGGCTGCTGCAGTGCCGCCGGCCCCAGTCGTTGACCTGATCGTTAATGGCACAGCTGGCGATGACCTGCTTGTTGCCGCCCCGAATACCAAGGTCGAAATCCATGGCAACGGTGGCAATGACCACATTATCGGCAATGCCTTCGGGGCCAAGATGCTGGGTGGTGTCGGCAATGACACTTACGACGTTAAGGGCGTTGCGGACTGCGTCTATGAAGATAGCGGCAACGGGATCGACTCGGTCAATTCCTGGATCGACTATGTTCTGCCGGACAATGTTGAAAACCTGACGCTCAAGGCCGGCGGGCTGGTGGGGCAGGGGAATTCGCTCAACAACCTGATGCAAGCGGCCGATGGGGCGGATCAATTGTTCGGATTGGGCGGCGATGATATCCTCGTCGGCGGTGCCGGGAATGACTTCCTCGATGGCGGCGATGGCAACGATACGCTGATTGGCGGCGCCGGATTTGACAAGCTTTGGGGCGGTGCCGGGATCGATTATTTTGCCTTCGGAAACGATGCCGTTCAGCTGGGTGGCAGAGATGAAGTGATGGACTTCGCCCGCGGATTCGACAAGCTTGACCTGGGTGGGATCGATGCCAACACGGCAGCTGCTGGTGACCAGGCCTTCCGCCTGATCGGTTCCAAGAACTTCACCAAAAAGGCCGGCGAACTGCAGGTTAAGGCCTATGGTGATGGCGTAGTTGTCAACGGCGACATCAATGGCGATGGCGTGGCTGACTTCAGTGTCTGGGTTCACGGGGTTTCGAAGCTGGCAAGCAGCGATTTTGTGCTCTGAATGCGGTGACCTGCTGAATTCTTACTAGTGGTTTTCAGCAGGTCACTATAGTCTACCGGGATGCAGTTTCGCACCCTGTCTCTTGCCCCGGCCTCGATCATCAGGCTGTGGCGACCGAAGCAACCCGAACCCGACATTCTGGCCCCGTATTCCCGCAAGGGCTTCTGGCACCGCCACAATATCCTGGCATCGCTGCTCCTGATGGCCATCGCGGCCTTCTATGGCCTGGTCTACGGTGTCACGGCCACGGTGTTTCTGGTGCAGATGCTGATCCCGGTGGCATTGGTTGCCATCCTGGTGGTGCTCTTGCTGCCTGAGTCGAATGTCGTGTTCAGCCGCGCGATCGGCAGCCTGTTTTTCGGGTTCATTTTCGCGTTGTCGGTCTGGCCGGATTACCTCGCCTTCGAATTTGGGCAGTTGCCCTGGATCACGGCTGTGCGTTTGCTGGCTATCCCGCTGTGCCTGCTGTTCCTGGTGTCATTGTCCCAATCCAAGTCATACCGGGGCGAATTGCTGGTCAGGCTCAACTCGTCCGCCTGGGTCTGGCGGCTGTTGCTGGTCTATTTCCTGATTGCGTTTGTGACGCTGGGCATTTCCAGCAAGCCCGTTGAATCCGTGAACAAGTTCATAATCGCGATTTATGCCTGGGGCGCGATCTTCCTGATCGCCGTGCAGACCTTCGCGCAGCCGGGGCGGGTCCGGCACTTTGCGCTGCTGCTGTGGGCGGGCCTGCTGATTACGTGCCTGATCGGGTTCTGGGAGCACAGGATCGGGCGCGTGCCATGGGCTGGGCACATCCCCTCGTTCCTGAAGATCGAGGACGAAGTGGTTGCGCGGGTGCTGTCTGGCTCGGCTCGTGCGGCCGTGGGGGAGCACCGGGTTCAGGCAAAGTTCACCACGCCGCTCTCGCTAGCCGAATTCCTGGCTCTGGTTACGCCGTTCATCGTCCATTTTGTGGCGAGGGGACGCAACATTATTGAGCGCGGAGCAGCGCTGCTGACACTCCCGCTGATCCTGTTCGTGATCACTAAAACCGATTCTCGCCTTGGCCTGATCGGCTTTCTGCTGGTGGTCTTTGGCTATGTGTTCTTTGCGGCCGTCCGGTACTGGCGAACCAGCCGGACCAGTCTGTTCGCCCCGTTTATCGTGGCCGGCTATCCTGTGATGATGGTGATCCTGCTGATCGCTTCGTTCTTTATCACGCGGTTGCGGAACATGATCTGGGGTGGCGGTGCCTATCAGGCCAGCAATGACGCCCGTCAGGCGCAGTTGGCCCACGGGATTGATATCCTGATGCGGCAGCCATTCGGCCACGGGATCGGCCGCGCTGCGGAAACACTGGGCTATGCCAATGCCGCCGGAACCGTGACCATTGACAACTATTACCTGTCGATCGCGCTGGAAGCCGGGGTGATCGGATTTATCGCCTATTACGGGGCGTTCATCGCGGCCTTGCTGATCGGCGCGAAGCACCTGACCAAGGCTGCGGAGAATGAGGATACCGCCTGGCTGTTGCCGGCGCTGCTCTCAATTGGCTGCTACATCGTCATCAAATCGGTGCTGAGCCAGCAGGAAAACCACCCGCTCGCCTTCGCATTCCTTGGGATGGCGGTGATCCTGATTCACCGGATCAAGAACCCGCCACGGCCACTGCTGCCGGCCAACAGCAGACCGGCCGACGTCAGCTAGCCAATCGCCTGCTCTAGGAACTGGCTATAGGCGCTGAGCACATGCTCGCGCCGAAAATGATCGAGCTCACCGCTTTGCTGCGCAGAAGCGAGCTCGGCCTTGATCGCGGGCTGCTGGGTCAGCATCTCCGCCAGGGCAGATGCCAGATCGTCCGGATCAGCAGCCATTACGCTGCGGGCAAAAGACCTGTTGCGGAAAAATCCGTCGATGGCGCAGCCGCTGGGATGGATCACCGGTGTCCCTGCCAGCAAGGCTTCGGCAAAGACCATCCCGAAGCTCTCGCGATGGGTCGGCAGTGCGAACACTGCGGCATCGTGGAACCATTGCTGGATTGCTTCCGGCTCTACCGGACCAACCATTTCGACCCGGTCTTGCAGGCCGGATTTTGCAATTTTTGCCCCGATCGCCGCGACCGCTGCGGGAGAGCCGTTACCGGCGATCTCCAGACGCAGATCGGGAAACTGGGGGGCGAGACGCGCCATAGCGTCCAGCAGCGTCGAGACGTTCTTGTTGCGCCAGAAATCGAGGTGGAAGGCAGTCCTTACCAAATGCCCGGATGGCACAGGGGCGAGGAGAGCATCGTGGGGCAAGACGCAGGGTATCACCGCGACGGGGTTTGTTCGTTGGCCAAGGTGCTTCGCGCACCAGTCCGCACTCCAGGGTGCGAAGGTCATGACGCCGCTGGCCTTGCTCCAGACCTGCCGCATCCTCGCCTTGCGGTCAGGCCGCCAGCGCAGCAGCTTCTGATCGGTATTGCCTTGCAGAGTCAGGGCATAGGGCACCCCAAACCGTGTGGCCAAGCGTTGCGCCAGGCGCCCTTCGATGGTCAGCTTGTGGCCCTGGATCAGGTCAGGCTTAAAACCAATCCGTTGCAGCTCGGATGCAAGCTTCTTGGCTAAAATTGCCATGGCCGGGCCGATCGCAATCGCCGCCGGCGGACTGGAGTAGCGGATCGCGAAGACGTGATCTTCATGCCGGCTCTCCAGCAACTGGCCTGGCCTGAATGCACCGGCCAGTCCGCCTTCGCGGTTCAAGGAGATGACAAGGTGCTCAAACTGGTCGGCCGTGCCTTCGATCAGCCCAGCAATCGCGCGGGTCTTGTTGGGCTGGAACAGGTCAGGGTAGTCCGCAGTGAGGTGCAGGATCCGTGGTTTCATCGGGCCTGCAATTCCGGAAAGCCCGCCAGCCAGCGCTTACGGTCGCGCCAGATCTGGCGCAGACGGCTGCGCTGCCCAGCATCAGGATGGATTGTCGAAACGAGCCCGCGGACCAGCCCCCAGAGCCAAAGTTGGGCAATGCCCAGCGGGACCAGCCAACGCGGCCAGTGGCGGCGGATCAGGGTGGATTTGGCCTGCATCACCGCGCAAACCTTGTCAGCATGGCGCTTGGTCGAGGCGCCCACCAGATGCATGATCGTGGCATCGGGGGTGATCGTCGGCCGGTAGCCGAGCGCGCGGGCCCGCAGGCACAGATCGGCGTCTTCGCCATACATGAAGAACCGCTCGTCGAACCCACCCAGCTGCCGCCAGAGTTTGGTTGGCACCAGCATCAGGCAACCGACAACTATATCAACTTCGCGGACGCTGTCGCGCCGCCACCCGCCGATCGCTTCTCGATTGAACAGGTCTGAATTGGGGAACAGCCGCGCAAGGCCGACCGTGGAAGTGAACAGGGTCCAGGGCGTCATCATCCGCCAGCACGATGCCGGGTTAAGGCTGCCATCCCGGAAGACAGTCCGTCCGCCCACAATCCCGGCTTGTGGATTCGCTTTAGCAAAAGCCAATAAGGCATTGATCGTGTTTGGATGGGTCTCGGTATCGGGATTGAGCAGGCAGACGTAAGGGGTGGTTGCCTGGCCCGCGATGCGATTGTTGGCTGCGGCGAAGCCAATGTTGTCCGAGTTCGCGATCACCTCAACCTGCGGGAAGGCAGCAGCCACGGCCTCGGCACTGCCATCGGCAGAGGCATTGTCGAACACCACGACCCGCATGGCCAATCCGGGGCTGTTTTCCAGCAGCGTGCGCACCGCCGCGACCGTCAATTCGCGGGTGTTGTAGCTTACGATGATCACCGTCACTTCAGGTGTTTCGCTGGGAATCTGTTCAAGGGCCGCTGTCAGCATGGTTCCATTTTGTCGCAAGGTGGCGGCCAGGTCTATGAGCTTATCCTTATAAACCTTATTCCCCTGTCACCGTTTCAGCCGTCGCGACCAATTGTGCGGGGTCTGGCGTCTGGCGGTCCGTTGTCAGGTTCGGCAGTATAACTCCGTCAAGTGCCGCCAAAGTTCCCGTCAGCACGGGAAAATCTCCCCTCGTCCGCACCTTGCGGAAGTGATCGGCCGGATCATGCAGTTTCAGACCCCCGGCAATCGCCGACGGATCGAGCCGTCCAAGCGCCGCCAGCAAGGTCGCACGGGCCTGGTACTCGTCAGCCAGCGCACGGTTATAGGCATTGCGGACATCGAGCAGGTCCCGGGCGAGGTCCAGCACGTCCAGTGTTGTGCGCATCCCGGCCCGTTCCTGCCGCTGGGCATTTTCATAGGCGCGCTGGGCGCTCTCCACGGCCTGACGGTAGTGATCGATCGACATCCTGGCCGCGCGCAGGTTGTTCCAGCCGGTCGCAACCGCTGTGCGGCTATCGCGCTGGGCCGCAGCGACAAGTTGCAGGTCCGCCAGATTTGCTTCGCGCGCCTGGCCCGAAGCCGCCGCTCGTCCGCCGCTGTCGAACAGGGGCACGGATAGCGTGACTGTTCCGCGCACCCGTGTTCCGCGCAGCAGCCGGGAATAGTCTGACATTGAACCATAGTCTGCAGACCCGCGGAAATCGACGCGGGGTGCGGATTCACTGCGGGCTGCCGCCAGAAAGGCCCGCGAAATCCGTTCCCGCGCCTGGGCAGCCCGGATCAGCGGGCTGTCACTATCCGCCAGCATATAGGCCTCTGCCAGTGATGCCGCGGGCAGGGTGAGCGGGTCGGGTGGTGCCAATTCGCCCGGCGGCATACCCACTGCGCGGTAGAACCGGGCTTGCACATCGCCCAGCCGGGCCTGGGCATCCAGCAGCACCGTGCGGCCAAGCGCCAGCCGTGTTTCAACCTGTTGAACATCGGCCAGCGTGATTTCGCGCACGGCGAAGCGGGCATTCGAATCCTCAAGCTGGCGCTGGAGCAGCGCGACATTTTCGCGGGCGATCGTGACGGCTCCAGCCTCACGCAGCGTGCCGACATAGGCGGCAATGACATCCAGCATGACGTCGTTCTGGACCAGCTTGAGCGATTCCCGCCGAAAATCGATATTGGCAGCCGCCTGGCCGACCTGCGCTTGCGTGCGGCCAAAGGTCAGCAACGGCTGACTGAGGATCAGACTGGCCGTGTCACTCCACCCTTGTTGCCGCTGAAAACTGCCGGGCAGGATTTCGTCGCGATCGCGGGTGTAGGACAGGCTGGCGCTGGCATCGACCCGCGGGCCAAACGCCGCCCGCGCTGCCGGGTAGCCAAGGTCCGCCGCCCTGGTCGAGGCCCGCTCGGCCAGCAAGCGCGGATTGGTTTCGTAACTATAGCCGATTGCCTGGGCGAGTGTCGCGGCAGTGCCAACGGCTGCGGCACTCGGCGTTAAAACCTCCACGGAATTGAAGGCTGCGGGCACCAACCTGGCTTCGGGTTGTCCGAACGCCGGCTCAGGGTAGATTGGCGATGCTGATGCCGAAATGGCCATGGTTTGCGCCGCGGTCGATTCTGCCCTGACAGCTTGATGTTCCGCCTGAACTGGGGCTGGAGCGGGATCAAAGGCGGCCAGGACCAGATGTGGAACGGGCACTGGGATCGCGGGAGGCGTGGCGGCCAAGACGCGTGGGATCTGTGCTGGCGGCGCGGGGCGGGGAGGCGCGATTTGCTCTTTGGGCAGGGCAGCAAGGGCAGGGGCGGGCGGCCGTTCAGGTTCAGACAGCGCCTGGATCACCGGCACCGAGACAAAGCGGATTGGCTGGTCACCTTCAGCTGCTGGTTGCGCAGGTTCTTGATTGTTGACCGTCGGGGGCAAGGGGGTTTCGTCTGGCTGGACCGGAGCCGCGTGTTCGTCGGCTTTAATCACCGGGATTAGAGGGCGCGCAGTGACACCGGTGGATTTGGTCTGGCTGACCGGCGCCATTTTCTTACCGCCGAAATCCGGCACGATTGCCGCCAGCTGGGCCGCCGGATCGAACTGGTAATCGGCTGCATCCGCAGGGTGGGGAGCAGGTGGTGCGGGCGCGGTTCGCGCACGTCCCGTGTCAAGGAGCAGCCATGCCCCCTGAATGGCGGCGGCAGAGGCAAGCAGGCCAGCAAGTGGACGCTTCATTTTCCCGGATCCCGAGGTGCGGGACGCGACCAAACCCCGTGTGTTCCAACTCACAAGAGGTTAGGATAGCCGGCCCGCCAATGCATCCAGAAGACTAGTGTTTTCCACTATTAAATTGATACTGTTGCCGTTGCTAGTTGTCGCGGAAGGACCGGGCGAACTGATCACGCAGCGGCTTGGTCAGGTAGGACATCAGCGATCGGCTGCCAGTTTCGATAAAGGCTTCGGCTGGCATGCCCTGGCGCAGTTTTAGCTCCGGATACCGCTTGAGCATTGCTGCATCGATCCGCACGCGGACAGGGAAGAAGGCTGTGCCATCCCGTTCACGGACTGTTGGATCGGCGGCGACATAAAACACCTTGCCAGTGATTTCCGGCGTCGCGGTCGAATTGATCGTCGAAAAGCGAATGCGGGCCGGCTGACCGACCTGAACCTGCTCAATATCGGCGGGCGAGATCGCCGCTTCCACGATCAGGGTATCGTCCACCGGGATGATTTCCATGATCGGCTCGGCCGGACGAACCACGCCGCCGATCCCGGTGAAGGCCAGTTTTTCAACCACGCCGCCATAACCGGCGCGAACGACGCTGCGGTTCTGGCTGTCCGCTGCGGCAAGATTACGCAGCTGCTGCTCGTTCAGCGCGGCATTGACTGTCGCCAGCTCGGTTCCGGCATCGGCTCGGCGCTGTTGGCCGAGCAAAACGATCTGCTGGCGGGTCTCTCCAATACGGGCCTCGGTCTGCGCGATCGTGGCGGATAGCGCGCCGACATTGCCCCGCAGATCAACTGCAGCGCGTTCAAGTTCGTTCTTGCGGCTGATGGTAACCAGACCGCGATCCCAGAGCTCTCGCACGCCCTTGCGCTCGGGCTCGATCAGCGCGCTTTGCTGGTTAAGGGCGCCGATCTGGATCCGGTAGCCAGAGATTTCCCGCTGGAGCTGGACCACGCGCGAGCCAAGCTGCGCCCGCAGGCTGCCTTCCTCGGTCTGGCGCAGGGCAAACAGGCGCTGTTCGTATTCCATAGCGGCCTTCGCCCCCGCCGATTCCGACTGAGTAAGGCTGTCCGGGAAGCGAACTGCGGGCAGGCCGAGCTGTTCCGCTTCAAGCCGGGCGCGCTTGGCCAGAAGCTGGTCAACCGACAGGGCTGAAATCTCTGACTGGCCGCTGGTGACACCATCATCGAACCGCAGCAGCGGATCACCGGCTTTCACCCGGTCCCCATTGCGGACGAACAGGTAGGCAATCACGCCGCCGTTGGGGTGGGTAACGCGCTTGGCGCTGCTTTCCATGCCCACCTGACCCTGGCCAATCACGGCGCCGCCAATCGGCACAAGCGTGGCCGCGGCCAGCAGCACCGGGACCAGCACCCCGATCCCCCACAGAACTTTGCGGGTCTGCTGGCGCAGCTCTCCTTCCGGTCCGTCTGCCTGCTCGGAAGCGGCAGTTTCCAAGGCGGGAAACTGGTGTTTCATATCCATTCGGGTGCGATCCCTAATACGTGTTTATGCAGCTGTCGGCAACTTCAGCCCGTCCGCTTGCCGGAGCAGCGGAGTAAGCACTTCGTCTCGCGGACCAAATCCATCCATCCGCCCGTCGCGCAGGAGGACGATATGGGTCGCCCGGGCGAGAATCGCCGGCCGATGTGCGACGACGATCACAATGCATCCGCGCGCTGCTGCTTCAGCAATAGCGGCTTCAAGCGCCACTTCGCCGGCCTGATCCAGATTGGAATTGGGCTCATCAAGCACCAGCAGGAATGGATTTCCGTAAAGTGCGCGGGCAAGGCCGATGCGCTGCCGCTGGCCGGCCGAAAGCCAGGATCCGTCGCGGCCGATTGGAGTCTCATAGCCCAGCGGCATCCGCACGATCAGATCATGCACCCCGGCCAGCCGCGCGGCTTCGATGACGCCATCGGAATCCGGATTGGGAGCAAAGCGGGCGATGTTTTCCGCAATGGTACCGTCGAAGAGTTCGACCGATTGCGGAAGATAGCCGATGGCCGGACCAAGGCGCTCTGCCGACCACTGGTCGATCGAAGCGCCATCCAGACGCACCGTGCCGCGGCGCGGAGCCCAGGCCCCGACGAGGGTGCGCGCGAGTGAGGATTTGCCCGCACCGCTTGGCCCGATCACGCCCAGCACCGAACCGGCCTCCAGTGCGAAGCTGACATTGCTGACCGCCGGCATCAGGTGTCCCGGAGGGGCGGCTTGCAGCCCTTCAACCCGCAGGTCATTCTTCGGCAGCGGCAGGGCGATATTGCTGCCGGCTTCCGCAGGGACCGCGTGGAGCAGTTCGTTCAGTCTGGTCCAGCTGGCCTTGGTTGCGGTGAAGCTGCGCCAGTTGCCGATCGCCATGTCAACCGGGGCGAGCGCCCGGCCAAACAGCAGCGACGCAGCAAAGATCACCCCGCCGCTGGCCTTGCCGTCAATCACCAGCAACGCTCCGACTGATAGAATTGCCGATTGCAGGAACAGCCGGAAGACTTTTGAAAAGCCACCAAGCTTGCCAGCGGCAGCAGAAAGCCGGTCCTGCGCCGCAAGGTAGCCATGGTTAATGGCCTCCCAACGCCGTTCCATCGCGCCGCGCATACCCAGCACCGTCAGCACTTCGACATGATGCACGGTGGTTTCTGCCTGGGCCGATCTTTCGGCGGTAAGACGGGCAAGATCGCGGGTTGGAGCGACCCCGATCTTGTGGGTGGCCACGGTAAGGGCAATCAACACTGCCGCGCCGACCAGCGCAAACAGGCCAAGCCAATAGTGCAACAGGCCCAGAATGATCAGGAAGAAGCCGACCCACGGCAGGTCGAGTAATGTCGCCGGCCCGGTGCCAAGCAGGAAGCCGCGCACCTGATCAAGATCACGCATCGGCGCGAGGCCGTCGCCGGCTGCCTTGCCGCCCAGCCGGACCATATCGGCCATCGCGCGCTGGACCCGGCGACTAAGCTGGCGTTCAAGCTGCGAACCGACGCTGGACAGCAGCTTGCCGCGGCCGTGTTCGAACAGGCCCTGGAAGCCATAGGCGATGGTGACCAGCGCAAACAGGCCAACCAGCGTGGGGATGGAATGGCTCGGCAGGACCGAATCATAAATCATCATCAGGTAAATTGAGCCGGCGAGGACCAGCACGTTAAGCAATGCGCTCAGCAGGGCTACTGCTGCCAGGGCAGAACGGTATCGCCTTAGCGCCGCTCCCAATTCTCCGGTCCAAAGTTGCAAAACTCTTCTCCGCCAGCACGATCGCAGGAACCGCAGAGGCGCGGAAAACGATCCCGTAGCCGCAGAAACTAGGGCCTTATGGTCAAGATTGACTTAACGCTTAACCCTTATCTTTTCTCAACGGGCGGGGCTTCTGCACCTGCGCGGCATTGCTCGGCGGGGGTGCCGGTGAAGACTTTGCAGTCAAATTCCACTGTCTCGCGGTTCTGGTCATCCAGCACGTAGTTCAGGCTGATCCGATTGCGGGCCTGCGGCGGGACTGGATACCCGCGCGGCACGGCAGCCCGGTCTGCCCAACCCATTACCCGGCAATAGCCATTCCCGCCGCACAGCCGCCGCGCCATGGCCAGCGCCCCAGCCGCGCCAGTACCGCGCCTCAGGCCGACCAGGAACGAGCCACCATCGGGGTGGGGGATGATCAGCTCTCCCGCGCCCTTGCCAGCTGCCAGGGTGCCAATCCGGGCGACATCAGCGTCTTCGGTGGCCGCGTCAGCTGCAGCTTCACTGGCGGTCGGTTCGGCTGCTTTAACCTGCTGTACCAGAGCAGCAAAACTCGGTTCTCCGCCGCGATAGGCCGATCGGACCGCGGCCGGGGTGCCCCAAAAGCCGCGCCAGCGAAAGAACAGGTGGGTATCGACCTGGGCAACCTTGTCGAGGCTGCTGCTCCAGTACGGATAGACCCAGTTGGTGTGGTAATGGGTGGCCAGCCCAACGGGCTTGTAAACATAGCCGTCCAGCGCTTCGCGGGCGCGCTTGCGGGCGATCAGCCAGGCGGCATCAGGGTATCGGCGAGCCAGCGAACCATCGCAGGTGTAAGTGAACTGGCAGCCACTGGCCCGGTCTGAACCCTGGAACACCACCCCGCAGATGGTCTTCGGGAAGGCCGGATGACGGACGCGGTTAAGGACAACCTGGATAACGGCGCGCTGGCCGGCGTCGCTTCCGCCGGCTTCGGCCATGGCCGTCAGTGCCAGGCATTCCGACGCCTGCAAGCGGTCAGTGGATGAGCCAGTGAACTTGAATGCTCGTGCGGGGGTGACCGGACCTTTGACAAACGGCACTGCCGCATTCTGGTTCAGTGCAGTTAGCGGGTCGAGCGATGGCAGCGCTTCGGGTTCCGCGCCCGGCTTGCCGGGCAGGACCGCCAGCTCGCGCTGCCGCGCCGCTTCGCCACCCGGTATCCGCGCCGGATCGCCGAACAGGCCCTGCTGCCAGGCAAGGGCCAGCGCGCCGAGTAGGGCGATTGTTGCAGCAAAACCGATAATCAGGCGAACATTGGCGATCGGCACCCGCGCCGCAGCCGCAACCACGCTTAAAATGCCTTGTGGTGGATCAGCACCCGGACCGTGGCGATCATGATCCGGAAATCACGCCACAGAGTCCAGCCTTCCTGATATTCGATATCCGAATTCAGGCGCTGGGTCAGGTCCTTCTGCTCCTGAGTTTCCCCGCGGAACCCCCGGATCTGCGCCAGGCCGGTGATTCCAGGCTTAAGCGCGTGGCGCTGCCAGTAACTGGGGTCGATTTCCCAGAACAGCTTCTCACCCGCCCGTGATCCAAGGGCGTGCGGGCGGGGCCCAACCAGGCTCATATGCCCCAGCAGAACGTTGAACAGCTGCGGCAGCTCATCGATACTGGTCCGGCGGATGAAGCCGCCGATCCGGGTGACCCGGCTGTCACCGACCGAGACGGACTTGTTGCCGTGGTGGTCAGTCGCTTCGTGGCGGAGCGAACGGAACTTGAAGATCTCAAACGGGCGATTGCCGTAACCAACCCGCAGCTGGCGGAACAGGACAGGCCCGGGGCTGTCGAGCCGGATGGCAATGGCTATGGCAACTAGCAGCGGGGCCAGGACGATCAGCGCGATGGCGGAGATCAGGATATCCACCACCCGCTTCTTGATCCGGCTGGCCAGTGACATCTGCCCCCGGTTCACGATCAAGGTGGGGCGATTATCCAGCCGGCCAACCCCGATTGCACCAATTGGCAGGTCTGAGGGCATGACAACCTCCGCCTGGATGTCGAAGGCTTTCAGCATCAGGCTCCAGGCATTTGCCCGTTCACCGGCGGGGCAGATCACGACCACCTTGTCATACCCAGCCAGCAGTGCGCCAAGCCGCGCGACGACCGCGGGATCACCGCGCTCCGGATTGATTCCCTCTGCCTGCACATCGACCATCACCGCGCTTGTCATTTGCGCGGGCCGAGCGCCGTCAATCAGCATGATGCAGTTGGTCCAGAATTCGTCGCGGTTACGCAGGAACAGGGTCAGGAACAGGATCCGCCCCGTACCGATAAACAGGCCCGAGAGGATGATCGCTGTAAGCAAGGCCAGCCGCGACAAGGTCAGGCCGTGCGGCTGGAAGAACAGGAAGGCGATGCACAGGGCGCTGGACATCAGCAGGGTCCGCTGGCCCAGCATCGCCGAACGCAGCCGCGAACCGAAGGCATCGCGCGTTACGCTGCCGCTGCCCAGGGCGAGCACCGAATAGATCGTTCCAAAAATGATGGAGACGGGGAAGCCGTAAAGCTGAAGCCAATAGGCGCCGCGCCATTGCGCCGCGATTGTAAATCCGGCCTGGATCGCGACCAGATCGCACAGCAGCAGCGAGCCATAGCTGAGCAGCCGCAAGGCTTCCCGCTGGTTGAGCGAGTCTCCGAACAAACGGCCGTTACTCATCTTGGCGCGTCGCTCGCTAGCGAATGCAAGTTCCAGGTCCCTCACAACACTGTAGGAACCTCGGATATAGGCGTTTGGATGCAACATAGGCAATGCCTGCTACGCATGTTCACGTAGCAGGCATTGAAAAGGCGTCTGTAGAAGGCTTAGTTCTTGTCTTGGTCGACCAGCTTGTTGGCACCGATCCAGGGCATCATGGCGCGCAGACGGGCGCCGGTCTGCTCAATCGGGTGGGCTTCGGCGGCCTTGCGGGCGGCCTTCAGCTCCGGCTGGCCAGCGCGGTTGTCGAGCACAAAGTTCTTCACGAAGCGGCCCGACTGGATATCGGCCAGCACGCGCTTCATTTCGGCCTTGGTATCGGCGGTGATGATCCGCGGACCGGTGGTGATATCGCCATATTCAGCCGTGTTGCTGA
>CAZNFV010000010.1:26452-27815 GCA_964572445.1 uncultured Novosphingobium sp. | reverse complement strand
GTCTCTATCGCTGCCACACCATCATGAACTGCGCGAACGTCTGCCCCAAGGGCCTGTCGCCGGCACGCGCGATTGCCGAAATCAAGAAGATGCAGGCAGCCAAGCATGCGTGATAGGCGCCACGTCTAAGTGGTCGATCAACGCGGCTTCATTTACGAACCTGATCCGGAAAATCCTGGCTGGCATCGCTGGGAACTTTCCGACGACACCCGCTTCAACGCCCAGACCATGGGGCGGATGCTGGTGCGTGCGGAAAGTGATCGAACCTGCCGGGTCCGGATGTTTCCCGAACGCCGGCATTCCAACCTGCTCGACATGGTCCATGGCGCGGTAACCCTCGCCCTGGTTGACATCGCCCTGTTTGCCGCGATGCGGACGCTGCTAAACGGCAACGCCGGCGGCTCGGTGACTCTGGAACTATCCAGCCAGTTCATTGGGGCGGGTGCACTCGGCAAACCGCTTGATGCGGTGGTTGAGGTCATGCGCGAAACCAAGCGATTGGTCTTCATGCGTGGCACAGTAGTTCAGGATGAAGGGGACGCGCACCTCGTCGCAAGCTTCTCTGGCATCGTGCGCAAGCCTTCGGGGCAATGACCGACCTACTTTCGCGTTACGAGGCCCTGCTTGCCGCCGGGGAGCTGCGGCCAGACCCGGAACAGCATGCCGCCGCAGTCCGGCTGGCCCAGCTTCAGCAAGAACTTGAAACGCCACCGACCACAGGCCTGCTAGGCAAGCTGTTTGGGAAAGCCAATCCTACCCCGCGCGGGCTTTATCTGTGGGGCGGCGTCGGACGCGGCAAGTCGATGCTGATGGACCTGTTTCACGATAGCCTGGCCATTACCGACAAACGCCGGGCCCACTTCCACGCTTTCATGCAGGAAGTGCACGCCCGCCTGCGCGAAGCGCGCAAGAGCGAGAGCGGCGATCCGATCCCGCCCGTTGCCGCAGCCATTGCAGATGGCCTGCGGGTGCTGGCCTTTGATGAGATGGTCGTGAACAATTCGGCCGATGCGATGATCGTGAGCAGGCTGTTCACGGCGCTGATCACGCAGCATGGTCTGGCAGTCGTCACCACTTCAAATCGGGCGCCCAGTGAACTTTATAAGGACGGCCTCAACCGTGAGCACTTCCTGCCCTTCATCGCGCTGATCGAGCGCGAGCTGGACGTGCTGGCGCTGAATGGACCAGTTGATTACCGCCTGGAGCGGCTGGGCGGCATGGCCACCTGGCATACTCCGCTGGGAGAAGCGGCGACAGCGCAAGTGCGCGAAGCCTTTTTCCGCCTGACTGACTATCCTCCCGAAGATGCGGCCCATGTTCCCTCAGCTGAACTCGATGTGGGCGGCGGGCGGCAGCTGCATGT
>CAZNFV010000010.1:0-26352 GCA_964572445.1 uncultured Novosphingobium sp. | reverse complement strand
GAACTCTACGAAGCCGGTGATGGTCGCTTTGAATTTGAGCGCACCGTCAGCCGCCTGATGGAAATGCAAAGCGCAGATTACCTCGCGCTTGGCCATGGCGAGCAGGGTTGAATTAGCCGCGGCCCTTCCCACTTTAGCGCAGTTCCGGCGGCAACACCCCGCCGAGGTGGATAGCCAACATGATCGAAGTTAGACCCTTTGCCAGCCTGGGCCATGCCAACCACGGGTGGCTCGACGCCCGGCATCACTTTAGCTTTGCGTCCTATCATGACCCCGCCCGCATGGGCTGGGGCGCGATCCGCGTCTGGAACGATGATACGATTGCTGCGCAAACCGGATTTCCGCCGCATCCGCACAACGACATGGAAATCGTCACCTTCGTCCGCACTGGAGCCATCACGCATCAGGATAGCCTCGGGAACAAGGGCCGGACAGCTGCCGGCGACGTTCAGGTAATGAGCGCCGGGACTGGTATCGTCCATGCCGAATATAACCTTGAGGACGAAGCAACAACGCTGTTCCAAATCTGGATCATGCCGGACCGTGCCGGTGAGGCACCCGGCTGGGGCCAGCGCGCGTTCCCCCGCGGCGAACGCGCCGGACGTTGGGAGATCGTGGCCAGCGGCACACCAGAGCAGGACAAGGCACTCTCAATTCGCACCGATGCCAAGGTCGCAGCTGCCACATTAGCTGCTGGTGAAAGCGCGACCTGGTCCACAGACGAGCAACGCCACGTCTATCTTGTCGCTCCCACCGGCTCGATCCGGGTTAACGGCATCGGAGCCCAGGCCCGCGATGGTGTGGCGATCACTGGTGAAGGCAGCATCACCGTTGAAGCAGTAAGTGATTGCGAAGTGGTGCTGGTGGATTCGCGCTAGGCGGCAGCACGCGGCAAGCGGGCTTGTGCCCCGGCCAGGCGCTGCATCAGCTTAAGATCCTGCTCACGCAGTTGCAGCGCTGCATCGGCCCAGAGATCCACGATGTCGCGTAGCTCGGCCAGGGTTACTCCGTTCACGCGGCGACTGGCCCGGCGGGCACCGACAAGGCCAGCATGTCGGCGACTGGACTTGGCAATGAAATCGCGCACTGCCGCTTCGCCTTCACCGGGCTCGGCCAATTGCTGGACGATACCCAGATCATACATCGCTTCGGCAGAGTAAACTTCGTTGCCCATGATGATCCGGTCAGCCATCGCCTGACCAAGGCGCCGGGACAGAATGGCATGGGCGCCCATGCCGGGAAACAGGCCGAACATCACTTCCGGCAGCCCGAAGGACGAGCCGCGCTCGGCAATGATGTAATCGAACGAGAGCAAGGCTTCGAAGCCCCCGCCCAAAGCCTGCCCTTGCACCAGCCCAATCGTCAGCAGCGGCAGGTCCAACGACCGCATGTTGCCATGCAGGATTTCCACGCAGCGATAGCCATAGGCCGCCAGCCCATCGCGGTTGCCTGCTCTGATCAGGCTGGCGAACAGCTCAAGGTCGCCACCAAAGCAAAACACGCCTGGCGCACGGCTGCCGAGGATGAGGTATTTCAGCGGCACCCCATCAGGTCCGAAGTGGGCCCCGATCAGCCGCTGCCAACGATCGAAATCGGCCAGCATCGGCGGCGTAAAACTGGGCCGAGCCGATGGCCGCATATAGGTCCAAAGTGCTTCCTCACTCTCACTATAGAGCACATCAAGCTCATTGAGCGCGAACAGAGCCTCGGGAACCGCTAAGCGTAACTGGGCCTGCTGAAGCAGCAATTTGTTATCGCCGCTTATCCCGTCTGCGGTGCTTTCCGCCTCATCATTATGAGCCCCAGAACCTGAGAGACCGCCTGAAAGTCGATCCATAAATGCCCCACAAATAACCCGTTTCAGGAACGTGGTGAAAGCCCCATACCTGTTGTTTATACGAATCTAACCGAGGGTGGACTCGCTTGGCAAAGCATTTTTGATCTGCCCCGTCACCGCGAGTCTCAAAATCCGTTAATTGGTGCGCCGGCGCAACAGTCCAAAAGCCAATGCCAAGGATGCTGCGGCAAACAAAAGCATCGGCCAGATGTGGGAGGCGATCATCGCGGCCGGCATATCTTTCAGGAACACCCCGTGACAAACCGCCAGTAAGTGGCTGAGCGGATCGATCGCCGCAATGACCTGAAGCCAGCCCGGCATCCCGTCAATCGGGCTCGCATAGCCTGACAGCAAAATCATCGGTACGATTACGAGAAACCCCCCCAAAAAGGCCTGCTGCTGGTTGGCCGCCGCACTTGAAATGGCCAATCCGATCGCGCTGACCGCCAGACTGAACGCCGCAATTGCCCCAACCACCAGGGGATAAGAACCGCGGAACGGCACGTCCGATAGCAGCGCAACCATCGGGACATAGAACGAACCATTGAACAGCCCAACCAGCGTGGCCGGAACTGCCTTACCCAGCAGTATCTCCCCATGGCGCATCGGCAGGGCCATCAGCTGATCAAACGATCCGAACTCCCGCTCTCGGGCAATCGCCTGAACCGAGACCGAGAGGACCAGCACTGTGGTGATCACTGCGATCATTCCAGGCAGGGTGAACCAGCTGTAGTCCAGATTGGGGTTATACCAGTTGCGCACCACGAGATTCGGCACGGAACCACGCACCGATGATTGTGCGCCATTCGTTGCTGCAATCTCTGAGATATACGATGCAACTATCTGCGAAGCATTGACTCTTCGTCCATCCAGCAGGAGCCCTACCTTCGCTTCATCGCCGCGTGCAATCCGGGCCGACAAGTCTGGCGGCAGGATCATTCCACCCAAGACTTCGCGCTGCTCGATAGCCTCACCAAGCGCCTGCTCATTCGGGTACACAATGATCCGGCGCACGTTGTTGCTTGCGCCGACCGCCGCCAGAAACTGTTCAGCAACAACCCCGTTGTCGCGGTTCACGAGCCCGAGCGAGACGTTCTTGACCTCAAGCGTCGTCGCGAAGCCGAACAGCACCAACTGGATCACCGGGCTTGCGACCAGGGTGGTCAAGACCCGCCGGTCACGCAGCACCACAGCGAGTTCCTTCAACGCCATGGCCAGGATTCGAACCAGCGCCCTGCTCATGCAATCTGCCGCTTGATCGCGCGGGTCACCCGCAGAAAGAAGAAGGCCCCGAACCCCAGCAAGGCAAGGATATTGGGCAGGAACATCGTCCAGATGTCACCAACCAGAAATACACTTTGCAGCGGCGGAATCAGATAGCGCGCGGGGACGATATAGGTCAGCCACTGAATGGCGATCGGCATGGAATCAATCTCAAACAGAAAGCCCGACAACAGCAGCGATGGCAGAAAGCCTGACAGCAGCGCAAACTGGGTCGAAACAAACTGGTTCTTCGTGCCGGCTGAAATTAGGAGCCCTTGCCCCAGCACCGCCGCCAGAAATGCCGATGAGACCAGAAACAGGGCCAGGAACGAGCCCCGGAACGGCAAGCCATAACCCAGCACCGCCACAGCCACGCAAATTCCGGTCGAGGCCAGCCCCAGCACGTAATAGGGCAGCAGCTTGCTGATCACGAGGCCGGGGATCGATATCGGCGTTGAGAGGAGCCCCTCCATCGTCCCCCGCTCATACTCGCGCGCCATGATCAGCGCAGTCAGCAGGCTGCCGATCATTGCCATAACGATGCCGATCGCTCCGGGCACGAGCGTGTAGCGGCTCTCCAGTTCCGGATTGTATGTATAACGGGCGATCACGCTTAGCGGTTGTGGGGGCGACTGGTCGCGCGCGCGCCCTAGCCTCGGTCCAGTTGCGCAATGTGCCGCGCAAGTTGGCCGCCAGCAGTGTGGCGGTGTTCACCTGCGTGCCGTCGGAAACGAGCTGGAGGGATGGCACTTGCCCAGCGGCAAGATCGCGTTCGAACCCATCAGGAATCACCACGAACCCGCGCAGCGCCCCGCTAAGGAGGGCCGGCTTCGCTTCAACCACGCTTGGCTGTTCGGAAATGCGGAAATAGTCGTTGGCCGCCAGAGTGGCCACGAGATCGCGCGATGCTTGCGTGCGATCAAGGTCAATCACGCCGGTTCGCGTGCCCCTGACGTCAAGCGTAACCGCGCTGCCGAACAGGAACATGAGGATCAAGGGCATCAGCACGACCAGCCCAAAGGTGGATGGGTCGAGCCAGATCTGAGCCCATTCCTTGGCCCGGATCGCGCTGGCGCGGCGCCAGAATAACGGGTCACGCTTGGTCATGCCGCAGCCTCAGCCAGCGCACGCCGCTGGGTGTCGATCAGGCTGAAGAACGCGGCTTCCAAAGAAGGCGCAATCGCGCCGCCAGGGATGGCTTGTCGCAGTTCATCCGGCGTACCTTGGGCGATGGTCTGCGCGCGATTGATAACCAGCAGACGATCGCAGTTCTCCGCCTCATCCATAAAGTGCGTCGTCACCAACACCGCCGTGCCGCGCGCGGCGATTGCGGTGATGTGATGCCAGAACTCCCGCCGGACCAGTGGATCGACGCCCGACGTTGGTTCATCGAGAAACAGTACCGGCGGCGTGTGCAGTACCGCCGCACCAAGGGCCAAGCGCTGCTTGACCCCCAAAGGTAAAAGTCCGGCGGCGGAATTGACGAACGGTTCCAGCCCCAGTGCGGCGATGATCCGCTCGATCGCTGTCCGCTGGGTGACCCCAGTCAGGCCATAAGCGCCGGCAACAAACCGCAGGTTCGCAGATACGGTCAAATCACCATAAAGCGAGAACTTCTGCGGCATGTAACCCAGTGCCTGACGCGCCGCCGCTCGCGCAACGGACAGGTCACGACCGGCCACTGTCCCCCGCCCCGCACTTGGCGTCGCCAATCCGCAGAGCATACGGAAAGTGGTCGATTTCCCCGCCCCATTGGGCCCCAACAAGCCAAAGATTTCCCCCGGCCTGACCGAGAAGGAAATGTCCTGCGCCGCAACAAAGTCCCCGTAGCGGCGAGTTAGACCAATTGCAGCGATTGCCGGTTGATCAGGTTGATCGAGTCGAAGCGGAAAGGCCTCTGCTAGCGCACTCGGTTTTAGCGGCACGCCATCATCAAGCATAGCCGCAAAGCCTTCATCGGGACTTGCAGCAACCGACTTCCAACCCGCACCATCTGGCGGGACGGACTGGCGAGTCACTGCGTGTAATTCGCCGCCCTCGATCCGCCCTGATACGACATTCGGATCCAACAGAAGCGATTGCAGCGCCTGCCGACGGACACCCTGTGGCAGCGGTTTGGAGAAGCAGCGCCCGTCCGCTCTGGCCGCCAGCCCTGCGGGCGGACCATGATAGCGGATCTCGCCCTCATGCAGCAGCACGATCTCATCACAGCGCGCCGCATCTTCAAGGATATTGGTGGTCCAGACCAGGCTGGAGCTTGGGCCAGACAGCTCCATCGCCAATTGCCAGATTTCCTGGCGCGAAACCGGATCCACCCCGACTGAAGGTTCATCCAGCAGCATCAGGCGCGGCGCAGCCACAACGGCACAGGCCATCGCCAGCTTTTGCCGCATTCCGCCCGACAGCTTGCTAACCGCGCGGGCGCGAAATGCGGCGAGGCCCGTGAGTTGGTAGAGCTGCTCCATCCGCTCTGGATTGTCCCGCGGCTCCACCCCGCGCAGCCGCGCATAGAGCTCAAGGTTCTGCTGGACGCTCAACTCTCCATAAAGCGCCCCGCTCTGGGGCATGTAGCCTACCTCGCTGCGATCAAGCTGCTCCGCCGGCCCGCCGAGCAATTCCACAGTCCCCTTATCCACATCAACCAGGCCGGCCAGGATGCGCATCAAGGTGGTCTTACCCCCCGCGTCCGGACCAACCAGACCGAGCCGCCTGCCAGGCGCCAGGGAAAGCGAGACATTGCGCAAAGCTTCAACCGGCGGCGCCCCGCGGCGCGCGCCCTTGAAGCTTTTGGATATGCCCTCAAGCCGAAGGAGCGGAGCTTCGGCCATGAAGCAGGCTCAGCGCTTTTCGCTGCGGGGGATGATTACGGTAACCGGTTGCCCCTGACGCAGCTCGCCCTGCGGATCTTCCACCGTCAGCCTCAAGCGATAGACCAGATCGGCGCGCAGCTGCTCTGTCTGGACGGTCTTGGGCGTGAATTCCGCAACCGGGGCGATGTAGCCAATCTTGGCAGGCCAGCGCTTGTCGCTCCCATCAACGCTGACCGAAACCGACATGCCAGGGCGGACCTTGGGCAGGTCGGGCTCGGCCACATAGGCCCGCACGCGGACCGGTTGCGTCAGGGCAACGGTCAACACCGTCTGGCCCGGCTGGACAATCGCGCCCACTTCGCGCGCGCGGGTCAGCACCTGACCCGGTTCGGCCGCAGTGATCCTGGTGTCAGATATGTCGGTCTGAACCGCGCGGCGCTCTGCTATTGCGGCATCGCGCGAAGCCTCACTGGCGGCGCGATCCTCAGACCGGACGCCCTCTTGCGCCAGCGAGAGGACATTGCGGGATGCAGCCAGGCTGGCGTCAGCAGCGGCAACATTGGCCTCTGCCGTCTGGACATCAGCCTTGCTGATAAAGCCCTGTCCGACCAGAGCCTGACGCCGATCGAGCTGGCGCCGCGCTTCACTCAATCGCGCCTCGGCCGCAGCAACGGTGGCCTGCGCTTCGCCCACTTCCTGCGGGCGCGAGCCATTCGTATCCCGCGCGGCAGCAGCGCTCGCCGCATCCAGCCTGGCAGCGGCTCCAGCCAGCCGATCATCATAAGGCCGCGTATCGAGTTCAGCCAGGACTTGGCCAGGGGCGACGCGATCTCCTTCGTCGACAAGTAGCTTGCTGACCCGTCCACCAACCCGGAAACCCAGCTGAACCTCGCGAATCTCGACATTGCCGTAGAGCTTTAGTTCGCGATCAGGATCGCCCCACAGGCCAGCCGATCGGCCACCGAAATAAAGCAGCACACCTAGTATTACCAACACTGCCACCAGCTTTAGCTGTTTGGCTCTTCCGACGCTATCGGGCGCTGCGCCCATTGCCACCCTCCCCCTGGAATCTCGCGGATTCACAATGGGAAGCTACCCTATGCTGGCACGCGGTCAAGCGTCAGGCGATAATACCCAGCCGAGCCAGCGATCGATCGAGCATCAGTAGTTGCCACAGCAAGCGCCCATGGTCTGCCCGGCCCCCAATATGTTCCTCTGCAATCCGCGATAATGCTGCCCCATCGAACCACCCCGTGCGGGCCAGCGCGGTGCTGTTGCCAATCGCGCGAGCCGGCCCGGCAAGCGGACCGCGGAGCCACTGACTGATCGGGGTCACAAAGCCCTGCTTAGGCCTAAACAGTATCTCATCCGGTAGATACCGCCGCATGGCCTGCTTCATGAGCCACTTGCCCTGCCCGCTGCGCAGACGCAGCCGTTCTGGCAAGGCTGCAGCGAATTCTATCAGGCGATGATCGAGCAGAGGTTCGCGTGCTTCCAGGCTAACCGCCATTGATGTGCGGTCGACCTTGGTCAAGATATCGCCGGGCAGCCAGAACTTGAGGTCAGCATATTGCGCCTGATCCAATCCAGAGCGAGCAGGTGCGTTGCGCATTACCGAAACAAAAGCCTGTTCCGCCCGGTACTCGCCGCGCTCCCTCAAGAATTCCGGAGTATAGAGCCGCGCCCGCAACTCGGGCGGCGTAAAGCCGACTGCTCGCGCATAACCATGCGCCCCATCGATCGCGAGTGATTGGAATGTTGCCTTGGCGCGTAACTGCTGCGGGGCCCAGTCGGCCTTGGGGTAGATCGCACCAAGCGCCCCGAACACCGGCTGCCGCAGCGCGCCGGGCAGCAACCCGCGTATCCGTTCTTCCGCATGGTGGAACCGGTGGCGACGGTAACCGGCCAGCGCTTCGTCCGCACCGTCGCCGGACAGGGCCACGGTTACCGTCTCCCGCGCCAGTTGGCTGACCCGCCAGGTTGGCAGAGCTGAAGCATCCGCAAACGGTTCATCAAACATATCGACCAGCGTATCGACATGCTCAAAATCATGACTGCCGACTGTGCGGGCGCGATGATTGCTGCCAAAGCGTTCGGCGACGATCCGGGCATAGGCCGTCTCATCCAGCGCCGCCTCATCAAACCCGATGCTGCAGGTGTTCACTGGGCTGTTGCTCGCCTCAGCCATTAAGGCAACCACGCTGGAACTGTCGACCCCACCCGACAGGAACGCCCCGAGCGGAACATCGGACACCATCCGAGATGTTACTGCCTGGCGCAGCAGGTGCAGCAATTCCGCTTCAAGATCAGCTGCGCGGCCCTGCCGCCGCTCGGCAAAACTGACGTCCCACCATTGTGACGGCTGCGGCAGCGGAGCTCCGTGGCGAAGCGTCAGCGAATGCCCGGCCGGCAGCTTGTGGACGCCTGCAAGGATTGACCGATGGTCAGGGACATAACCCCAGGCCAGATAGTCCTCAATCGCCAGCGGATCGACCTCGCGCCGCAGCAACGGATGGGCGGTCAGTCCCTTAAGCTCGGACGCAAAAGCCAGACTCCCGTCGCTCAGCGGGGCATAGAACAGCGGCTTCACCCCCAGGCGGTCCCGCGCGAGGAACAAGGTCCGCGCTTCCAGATCGTAGATTGCGAAAGCGAACATCCCTTGCAGTCGGGGCAAGCAATCGGGCCCCCATTTCTGCCAGGCCGCCAGGATCACCTCGCTATCGCCATCGGTGCGGAATGTTGCACCGGTGGCGCGCAGCTCGTGCCGCAGTTCCCGGTAATTGTAGATCTCGCCATTGAAGACGAGCATGGCGCGGCCATCGGTGGACGCCATCGGCTGTGGAGACCCTGCCAGATCGATGATCGATAGCCGCAGATGCCCCAGTCCAACCCCAGGTGCAGTCCACACCCCCTGCCCATCGGGGCCTCGATGGGCCATCGCCCCGCACATCCGCCCGACCCGCGCGGGGTCGACCGGCTTGGGCGTAGTCAGATGAAAGATACCGGCAATTCCGCACATATGTGTTGTTGCCTAGCGGAGTGCCACGATCCGGTCCATCCACGGACCGACCGGTCCGGTCGCAGCCCGGAACCGGTTGAGCGTGGCCGCCGGGTCTGCTGAAGGCGCGACTTCGCTTGAAAGGATCAACATTGTGGTTGGCTCACGCCGCAGCAGCAGGCGATCGGTGATCGTTGCCAGCTTTAGCTGAAGGGCGCTGCCCGTCAGCAGTTCTCCGTTGCGATAATAGGTTGCCGCCAGCCGCTCGACATCGGCGCGAGCGCGCAACAGATCGGTCTTGGCCCCAAGAATCGGCGGGCCAGCGCTGTTCCAGGCCCATTCGCTGTTTTCAGGCAGGGCCCCTTCCCCAAAGCCGCTGGCTTCATGGCCTTCGCTTTGGGCGGGATAGAGCGCAATGAACACATCGACCTTGCGGCCCTGGCCATCAGCATAGCGCCCAAGCAACCGATGCGCAGCGCCGGCAGCACGGGGCTGCCATGGCACTGCCGGAGCGTAATCTACCCGCTGCCAGCCCGGGACCTGCGGCAGGTGAATCTGCTGCGGCAGTGGTGCCAGCATCGCTTCTGCGGCGCGGGCCCAGGCTTGCCCGCCCAGCACCAGGCCAGCGCCAAGCAGGATCACCAGCGCGGCACTCGTCGACCGGCCTTCCAGCTTTCGCGGCAAAGACATTCGTTCGATCGCACCGGCGTCGATCATCGGATCATCAACCGATCGGTCAAAAAAGCGCCAGGAAATCCCTAGCACCGCCGCGATAACGATGGCGAAGAAGAACCACCCGTAGATGATATGATCGATCCCACCGGCCTTCTCCGCTCCGACATATTGCGCTGCGAAGATCGTCGCCCATGCGCGCACGCCGTTGGCTAGGACCGGCGCCACCACACAGAGCGCCATGAAAGGGACACGCCGGCTCCAGCTGCGAAAGCAGACATTCCCAACGAGCGCACCCAAGGCGATCATGGCAATCAGGAACTTCACGCCAGAACAGGCCTCAGCCACTTCAAACAGTCCGGCCGGGGTATCGATGAATACGCCGTCGATAACTGCCGGAATACCGCTAAGCTTAACCAGACCAACGGTTAGGGCCGCCGTGATCATCTGAAGCTGCGGGACGATTTCATCCCCGAACGGGACCAGAAAAACCATGTAGGCCAAGGGGAACAGCAGCCCCAGCGCCACGCGCGGTCCCATTAAGGCCAGCAAGCTACTCTGCAGCACCAGAACAGCACCAGCCTGCTGGATCAGGCTGAACCCGGCAAAACGACCCAGTACCCATAACAGGACGCCTGCGCCAACAAGGGCGAGCCCCGGCGCCCAGGCTTGCGGGGTCAACTTGCGCAGTTCGCCCAGACGCAGCGAAACCAGCCAGGCCAGGATCACGGGGACCAGCAAAATGTGATTGTAAGTTGAGCTATCCCACCACTGCCGCGCCATCGCTGCCCAGTCAGCGGCGAACGCCAAAATCAGAGCCAGCCAGACCAGACCCAGTCGCAGCAAGGCCTGTGGCCACGCTGCAGATGTGCTGGAATAGACGGAACGGCCGAACGCCTCAGGCCGCATCGCGCTGTGACCCCGTTGGGAGGTTGAGCAGGCCCGGGAGCGGCGCAAGACAGGCCTGCCAGCTCATATTATCGACCACATATTCGCGAGCCGCCCGGCCCATCGCCAATGCCTGCCGCGGGTGGGCGATAAGCTGAGCGACCCGATCAATCAGGACGATGTCGCTGTCTGCCGCGACAAAATGCTGGCCTTCGGTCCCGCCGATACCCGTCGCGGCAGCTCCGGTCATTACGACTGGCAAGGCCATCGCCATCGCCTCAAGCACTTTGTTCTGAATGCCGCGCGCAATTTCCAGCGGGACCAGGGCAATGTCTGCGCCGGCCAACCAGATCCGCATATCGTCAACGCCGCCCCAAACATAGACACCGTCATGGCCGTCAAAACTGGTCAACTCTGCTGGAGGGTTGCGCCCGACAATGTGAAACGTTGCGTTGGGGCTGCGCGCACGAATAGCGGGCAGCAACCGAACGATTACGCGCATTGCAGCTTCGATATTGGGGGCATAGTCCATCTGCCCGGTAAAGATCAGCCGGGGTCCATCGAACTCCTGCATTCGGGCCGCGGGACGGATTGCGCCGGGATCAAAGAACCTGCTGTCGATACCGTTGCGCAGCGCGCGGACATCGCAGGCGGCAGCAGAGGAAAGGCGGGAGCGGAATAGCGCGGCTTCCTCATCCGAGACCAGCAGGCTGACGGTCGCGCGCTGTGCCTGGCGTTCTTCCTCGGCGCGCAGCAAGCGGGCTTCACGCGCGTTGATCCAGCGGCGCAATCCATGATCGCGTTCGGCGTAAGCATCAAACTTCGCGGAATCGACATCGACGAAATCGTAGACCACTCGTCCCGTGAACCAGGCCGGGATATACTGCCCCATCTGACCCGAAAACACATAGATCGTGCCGATCGAACGGTTGCGCAGCACGCTCTCGACGTAGTTCGCCAGTTCCGCATTCGCGAAGGCCGTCAAGCTGACTGGAGCGCGCTGGGCCAGCGCTTGCAGCCCGGCCAGGACCAGCGGCTTGACTCGACGGACCAGGCAATAGCTCCGCGCAACAGCGGCCAGTTCAACCTCCTCGGCCAGGTCACGATCGTCATCAGCGAAGGTCGCGACATGAACCGGCGCGAGACTGGCCAACCGCTTCAGCACATGGTGCGAGCGGATCTTGTCCCCGCGATCGGGCGGAAAAGGCATGCGGTGCGAAATGAACAGGATTTCGTTGCTCATGCCAGTCCCCGGGAAATGAAAGGGCCAACCAGATTGGCGACCGGCAATGGCAACTTCTTCCACAGCGCTATTCGGGCGGCGTGGCGGCCGCTGGTTGGATCGGCATCGCGCGCCGCAGCACCCGGGGCTGTCCAGCTGGCATAGCCCAGCGGCTGGGGAGTAAAGCCCCAGTTCTTCTTGAATTCACCCGCCCCGGAATTAACCTTGGAGCGCCCAAAGTCGAACCGGGTGCAGCCCCGCCGACGGGCATGGAGCATCAGTTCGAAATACATCCGGTCATTGGCCCGCAGCTTCCGCGCGGTCGCAGTGCCGCCACCCCAATAGGGCATCACCGCGCCGCCATGATAAAGCGACAGCACGCTGGCCACGGGTTGCCCCTGGTGCCGCACAGTTAGAATATCGGCGTTCTCTCCAAACGCGCCGAGCACTTCGGCAAACAAGCGTTTCGGGAAGACGGGCGTGCCCAGGTTGCGGACGCTTTCGGCATAGACACGGTAATGCGCAGCCCGGTCAGCACTTGAATGACCGATCGAAACTGTCAGTTCCGCCGCCAGCCCCTTGCGCACTTCAGCGCGCTGTTTGCGCGGTATCCACAGCAGTTGGGCTTCATCATCGGCAGCCAGCTCAGCCGCATAGCCGCAGTGGGAATCGTGCCGGACGTTCCAGCCTGGCCGTGCATCTGGCAGCGGTCCGCCGCGCAGTTCAATCGTCTGGCAGGAATGCTGCACAGCCAGGTCCTCTGCGACCGCCAGCAAAGCTTCGGCATCCGCATCCCCTTGGGCAAGCACGCCGCCGCCAACGGCGAAGCCGCTCGAAACCATCACACTGCCGAACAGTGGCGAGTGAACTTCGAGCAGCGGGAGGATCGCCGTCAGCTCTGACCCGCATTCCAGCCCAAGTACGAGGGCCGTGTTGCCAGAGCCGCGCGCAGCCGCAGACAACCAGGCCGGACGATGGAACGCCGTGCCTTCTGGGTGCGCTGCCACAAAGGCTTCGATCCGCGCCGCCTGCTGCGGTTCGGCAGGATCCAATGTGACCGGACGGGCAGCCAGGCGGAACGGCGCATTCACGCAGCCAACTCCACCGCTTTCGGTGCTTCACGATAGGCCACAAGGTCCATCCGCCCCCAGGCGAATTCCCGGATCAGCTGTTCCAGCTTTTCCGCCATAACCGCCAGGTTGGTATAGTGCCGCAACTTTGAGCGCAGCGGGGCCCCCACCACACGCGGCTGCGAGGGATCAATTTCCCATGGGTGGAAATAGAACACCGCCGGTCGTTGATCGCGGCTGTTGACCTGACGGATCGCCCAGCGTGAGAAGGCATAGGGCAGCACGCGGAAGAACCCCCCACCGCCGGCCGCCAGGCGCTTACCGGCGAACTGCGCCGTCGTCACCGGCAGTTCCACCAGCGGCGACCAGGCTAACGGGCGGAAGGCAAAACGCGGCGCATCGCGCCATCCATAGTGATCGTGAGTGATCGGCGCGACGCTGGAGCTGTAGGCATAGCCCTGCTCTGCCAGGACGGCATAGGCCCAGGGCGTGCGTTGATCGATCGAGAAACTGGGCGCGCGATAGCCCGTGATCGCGACGCCCGATGTATCCTCCAGCACCTTGCGTGCGCGCTCAACGTCGCAGGCGAAAGCCTCGCGGCCAAGCATATGAACCCGGGCGTGGTCCCAGCCATGGCTAGCCAATTCGTGTCCAGCTTCGACAATCCGGCGCATCAACGGGCCGTGCCGCTGCGCCACCCAGCCCAGCGTGAAAAACGTGCCCCGAACATCGCAAGCCTCGAACAGATCAAGGATCCGCTCGACATTGCGCTCGACCCGGTCGGATAGTGAATCCCATGAGTGGCGATCAATCACGTTCTCGAACGCGCCGACCTGGAACCAGTCTTCGACATCGACCGACAGGCCGTTGACCACGCGAGGTGAGGAAACGTGCATCTTGCGGACCTTGCGTCAGGCCGCAGCGCGGTTTGCGTCTTCAGCCTCAATCCACTCGATCAGCATGGTCAGGGTGTGCCGGATCGTCCGCTCCTGCTCCAGCATCTTGGCCTCGAGCGTGGCGAATTTAGTCTCAAGCCCAGCCAGGTTTGACTGGTCAGGTACGGGACGAACCAGATCGGCTTCGCGCTCGTTCGCCAGTTCAATCACGGCTTGCTGCAACTCGGCAATCTGGGCATCTCGCTCGGCCAGCATGGCCTGCAATTGGGCCGCAGCAATGCTCCCCATTCCAACCGGTTCGGCCTCGGCCACGGTGACAGGGGCCGCCGTTTCAAAGGCAGCAGGCTCGACCACCGGAGCCGGGGCTGGCTTGGGGTCAATCCGTTTGAGCTGCATGGTGCCATCCAGCTCCAGCTCGTCCAGAACCTGGCCAAGCATGGCCCGGTCGATCCGGCTGCGCTGTTCAACCGCGCCAAGCATCATCAGGCGGTTGCAAACCTGGTTGATCCGGCGGGGCACGCCGCCCGAGGCTTCGAAAATAGCGGTGAAGACCCCCTGATCAAACTGGGGATTGCCAATCCAGCCCACACAGCGGAGCCGGTGCTCGATATAGTGCTGAACTTCACCCAGTTCCATCGCCTCAAGGTGATGCGCCGCGATCACCCGCTGGCGCAGCTGTTCCAGCTGGGGGTGGTCCTGGATCATCTCGCGGAATTCCGGCTGTCCCAGCAGCAGGGTCTGCAGCAACGGATGTGCACCCAGCTGGAAGTTGGAGAGCATCCGCAGCTCTTCCAACGCATCAAGTTCAAGATTCTGGCTTTCGTCCACCACCAACAGGCAGCGGCGGCCAGCGCGGGCTTCATCATGCAGGAACGCCTCGATGGCGCCGAGCGCAGAAGCCTTGTCATGGCCATCGACGATCAGACCAAAAGCCTGAGCCACGATATGAACCAGCTCTTCGCCATCAAGCTTGCTGGTAACGATCTGGGCGGCAGTCAGCCGGGCCGGATCGATCGTTGCCATCAGGTGGGCGACCAGCGTCGATTTACCCGCGCCAACCTCACCCGTGATCACCACGAAGCCTTCGCCCTGCGCCAGCCCGTACGACAGGTATGACAGCGCCTTGCGGTGGGTCAGGCTCTCGAAATAGAACGTGGGATCCGGCGTAAGCTGGAATGGACGCCCGCTGAGCCCGTAGAAATCGTTAAACATATCTATCACTCCGTCAGGCTCAGAACGAATACCGCAGGCCGACCAGCGCCTGGCTGGACCAGGCTTCTGGCAGTGCATCGCGCTTGATCCCCTCAACACCCACGGCGGCGCTGGCGGTCAGTTTGTGGGTCAGCTGGCGATAATAGGCAGCGGTCGCGCCAACTGCCGTGATGTCGCCAACCAAGGGGTCACCGCTTTGGTACAAATTACCGTTCAAATTCATTGCGAAGCTTGAATTTCGGTCGATCCGGCCATTGAGATAGGCCGCAACCCAGACGTTCTCATCCACTACGCCATCGGCCGCAGCCAGCACGGTGCCAGGGGCAGCAATGAACTTGCGGCGATCATAACCAGCGCCAACCCCGTACTGGAGCCGGTTGCCAGTAACTGCGTAGCTTGCCGCGACCCCGCGTGACCGGAACACCGAGCTACGGACCGAGCCAAGTGCGTTGCTCAGGCATGGGCTTTGCCCCCCCGCAACATCGCCTGCCGCCGCGACGCAACCACTAAGCGAACCATTGAACGGATTACGCACTGCCTCAAACTCGGTCGGCAAGGTGGCCAGGGCATTGTTCAGCTGCCCGCCGAATCCATTGATCGAATCGTAGACTGTAACGTTGATGCTGCTGCGTGTGTCGGGCGCATAGGCAAAGCTGCCGGAATAGCTGGTTGAGCCGTACCGGCGGCCGAACCGGGCCTCCAGCGCAGTTCGATGGCCGGGACGCCAGACGACGCCGGCATCCCAGATCAGGCCATCCGCGTTGTAAGCGATCGCGCGTGGACCGCTCTGGTTCGTGACATAGCGACCATCACTGCCTGTAACGGCCGCTCCGGTAACGGGATCACGAACAGCATCGCGGCTGGATACTTGAACCTTTTCATAGCCAACCCCGCCGACGATATGCAGGTCCTGGCTTATCGGCACAGTGACATCACCCCGCACCCAGCGATCTTCGACCCGTTGATCGAGATTGGAGATATCTTCGCGGTTATAACCAGCGCCGACACCAACGCCGACGGGCAGTCCATCGCCCGGCTTCACGCCAGCCCGCACCGCCGCATTGTGCGTGATCGAATCATCGAACAGATCGGCCAGGCCGCCTCCCGCAACGGCCGGAGCCAGATCAGGGGTGTCCACGCGCGTATAGCCAAGGCGATAGGAGCCGGTCAGCCCGACATTGCCGACTTTTGTCTTCAAGTGCGGCCCTGCGTAGACCGAGTAAATCTGGGTGACACTGTCGCCGAAATTCTGTCCGCCAGTGATAGCGGCGCCGTTGTTGGCAACGCTGGTTCGCGCTGCGACTGCACCGGTTTCAAGCGTCAGGATCTGCGGCGCAATGGCCAGCGAAGCCCGAGCGACGCCGCTAACGGAATCGGAATCCGTTGCGCTGCCCCAGCCAAAGCGCCGTTCATAGCGCGCTGAGATCGAAGCCTGATTGTTGCGCCCGGCAATCGCCGCATCGACGCCTGCCGAAAGCACGGAATAGGTCAGGATTTCATTGCCGGGTGTGAGGTCAGCAAAGACGACCTGCTGCGCTTCGATATATGGCGTCACCTTGATCTTCTTGCCGCCACGCGCGCGCGATACAGGGGCGTCACCGCCATCATCGTCGCTTTCCTGAGCGACGTCGCCACGGCCATATGAGGCAGTTGTTCCGCCGCCCGAAACGTCACCATAGGAAAGCGACTGAGCCTGGGCCGCAAGCGGCAGGGCCAGGGCGGTACCGACAGCGAGCGTCGCCATCATATATCGGAATTCACGGGTCATTTTACCCTCCGTAACCGTAGTAAGAACCGAAGCGGCGACCGCTTGGGCTAAAGTGGACGGCGTTCAACAGTAACTGGATGTTCGGACAGGCGGAGAGCAGGCGGATCGCGTCTGCAAGCGAGCCATGTCCAGTGCGGTCTGCCCGGGCTACCACCACCGCCTGACCCGCATACTTCGCCAGTTCGGCCGCAGGTGAAGCCGCGAGCGCCGGGGGTGAATCAAAGATCACGAAGCGGTTCGGCGCCCCTTCGACCAGGCGATCAAGCACCTCGCGCGTGCGAGAGCTCGACAGGTATTCGCTGTCCGATGTCGTGGCGCTGCCAGCGGGCAGCACCCACAGGCCCGATATGTCCGTTCCCTGCACGCAATCCGCGACGTCCAGCGACGGATCGGACAGGGCATCCATCAGTCCTTTGCCGCCTTGCATGCCGAGCGAGGACAGCACCGATGGCTTGGCGAAGTCAGCATCGACCAGCAGGACCTCAGTTTCCTTTTCAGCGGCGATTGCCAGCGCCAGGTTTACTGCGGTGAAGGTCTTCCCTTCACCCGGATGCGGCGAGCAAATCAGCACGCGCTGAGCCGCATAACCCATGCCTTGCTGCTGTAACTGACTGGCGTTGAACAACAGTTGCCGCTTCACGATCCGAAACTCTTCCAGCAGTGCGGTCACCGGGGCTTCGGGCACAATCAACCCGGTGTCGCGGAGGTGCTGGCGCGCTATCTGGCGGCGCGGCCCATTGAACGGGACTGGCTGGACTGCTGCGACCAACGCGGAGCCCGCAGCCGGTGCTTCGATCACTTCGGGCGTGACCACCTCAGGCCGTACCGCCGGCGCGGCTGGAGCTGCTGGTTCGGGTTTCGAAGCCACCGCTGCAGCTTCGGCCACTTCTGCCACTTCTGCCACTTCGGCGACCTCGGCGACCTCGGCCACTTCGCCCGCACGCCGATAGCGGCGGCGCTTGGCCGCAGGTGGAATCAAGGCCTCGGGGATCGGAGCCGGCGCCAGCCGGACGAGGTCATAGTTACGCACGACCCGCTCAATCAGCGTGCCCTGCCCGTCACTCTGCCCACCTTGCGGCGGCATCGGGATCTTGGTCTGTTTGGTCATTGCGATCCCCTCACGCTACCATGCTGACCTGGATGAACTCGGCCACCAGCAGGAGCACGAAGATCCCGCCAAGGGCGGCGCTGGCCATGTAGAACTGCTTCAGCCGGCGCTTGCGCATGGCCCGCGCCGCATCAGTCAGCGTCTGGCTGATTGCCCCCAGCACCGGCAGCCCGGTCATCCGTTCCAGCTTGGCGGTCGTGGTAAAGGTCGACCGCAGCTGGCCAATGGCCAGGGTAGCCGCAACCCCAGCGCCAAGCCCCACCACCAGCACAGCCAGCAACAGCAGCGGGCGGTTAGGAGCAGCTGGCGCGCGCGGCGTCGTCGGCGGATCGATCACCTCGAACTTGACGGCGCTGTGTTCGGTTTCAACCTGACCACGCAGGCGCAGCTCTTCGCGGTCTTGCAGCAACTTGTCGTACTGCTGCTTGAGCACGTCGTAATCACGGTTGATCCGCTGATGTTCGGCGGCCAGTTCCGGATTGGAAATTTGGGCACCAGTAATCCGGCTAATGTCCGCCTGAACCCCGGCGCGGCGCGAGAGCAGCGACTGGACATTGGCCTGGCGTTCAGCCTTGATCGAGACCAGCGAACTATGCGCTGGGTTGGGAATGCCACCCGGTCCGCCTTCCGAAGCCGCCGGTCCACGCAGGGCGTTAACCTGGTTGCGCGCGGCAATTACGTCAGGATGATTTTCAGTCAGGCCGCGCAGCCGCATTCCGGAAAGCATTGCTTGCGCATCGGCCAACGCACCCCGGGCACCGCCCTGCCCGCCGACGCCCGGCAGCGTCTGCGGCGTGCCGGCTAGCTGCCCATTGATGGCCGCCAATGCAGACTGTGCCGCCGCCAGATCGGCATCGATGCCGCGCAGCTCGGTCCGGCTCGCTTCAAGCCGCTGGAGGGCAGTGGCCCCGCCCTGGATCAGGTCAGGATTGGCCGCTTCAAAGATCAGTCGCTTCTGCTCGGCACCTTCCAGCTCTTTCTGGCGATCGGCCAGCTGCTGGTTCATGAATTCGAGCGATTGCGACATTTCGCCGCGATTTCCGGCCAGATTTTCTTCGCGGAAAATGTCGATCAGCTTCTGGACAATGTCGCTGGCGATCTTGGCATTCTCGGCATCAGAACGGGCGCCATCGCCGTACTCAGCCTTGATCTCGAACAGGCTGTCCTTGACGTTCTCAACCTTGACCTTCTTGGCCAGGCCCAGAATTGCCACTTCCATCTGCTTGGGCGTGGTGACCTCTTCACCAATGGCTGTAGAGCGGATCACCTTTTCCAGGTTCACCGCGCTGGTCAGCGTTTGCTGCACCCGGTCGATATCGCGCTTGCGGTCCCCAACCCCAACGCCGGTTACTTCCGACAGGGCATCGTCAAGCTGCACATAGAGCCGCGCTTTGGATTCATAGCTGTTTGGAACCAGCGCCACGATCAGCCAGCCCAGCAGGCAGACACCCCAGGCAACGGCCAGCGCCAGCCACCGGCGGTGCCAGATCGAATAGAGCGCCGCGCGCAATTCGTCATAGATGCTGTTCATCGATCGCCTCCGCCGCGCCGTTACTCAGAACGAGCTTTCGGGGATGATGATGACGTCACCTGGCATCAGCATGACATTGGCCTGGCTATCGCCTTTGCGCAGCAGATCGCCCAGCTTGATGGCATATTCTTTCTGGCTGCCACTTTCCTTGTCAAAGCGGATCAATCGCGCCTTGTTGCCAGAAGCAAATTCGCTGAGGCCGCCCACCGCGATCATCGCATCAAGCAGCGTCATGTTGGCGCGAAACGGAATTGAGGCCGGCTTTGTGGTGGCCCCGACCACGCGGACTTGCTGGCTGAACGTGCCGGCGAACTTGTTCACAATCACCGAAACCAGGGGTTCCTGGATATATTGCGAGAGCTGCAGGGTGATATCGTCTGCCAGCATCTTGGGCGTCTTCCCCACGGCCGGCATGTCGGTGATCAGCGGCGTGGTGATGCGGCCATCGGGCCGCACCTGCACCTGTGCGCCAAGCTCTGGATTACGCCAGACGAAGATCGTCAGCTCATCAAGCGGGCCAACAACATACTCCTCACCAGGGCCTTCCTGCATCGAGACGAAGGCCGCCGGTGGCAATTCCTGCCGACCACCGCCAGCGCAACCGGCAAGCGCCAGGCTGGCCATGGCGCTTCCGGCCAATAGTCGAGTGAAGCGGTCGATCGGCATCGGGCATGTCCTCAAATCGGAGTGCCGTGCCGTCGATTGGGTTATGCCCCTCCCGCTCGAAGACCCGGCTAATCAATGCCCGGTATCCCCAAAAAGGGTGAATATTGCGTTAGCCTTACATGCGGTTTCGGCCACTTAGCCGTTGAATTCCAGAGCGGTACTGCGTCAGGACAGCTACTGCGCAGCCCGTTACACCAACATTTCCGCTGCTGGCCCTTGCCCGAGGAACAGTGCAGGACTGGCCGTCGCGCCATAGGCCCCGGCGCAGAATACGGCGATCAGATCACCCACTTCTGATCGCGGGAATCCGCCCTTATCGGCCAGGCGATCCAGCGGCGTGCACAGACATCCCACCACATTTGCCTCTTCTTCAACCGGTGCATCGAAGCGCGAGGCAATCGCAACCGGATAGTTCCGGCGCACCACAGTGCCGAAATTGCCCGAGGCGGCCAATTGGTGATGCAGGCCACCATCGGTGACCAGATAGACCTCACCGTGGCTGACCTTCCGGTCCACGATCCGGGTCAGGTAAACGCCCGCCTCACCCACCAGATAGCGGCCAAGCTCGATACAGAATTGCGTGGCGGCCAACTCCGACGGAAGCTTGACCAACTCCGCGCCCAGAGCCAGGCCGACAGCTGCCAGGTCAACGGGTACATCGCCCGGGAAATAGGGGATGCCAAAGCCGCCGCCCAGATTGACCTCTGGCGGATGGGATCCTGCTTCAGCAGCAAGACGGGCAGCCAACGCAATCGTCTGGCGCTGGGTCTCGGCAATCGCAGCGGCATCAAGCGCCTGGCTGCCAGCGTAGATGTGAAAACCGCGCCAATCCGCACGGGCCTCGACCAATCGGCGCACCAATGCCGGAACTCGATCAGCATCGACGCCGAAAGGCTTGGCCCCGCCGCCCATCTTCATGCCGGAACCCTTCAGATCGAAATCCGGGTTCACCCGCACGGCCAGCCGCGGCGTTTTGCCGAGCCGGGTGGCAATGGCAATGGCGCGCTCTGCCTCTCCTTCCGATTCCAGATTAAGCGTTGCGCCCGCCTCGATTGCGGCCTCCAGTTCGGCGTCACGCTTGCCCGGTCCGGCAAAGCTGATCCGCGCGGGATCAATCCCGGCGGCGATCACCAGGGTCAGTTCCCCGCCAGAGGCAATGTCAAAGCCATCAACCAAACCAGCCATGGTTTGCAACACCGGCCCATAGGGATTGGCCTTAACCGCATAATGCAGCGCTACCTGATCTGGCAGCGCAGCGCGCAATTCAGCGACCCGCGCTGCTATGTGCGGCCGTGAATAGACGAACAACGGCGTACGCCCGGCCTCGTCCGCCAGCGCGCTGGTCTTGCGCCCGCCAATGGCCAGTTCGCCATCAATCGTGGTGAACCCGGCCGGAATGGGGCCAAGCGGCTTCACGCCGTCAGCTCCGCATAAAGACCGGTCCGGTCGATCTTGCCGTTGGGAGAGATCGGCATCGCATCGCGCCAGTGAATTTGCTTTGGCTGCATGAAGTTCGGCAGTTCCTGCATAAGTTTACGCACGAATTCTTCTCTCAATTCGATGCCCCCAGCTACGGCGCGTACAACCAGATGCACGGCATGGCCAAGCCGTTCATCAGGAAGGCCCAAGGCCACTGCTTCTATCACCAGGCCGGTACCGAGTGCGGCGTCCTCAATCTCCTGCGGACTGATCCGGTTTCCCGCGCTCTTGATCATCGCATCGCGCCGGCCAACGAAGTACAACAAACCATCGCCATCCCGCCGCACCCGGTCACCAGACCAGACGGCCATTCCGCCATAGCGCGAGGCAGCTGGCGCGGGCCGATAGCGTTCCGCCGTCCGTTCCGGATCTTGCCAGTAACCCTGAGCCACCAGCGGACCGCAGTGGACCAGCTCTCCCTGCGCACCATCGGTAGCGACTTCGCCATCGTCACCAATAACCAATACTTCGGCATGGGGGATTGCCGTGCCCATGGAGGTTGGATGCCGATCGATCAGCGCGGGATCGAGGAAGGTTGAGCGGAAGGCTTCAGTCAGCCCGTACATCGCGAACAGCCGGGCCTGCGGGAACAAGCCGCGCAGGCGCCGGACCAACGGAGTGGTCAGCGCGCCGCCGCTGTTGGTTAACCTCTGCAATTGCGCCGCAGTCTCGGCCGGCCAGTCCAGTTCAGCCAATTGCACCCACAGCGGCGGCACTGCCGCCAGCGTTGTGACGCCATGCCTGGCGACCGCCTTGATCACATCGCGCGGGGTCAGATAGTCCAGCGGCACCACGCATCCGCCAGCATACCAGCCGGAAAGCAGCTGGTTCTGGCCGTAATCAAATGACAACGGCAGCACGGCCAGCGTGACATCGCCAGGCGTCAGTTCCAGATAACTGGCCACGCTTTCCGCCCCCAGCCACATGTTGGCATGGCTCAACATTACGCCCTTGGGCTTACCCGTGGAGCCTGAAGTGTAAAGGATCGCCGTCAGGTCATCCGGGTTTGCCCGAGAGGGTAGTAGGGCTACACTCTTTCTATATTCATCAGCCACTTCCAGTTCAGACCTAATACTGCACCGGAGCGGAACATCTGCGGGATCCAGCGAAGCCAGTCTTGCGGCGGTGCCGATCAAAAGCCGGGCACCACTATCGGCCAGGATATAGGCCACCTGAGCACGTTTAAGCAGCGGGTTGATCGGCACGTGCACCAATCCTGCCCGCGCCGCAGCCAGCGGCAACAGGCAGGTAAGTTCCCCCTTGGCCGCCCAACTGGCAATCCGGGCGCCAGGTTCAGAGACTTGCTGCTGCAACCATCCCGCAAGCAGACCGACACTTTCCCTTAAGTCATTGAAGCTAAGGGTGCGGTTACGCAGGATTAGCGCCGGCGCGGCGCCATCGCCCCGCAAGGCCAGGTGATCGAGCGGCTGTGGGTCGATCGGCAGGCTGGCGGTCACGAGGGTGGATGCTCCGGATACTGGGATATTGGACGTTTGATTACTGTCGATTATCACGATGATCTTACCGAAGTGCAAGGCGATGCCGCGCTTGCTGCACTGCTGTGCGCGCCGGCTGCGCAAGCGCCCTTCGACCGGATGGAATGGTGGCAGGGTCTGGCCAAGTATTGCGGCCTCTCCCCTCTGATTGCTGTTGTCCGCCGCCAAGCCGACCAGTGCGCGATCGTTCCGATGATGCGCCAGGGGTCACAACTTCACGGTTTATCCAACTGGTACTCTTTCCGGGTGAGGCCGTTGTTCACACCCGGAGCCGACCGGGGGGCGCTGCTGACGGCTTTGGCCCACGACCTTACCAGACAGGCGCAGCACCTCGTGCTTGCCCCCCTTACGGATGAAGCGGGCGAGGCGGAGGCCCTGCTGACGGCGCTGCGCAGCGCTGGCTGGGTGACCTTCATCGAACCTTGTGACGTCAACCACGTTCTTCCGGTCGGTGGACGCAGCTTTGCAGAATACCTCGCCGGACGTTCCGGGCCCTTGCGGACGACGCTGTCGCGCAAGGCCGACAAAGTTCAGCTCACCATCGAAACCACGTTCAATCCCGCCAGTTGGGCCGCCTATGAAGCGATCTATGCGCAAAGCTGGAAGGGTGCAGAAGCATCCCCCGCTTTCCTGCGCAATTTTGCCGAGCAGGAAGGGGCCGCTGGAAGGCTCCGCTTAGGACTTGCCTGTGCAGATGGGCGGCCGGTTGCTGCGCAGTTCTGGACTGTTGAAGCCGGCACCGCCTTCATCCACAAGCTGGCCCATGCGGAAGACGCCAAGCCGCTCTCCCCCGGCACCACGCTAACTGCCGCACTGCTTAAGCACGTTATCGATCGCGACCAGGTGGAATTGATCGACTTCGGCACCGGCAATGATCCATACAAACGTGATTGGATGGAGCAGGTCCGCCCCCGGTATCGGATCGAAGCCTTCAGAGCGAAGTCGCCCGCAGTCTGGCCGGCAATCGGACGTAAGGTCGTGCGCAGGGTTGCGGCGGGCCTGTCGCATGGTTAGAGGCGCCACCTTACAGGAAATCAGGCGCCACGGGGGATCGATGCGTAGCCAGACCGACCAACTTCTGCGGGATATTCTGAGCGATGTGCTGGGCCTCAAGGCGGGCCAGGCGGATTCTTTCGGCATTGAGACCGGCCTGTTCGGCCATCTGCCCGAACTGGATTCGATGGCCGTGGCCGGATTGCTGACCGAGATGGAAGACCGGCTCGACATCGTGATTGAGGATGATGAGGTGGATGGCGAGCTGCTCGAGACCTTCGGGAACCTGCTCGCCTTCGCCGAGGCCAAGCGCGAAGCTGCGTGAACGCAACCAGCTATCTCTGCCCCCTGCCCGACGGATCCAGCGCAGCTGAATATGCGCTAGGCTTTGATCGCGGCAATGCGCAGCGGTTGCTGATTGTACCTGCACTGTTTGATGAAGGCCACCGCATGCGGCGGCTCTGCGTTGATGTGATGCGCCGGCTTGACGGTAGCGGGATTGATAGCTTCCTGCCCGACCTGCCGGGCACGAACGAGAGTATCTCAAACCTCACCGCTCTTGCCCTTTTTGACTGGACAGTGGCGATGAGCAGCGCTGCCAATCACTTTCAGGCGACCCATGTCTTCGCCGTAAGGGGCGGTTGCCTGGTCGTTCCAACCGGGCTGCCCGGCTGGTCCTATGGCCCGATCAAAGGGGCCAGCCTGATGCGCACGCTGATCCGGGCGCGCGTGCTCGCCAGTCGTGAGGCGGACCGGGAGGAGAGCGGCGAAGGTCTGCTGATCGAGGCGCAGGAACATGGAATTGAACTCGCCGGCTATCGCCTTGGCGCAGCTATGGTCCAGCAGCTGCAAGCGGCGCTGCCAGTGCCGGACCTGGATGAAATTGATCAAGATGTGCTGAATGGCAGCCCACTGTGGCTCCGCAGTGAACCCGATGCCGATGCTACCCAGGCCGACGCGCTTGCGGCATATCTGACCTTGTCGATCCGCGGATGAGCCGGCGGCACGTGTCCTTCGGCTGCGAAGGCAGCACCCTGGTTGGCACGTTGGACACGGCCGCAGGACGTACTGGCCTGCTGATCGTATCCGGCGGGAATGAACTTCGCTCTGGTCCATGGGGAAGCCAGACGCTCCTCGCCGAAAAAGCCGCGATGGCCGGCTTCCCGACCTTTCGGTTCGACCGGCGGGGAACCGGTGACAGTGAGGGCGAAAACGCCGGGTTCACTGGCTCCGAGCCAGACATCGCCGCGGCGGTGTCAGCCTTCCGCGCTCATGTGCCGACCCTGAAGCGGATTGTCGCCTTCGCTAACTGCGATGCGGCCAGCGCACTGATGCTATCCGGTGGTCGCGGGCTGGATGCCTTGGTTCTCGCTAATCCCTGGACCTTTGAGCCTGAGCTTGAACCAGAGACGGAATCAGCGGCCGAAGCAGTAAGCGAACCCGCTCCGCCACCAACGCCACCTTCAGTCCTGCGCCGACATTATCTCAATCGCTTGCGCAGCCCGCGCGCACTTTGGCGGCTGCTGACCGGCAAGGTCGAACTGACCACTGTCGCTGCATCGCTGATCGAGGCGGCGAAGGCGGATAGCAAACCGACACCACTGGCCCAGCAGATGGCAGAAGGACTAAGGGCATTCGCCGGTCCCGTGACTATCCTGCTTGCAGAAAACGATCGCACCGCACGGGCCTTTCAGGCCAACTGGGACAAGCAGGACGCCCGCTTGCGGAAATGCCCTGGCGCCAGCCACAGCTTTGTTGAGCCGCAGGCCCGGATCTGGCTACAGGGCCAGATCATCGCTGCACTACGCGCAGCCGACTAAGCCCGCGCGGCAAACTCCCGGTTGGCGACGAACCGCTCGGCATCCAGCGCCGCCATGCAGCCGGTGCCGGCAGCTGTAACAGCCTGGCGATAGGTCTGATCCATCACGTCGCCGCAGGCGAAGACGCCCGGGATGGCCGTCTTGGGCGTGCCTGGCTCAACCACGATGTAGCCGCCATCCAGCTCCAGTGCGTCCTTGAACAGCTCGGTCGCCGGGGCATGGCCGATGGCAACGAAGGCCCCGTCGGTCGGCTCGATCATGGTCTCGCCGGTTACGGTATCTTTTAGCTCGACCCCCGTCAGGCCCCCCTCACCCACGAACTGCTCAACCGTCTTGTTCCACAATACTTTGACGTTCGGATGGGCGAACAGCCGATCCTGCAGGATCTTTTCCGCCCGCAGCGAATCGCGGCGGTGGATCAGGGTGACGTCGGGCGAATGATTGGTAAGGTACAGGGCCTCTTCAACCGCTGTGTTGCCGCCACCGATCACGACCACCTTCTTGCCGCGATAGAAGAACCCGTCGCAGGTGGCGCAGGCCGAAACGCCCTTGCCGCCGAACGCCTGCTCGCCTTCCACGCCCAGCCAGCGCGCCTGCGCGCCTGTCGCGATCACCAGCACCTC
>CAZNFV010000009.1:0-29967 GCA_964572445.1 uncultured Novosphingobium sp. | reverse complement strand
GGGGCTGACCGCGTGCTGGCGGTCGATCTTCACGCCGGACAGATCCAGGGCTTTTTCGATATCCCGACCGACAACCTCTATGGTGCGCCGGTCATGGCGGCGGACATCCTGCAGCGGACCGGCGGTCAGAACCTGATGGTCGTTTCGCCTGACGTTGGCGGCGTGGTCCGCGCCCGGGCGCTGGCCAAGCGGATCAACGATGCGCCGCTGTCGATTGTCGACAAGCGCCGCGATAAGCCGGGTTCGTCCGAAGTGATGAACATCATCGGCGATGTGAAGGGCTGGGATTGCATCCTGATCGACGATATCATCGATTCGGGCGGAACCCTGTGCAATGCCGCAGCCGCGCTGATGGAAGCGGGCGCCAACAGCGTTACCGCCTATCTGACCCACGGGGTCCTGTCGGGCTCGGCGGTTGAACGGGTGACCAGTTCGGCGCTGAAGGAATTGGTTATCACCGATTCGATCCAGCCAAACGCTGAGACAAAGGGTAGCCCCAAGATCCGGATCTTGCCGATTGCCCCGCTGATCGGGGAAGCGATGCGCCGGATTGCGGATGAAAGCTCGGTTTCGAGCCTGTTCGACTAGGATGAATCTGGCCGCCGACATCGCCCTGGCTCACCGTCTGGCCGATGCGGCCCGCCACGCGATCCTGCCGCATTACCGATCGGGCCTGTCCAGCGAGCGCAAGCCCGACGCCACGCCGGTAACTCTGGCCGACCGCGCGGCCGAAGAGGCAATGCGCCGCATCCTCAAAGCTGAATGTCCACGCGATGCCGTCTTCGGAGAGGAGTTTGGCGCCGAGAACGGATCGTCCAATCGCACCTGGGTGCTGGATCCGATTGATGGCACGACCTCGTTCCTGGTGGGCCGCCCGATCTTTGGCACGCTGATCGCGCTGGTCGTCGATGGCTGGCCAGTGCTGGGGGTGATTGACCAACCGGTGTTAGGTGAGCGCTGGATCGGCGCGACCGGACAGCCGACGCTGCTGAATGGCCAGCCGGTCCGCACCCGCATCTGCCGCGAACTGAACGAGGCGACGCTGGCGACGACCGGCCCGCACTATTTCGACGATCACGATGGCCAGCATTTCATGGGCCTGGCCGCCAAGACTGACCACCGCCGGATGGTGATGGGCGGCGATTGCTATAACTATGCCCTGCTGGCCTCAGGCCATCTCGACATTGTCTGCGAAGCCAATCTTAAGCTCCACGACTATGCCGCGCTGGTGCCAGTAGTCGAAGGGGCCGGTGGGACGATGTGTGACTGGAATGGCGATCCGCTCCACGCCGCATCTTCGGGCCATGTCCTGGCGCTTGGTGATCCAGACCGACTTGACGATGTCGTCGCGGCGCTGGCCTGCCATCACTGACAGGCCAGCAACCGGGTTCTATTGCAGCGCGGCCTTGATGAAATCGGCAGCGCGCTCGCCGATCATCATCGATGGCGCGTTGGTATTGCCCGAGACCAGCCGGGGCATGATCGAGGCATCGGCCACCCACAGCCCGTCGATACCGCGCAGCTTCAGCGTTGGATCGACCACGCTGCCAGCATCGCTGCCCATCCGGCAGGTGCCGACCGGGTGATAGACCGTATCGGCGCGGCTGCGGATCAAGGCGTCCAACGCCGCGTCATCCATCAGATCAACCGGCTGGCGCGGCTTGCTGCCATAGGCGGCCAGTGCGCCGGTTTCGGCAATCCGGTACATCAGCCGCACCCCGGCGCGCAGGGTGGCAATGTCGCGCGGGTCATTCAGGAAGTTGGGGTCGAGCGCGGGCGGGGCGGCCGGGTCGGCCGAGTGGAGCCGCACCGTGCCGCGGCTTTCCGGCCGCAACACGCAGGCGTGGATTGAAAAACCGTGGCCTTTGACCTTGGTCCGGCCATGGTCTTCCAGCATCGCGGGCACGAAGTGGTACTGAATATCCGGCGCAGGCAGGCCCGGGTCAGTGCGCCAGAACCCGCCGGCTTCGGCGAAGCAGGTGGTCATGATGCCGGTGCGCTTCAGGCGGTGTTCGATCACAGCCTTCGCCATCTTCCAGGTCCCGGCCAGACTGTCCCCGATGAAGTCGAGCGAGTCGGCCTCCCAGCTGGCGACAAAATCGATATGGTCCTGCAGGTCTTCGCCGACAGCGGCGTGATCCAGCAGCACGGGGACGCCCTTATCCTGCAGGTGTGCGGCTGGGCCAATTCCAGACAGCATCAGCACCTGCGGGCTGCCAAAGGCCCCGGCAGAGAGCACCACGCCGCCGCTTGCGCGGATCACTTCGCGCTGGCCGCCGAAGCTGACCTGAACGCCAACAGCGCGGCCATTTTCAACCACGATCTTTTCAACCAGCGCGCCGGTGCGGACTGAAAGGTTGGCGCGCGGGGAAAGATAGGCGCGGGCCGCTGTCCAGCGTTCCCCGGCCTTCTGGGTGACCTGATAGAGCCCAAAGCCATCTTGTCGCGCGCCGTTGAAGTCATCGTTTTCGGGCAGCTGGAGCGCTGCCGCGCTCGCCACGAAGGCCTCGCTGCCCGGGCTCGGCCAGCGCTGGTCCATCACGTTGAGCGGGCCATCGCCGCCGTGCCAGTCATCGCCGCCACGCTCATTGCCTTCGGACCGCCGGAAATAGGGCAAGACATCGGCGTGGCTCCAGCCGGTGCAGCCCAGTTCGGCCCACTGATCGTAATCGAAGTGATTGCCGCGGATATAGACCATGGCGTTGATCGCGCTGGACCCCCCCAGCCCGCGACCACGGGGCTGGTAGCCAGGCCGGCCATTGAGGCCTTTCTGCGGAACTGTATCGAACCGCCAGTTCGACTTTTCCGGGATGAAGGGCATCAGGCCGGGCGTTTTGACGCGGATCGTGTCATTGTTGGGTCCGGCTTCAAGCAGGCAGACCCGGCGCTTGCCGTCTTCCGACAACCGCCCCGCCACGGCGCTTCCGGCGCTGCCGCCACCGATCACGATGATATCGAACTGGTCCATGTCAGGCTCTCTCCCTTTGCGGCAGAGCGTTAAGCGACCGGTTAAATCACTGCAATCCTAATCCGCGGCGTCCGCCATCTTGAGCGCAGAACTGCTGGTGACGACGGCCTTCACCAGCCGCAGATGTGACCTTTTTGCGACAGGCGATTCAGCAATCGATACAGCGGTAATCACTTACTATTGCGTCGATTCATCCAGCGGTTCAGCAGACAGCCATCAGGATCGTAAGCCGGAATGCCCGGCAGATCCAAGGAGGAATCATGCAGAAAACATTCCAGATGCCGCTGGCCAGCCGCCTGCTCGCAGGTGCTGCCATGCTCGCCCTTACCGTCCCGGCCCATGCGCAGGACGCTGAAGAAGCCACCGATGGCAACGAAATCGTCGTGACTGCGACCAAGCGCAATGAAACGATCCAGGACGTTCCCTTCTCGATTGCCGCCGTGACTGCGGCTGACATTCAGAAGACTGGCGCGACGAACATCGAGGACATCGCCCGCAACGTTGCAGGCCTTACCGTTCAGAACCTCGGGCCGGGCCAGAGCCAGGTTTCGGTGCGTGGCGTTTCAGCTGGGCAGATCGTGCGCGATCAACCGGGCGTGAAGGAACAGGTTGGCGTCTATCTGGACGAATCTGTCATCTCGCTATCGCTGTTCACGCCTGATTTTGACCTGTTCGACCTCAACCGCGTGGAGACGCTGCGCGGGCCACAGGGTACGCTGTTCGGTTCGGGCTCGGTCGGCGGTACGGTCCGCTATATCACCAACCAGCCCAAGCTGGGCGTAACCGAAGGTAAGGTCGAAGCCGGGATCAACACTTTCGACGGCGGTTCGCTGGGTTATGGCGCCAAGGGTGCAGTCAACCTGCCACTGGGTGACAAGGCTGCCCTGCGGGTGGTAGCCTATGGTGAGAAGTTCGGTGGCTTCATCGACGCGGTTGGTCCTGCTGGTGGCAAGGATGTCAATGACGGTCGCCGCTATGGCGGGCGGGTCAGCCTGCTGCTGGAGCCTGCTGACGGGATCAAGATCACCCCGCGCGTGATCTATCAGGATGTCCAGGCCAATGGCTTCAACCGGGCCGAGCGCTACAACCTCTATTACAACCCGCTGATCAGCGCGGCTCAGGTCCTGCCCGAGAATACGCAGTACCTGAAGCTGCCCGAACAGTTCCGCGACAAGACCACACTGGCAGACCTCAACATCAGCGTCGATCTGGGTGAAGCGGTTCAGGTCACTTCGGTGACCAGCTACATCAACCGCGATATCCTGGTCAGCCGTGATGCTTCGGCGCTGACCGGCTCGGTCTATGTCTCATTCGCTGGTGCGGCTGCTGCCGCAGCGGGCGGTGCGGCCCTGCCGTCCAATCTGCGTGATGCCACCAAGCTGAAGCAGTGGACGCAGGAACTGCGTCTGGCCTCGACCGGCGAAGGTCCCCTGCAGTGGGTGATCGGTGGCTTTTACAGCGATGTCGATCGGACCTATGCCCAGCGCCTGCCGACCCCGGGCTCCGATGCGTTCAGCCAGATTTTCCTGAACGCCGCTGCGGGCGGTCTTCCCGTAGCAGCCACCTATAACGGCTTCCCGGCCAATTCGCCTTACAACGCGGACATCCCCTACAAGATCAAGCAGTATGCCGTCTTCGGGGAAGCCAGCTACAAGGTTGGCGAATTCAAGCTGACCGCCGGCGGCCGGTACTATGACTTCAATGAAACGCGTGACTTCATCTCCGGCGGGATCTTCGCCAATGGGGATACCTTCCGCGGCGACAAGACCAGCTCAAGCGGTTTCACCCCGCGCTTCATCCTCTCTTATGAGGCCAGCGATGATGTTTCGCTGAACCTTCAGGCATCGAAGGGCTTCCGGCTTGGCGGCGTGAATGATCCGCTCAACATCCCACTATGCTCGGGCGGGGCGACCGGTCCGGATGCGCGCACTTATGGTGGTCGTCCGAACTACAAGGACGAAACGCTGTGGAACTATGAAGCGGGGGTCAAGGCTTCGGCCAGTGGCTTCACGTTCAACGCTGCGGTGTTCTACAACGATATTCGCAACCTGCAGGTCACGGCGGATGCTGGCTCCTGCTCGTCGCGCGTTGTCTTCAATGTTCCCAAGGCCCACAGCGCCGGCGTTGAAGTTGAGCTTGGCGTGAAGCCGGCGCCGGGCTTTGAATTCTCGCTCAATGGCAGCGTGACCGATTCGAAGTTCGATAGCTCGGTGGTTGATACCGGCGGTGCCGTGATTGCCGGGATGCGCGATGGCAACCGTCTGCCAACCGTGCCCAAGTTCCAGGTAGCCGCCAATGCCAGCTATGTGACGGCGGTCGGTGATGGCCTGGACTGGTCGCTGAATGGCAGCTTCCAGCACGTTGGCAACCGCTATACCCAGCCGGGCGACCAGGAAGCGGGGGCCGGTTCGTTCACGAACTCGTTGTTCTTCAATCCTGCCACTTCTGCCTTTGGCAGCGGCACCTACAACTTCGGCAGTTATCTGCTGCCCAGCTACAATCTGGTCAACCTGTCGACCGGGCTGGAGTGGGACAGCGGCCTGTCGATCATGGCTTACGTGAACAACCTGTTCAACGAGACACCGTTGCTCTCGCTCGACCGTGAGCGTGGTGGGCGGGCCCGGATCGGTTATAACGTGGGTAGCCCGCGCAAGTATGGCCTGACTGTTCGCCAGACCTTCTAGGCCGGGCAACGTTTGCGAAAAGGGCTCGGTCGCTAAATGCGGCCGGGCCCTTTTCCGTTTAGGCGCGCCTCAATAACTAGGCCACTCACGACAGCTATGAAGCCTACTCGGCCGGTTCGGCCATTTGGCGGGCCTGCCAGCGGGCCCGGATCGTGTCCGAAGTGTCGCGGCTGCCGTCATGACTCCAGCCCGGCTGGCGCCAGAGATAGGACAGCTTGTGCCGCCAGGGCGCGTGCCACACGTCTTTCGCCATGCCGATCCATTCGTGGAACACGGCATAGAGCAGGTTGAAGGTGCCGAGCTGGCGAACAATGCCATAGCGGATCGGTTCTTCATCCACTTCCGGCACGAAGGTGCCGAACAGGCGGTCCCAGACGATGAAGACCCCGGCGTAGTTTGAATCGAGATAGCGCGGGTTGGTCGCATGGTGGACCCGGTGATGGCTGGGGGTATTCATCACGGCCTCAAACCAGCGCGGAAAGCGCTTGATCGCCTCGGTGTGAATCCAGAACTGATAGATCAGGTTCGCCCCGCCGCAGAACGCGATCATGGCGGGATGGAAGCCGGCGATGGCCAGCGGCAACCTGAAGACAAACGACACAGCCAACCAGCCGGTCCAGGTCTGCCGCAATGCGGTGGAGAGATTATAGTGCTGGCTGGAATGGTGGTTGACGTGGCTCGCCCAGAACCAGCGCACCCGGTGAGCGGTGCGGTGAAACAGGTAATAGAGCAGATCGTCGACCACAAAGCACAGCGCCCAGGCCCACCAGGTCCAGGGGATAGTGGCAATGCGATGCTCCCACAGCCACAGCATCAGGCCATAGATCGCCCCGCCAAAGGCCAACCCGGCCGCCGTGCTGCCTAGGCCAAAGCCGAGCGAAACCAGCGTATCACGCGGTTCGTATTTCTGAGGCGCGTTGCGGCGGGCCCAGACCATTTCGATCAGGATCAGCAGGATGAAGAAGGGGACAGCATAGTCGACCGGATTGGGCAGCTTAGGCATGCTTACCTCTCGCTGACGGCAGGCGGCGCAGGCCGGCGGCCCAGACCCCAGCGGCGTCTCCCAAGTGCAGGGTGATCGTTCCGAAGGTCTTTTCGCCGGTGCCAATCACCAGGAAATCCCGGTCGAGCCGGGCTTCGGTGTGATCGTCAAGCAGGCGGGCAACCCAGGCAGCACCATGCCGGCGCAGCAGCATTTGCCGCCCCTGTGCATCACGCAGCAACGCACCGATGCCCGCCCTGTCGATCGCCATCTCGACCGGCTCAAATCCGTCAAAGGCTTCATTGGCGAGAGCCCGGGCATGGTCAGCATCGCGGATCCGAAGGTCACCGCCCAGGCCCATCCACTTCGCCAGCCCGGCCAAGGCCAGGATCGAGATAAGCGAGGCCCCGAATTTGGCCAGATCGATCCATGCGCCAGCCATGCCGTCTTATCCGTTTCGCGCCTTCAGCATGTCCATCAGCGGGCGGACCGGGGTGACATCATAACCGGCAGCTGCAGCTTGAGCAGTGACCTCTGCAAGGTCGGCCCCGGCGCTCGCCTGAGCCAGCGCCCACAAGAGGGTTGAGCGGGTGCCGGACCGGCAATAGGCCAGGATCTTGCCTTCGCCCTTGGCCAAAGCAGCAGCCATCGCGTCAATCTGTGGTCCGGAGAAGCCCGAATGCGTGACCGGGATCGCGACATAATCCATCCCGAGCGCGCGGGCGGCGGATTCGATTTCCGCGCCGGGCACCTGGTCGTCGCTTTCGCCTTCCGGGCGATTGTTGATGACAAGGCCGACCCCCTGGGCCTTGGCCTCGGCCAGATCGGCGATGCTGATCTGCGGGCTGGCAAGGATGCTATCATTCAGGCGGCGGAACATTGAACGGCACCTCTTTTTAACGGCTTCTCCCTCCGCCTAGCCCGCACGGCAGACAAAGCCAAGGCCCAGTTATCTGGCGGGATTGCCTGCCGCTTCGGCAGAAATGTCACAGTGCCGCAGACCCGGCACGGCTACACGCGATTCGATTCGCCAAGGGCCGTGAGATGGGTTATCACCAGCCCTGCAGCACTGCGGGCGCGAGTCCGCCACGTCTGCCTCCCCGGTGCGTTTCGTCCGCGCGGCTGGGGTTGCGAGCCGGCGGACGATACGAAAGTGCGTTCGGGTTTATGGGTTTTGATAGAGGACGTCGCGGCCGTGGCCGCGACAAGCGCGACGGGTTCGGTGAAGAAACGTTCGACCCGTTTGCAGGTGGCGGCGGTGGTGACCGCTTCGGCGGCGGCGGCGATCGCGGTGGCTTTGGTGCCCCCAGCCGTGGCTTCGGCGGCGGCGATCGTGGTGGCTTTGGCGGTGGTGACCGTGGCGGCTACAACGGTGGTGGCGGCGGTGCTCGCGGCGGTTTCGGCAGCGGCGCTCCGCGCGGCGGCGGTGATCGCGCTGGCGGCGGCATGCCTGCCCAGGTGGTCGGCGAAGGCACCGGAGTCGTCAAGTTTTTCAACGCAGGCAAGGGCTTTGGCTTCGTCCAGCGTGATGAAGGCGGCGAAGACGTGTTCGTGCACATTAGTGCGGTTGAGCGCGCCGGGCTGGAAAGCCTGGCCGAAGGCCAGCAGCTGAAGTTCACGCTCGTCGATCGCGGTGGCAAGATTTCGGCCAGCGATCTCGAGATCGTTGGTGACGTGATTGAAGCCCCCAAGCGCGAAGCTGCACCGCAGCGCGAGCTGACCGGCGACAAGGCGACCGGCACGGTCAAGTTCTTCAACTCCATGAAGGGCTTTGGCTTCATCACCCGTGATGACGGCCAGCCTGACGCCTTCGTGCACATCAGTGCGGTTGAGCGTTCCGGCATGTCCGGCCTCAACGAAGGTGACCGGGTCGAATTCGACATCGAAGTCGATCGACGAGGCAAGTATTCGGCCGTGAACCTGGTGCCGCTGCAGGGCTAACCTGCCGGTGCCGCTCCCGGGGTTGCCCCGGGACATTCCACGGCCTAGAACTTCACAGATGGCGGTCCTTCGCGGGGCCGCCATTTGTCGTTTTCCCAATCGTGCTTATCTCGCGTTCAGCAAAGGAAATCAGCGATGTCGATCACCCCGCTCATGCCAGTATACCCCCGCTGCGGCTTCCGGCCGGTGCGCGGTGAACACTGCCACCTGATCGGGGAAGACGGGCAGCGATATCTCGATTTCGCGGCTGGCATTGCGGTCAACCTACTGGGTCATTCGCACCCAGGTCTGATCGGAGCGATCCAGAAGCAGGCCGAGACGCTGATGCACGTCTCCAACCTTTACGGCAGCCCGCAGGGTGAGCACCTGGCCCAGCGGCTGGTTGACCTGACCTTTGCCGATACGGTGTTCTTCACCAATTCGGGTGCTGAAGCGGCGGAATGTGCGATCAAGACTGTGCGGGCCTATCACAGCCACGTCGGCAACGATCACAAGTTTGAGATCATCACTTTCAAGAACGCCTTCCACGGGCGGACCATGGCCACGATCAGCGCCTCCAATCAGGAGAAGATGCATAAGGGCTTCATGCCGTTGCTGGCGGGCTTCAAGTACGTTGACTTCGACGACCTTGAAGGGGCCCAGGCCGCGATTGGCCCTAACACGGCGGGCTTCCTGGTCGAACCGGTTCAAGGCGAAGGCGGCATCCGCCCGGCTTCGGATGAATTCATGCAAGGCCTGCGTGCCCTGGCCGACGAGCACGACCTGCTGTTGGCGCTGGACGAAGTGCAGTGCGGGGTTGCCCGCTCGGGAACGCTCTATGCCTATGAGCAGTATGGGATCGTCCCCGATGTCGTGGCCACGGCGAAGGGGCTGGGCGGCGGATTCCCGATCGGTGCCTGCCTCGCGACTGAGAAAGCGGCGCGCGGGATGGTGATCGGCACCCACGGTTCGACCTATGGCGGCAATCCGCTTGCCATGGCAGCCGCTGAAGCGGTGCTTGATGCTGTTGGTAACGAGGCGTTCCTGGCGCAGGTTCGCATGACCAGCGAACGGCTGCGCAGTCGGCTGGAGCAGTTTATCGGCAACTATCCCGACCTGTTCGAACTGGTCCGGGGCAAGGGGCTGATGCTGGGGATCAAGATGAAGTTTGAAACCCGCAGCTTCGTTGCGCACCTGCGCGACAACCATCACCTGCTGACCGTTGCCGCCGGTGACAATACCTTGCGGCTGGTCCCGCCGCTGGTGATTGGCGATGCCGAAATTGATGAATTCATGGACAAGCTCTCGGCCGGGGCCGCCAGCTTCCAGCCGCCGGAACTCGCAGCATGACGCGGCACTTCCTGAACCTGGCGGACGCCGGCGCTGATGGCGTCGTTGCCATGCTGAACGACGCGCTCGATCGCAAGGCCGCACGTGCTGGCTGGCCCAAGGGCAAAGTCGATGCTGACGCGCCACTGGCGGGCCACGTGCTGGCTATGGTGTTTGAGAAGAACTCGACCCGCACCCGGGTGTCGTTCGATGTTGCCATGCGCCAACTGGGCGGCAGTGCCATTACGCTGGAGTCCGGGACCAGCCAGCTTGGCCGGGGTGAGACCATCGCCGACACCGCCCGTGTGCTGAGCCGCATGGCCGATGTGATCATGTTGCGCACCGACGATCACGCCAAGATCGAAGAGCTGGCCCACTACGCCAGTGTCCCCGTGATCAATGGCCTGACCGACGATAGCCATCCCTGCCAGATCATGGCCGATCTGCTGACTTTGCTGGAGCATGGCAAGGCCCTGCCCGGGTTGGAAGTGGCCTGGTTGGGTGATGGCAACAACGTGCTCAATTCGATCATCGAGGCGGCCGGCCTGCTGCACTTCAACGTGCGCGTTGGTACGCCGCTGGGCTATGAGCCGGATGCCCGCTATATTGAACGCGCCCGCGCACTGGGTGCGACCATCACCCTCACCAATGATCCCGCCGCCGCGGCGCGGGGGGCAGACGTGGTGGTAACCGATACCTGGGTCTCGATGGGGCAGGACCACGTTCACAACAAGCTGGCAGCGATGGCTCCGTTTGCGGTCGATGAAAAGCTGATGGGCTTGGCAAGTGCGGGGGCAACCTTCCTGCATTGTCTGCCGGCGCACCGCGGCGAAGAAGTGACCGATGCCGTGATCGACGGCCCGCAGTCCGCCGTTTGGGACGAGGCGGAGAATCGCATTCATGCTCAGAAGAGCGTGCTGCGCTGGGTCTTCGGCCAGTTATGAGCCTGACCGAACATATTTCTCCGGATGAAACCGGCTATGATCGGGTGCTGCGTTTTTCGATTCCGGCGCGAAACGCGCGGGGCCGCGTCGTGCGGCTTGGCCCGGTACTCGACACGATCCTGACCGCGCACGATTACCCGCCGCCGATCCGCCGGCTGCTGGCCGAAGCGCTAGTGCTGACGGCTTTGCTGGGAACCTTGCTGAAGGATGAGGATAGCCAACTGACCATGCAGGCCCAGACTGAGGCAGGCGTGGTCGATATGCTGGTGTGCGATTACCGAAACGGTGAGCTGCGCGGTTATGTCCGCCACGATCAGGAGCGCCTGGCCGAACTGGGCCGCGATCCTTCGCTGCTTGCGCTGTTCGGCAAGGGCTATCTGGCGATCACCTTTGATCTGGCCACAAGCCGCCAGCGCTATCAGGGGATCGTCCCCCTCGAAGGATCGAACCTGGCCGAAGCCTGCGAAAGCTACTTTGCCCAGAGTGAGCAATTGCCGACCCTGATCCGCCTCGGGATCGGTGATGGTGCCGCCGGATGCATTGGTGCGGGCATTCTGATCCAGCACCTGGCCGAAGGCGAGGATGGGCGTGAGCGACTGCACGTAAAGATGGACCATCCCGAATGGGAGCATGTTGCGGCCCTGGCCGGCAGCACCCGCCCGGAAGAGCTGGTCGATCCGGACCTGTCGCTCGAAGCGCTGGTCTGGCGCCTGTTTCATGATGAGCCGGAAGTTCGGGTCGAGCGCGGTAACAGGCTTGACCGGGGCTGCCGCTGTTCGATCGAGCATTACCGATCAGTCCTGGCAAAGTTCCCCGAAGCAGATCGGGCCGAAATGCGCGGTGCGGGCGGCCTGATCGAAGTCGACTGCGCGTTTTGTTCAAAGCTGTTCGAGATCGACGCATAGCAACGTTTCGTCGACGATAAAACACGCTTTGGCGCTAGGCCTTGTTGTGATACAAGTGAAAACCCGTTGCCGATCCGCCTTTTGCGGAATGCCGGCGTTCGGGGGAGAACCGGCGTGAACACCTTGGCGATGCGAATAATGGCTGCGGCACTGGCTGGATCGGTAGCCTTTGGCGTGCCTGCTGCCAGCCAGCGCCCGGCGCTGGCCATGCTCGACCAGATTGACGCCGGCCGCTGGGAAATTAGCCTGCTCGATGGCAGTCGGCGGGCCTATCCTATCTGCCTGGATAATGGCCGCAAGCTGATCCAGCTGCGGCATGAGGCGCTTAATTGCGACCGCTTGGTGGTCGATGACCGGGCCGACCAAGTGACAGTGCAGTACACCTGCCGTGGTCGCGGCTATGGCCGGACCAGCATTCGGCGCGAGACCGGCCGATTGGTGCAGATCGAGACGCAGGGCATTGCCGACGGCCTGCCCTTCGAATTCGCCGCCGAGGCGCGCCGAATGGGTAACTGCGGCGGTTAGCGACAGAGCGCGGTTGCCTTCGGCTGGCGGGCAGGCTAGCCCAACTGCGATGTCTCCCGCTGACACTTCTCAACAACGCCAGGCTGTCGTGCTCCTTTCGGGCGGCCTTGATTCAATGGTCGTTGCAGGGCTTGCGCAGGAAGCAGGCTATGCGGTCAACGCCCTCACCATCGATTACAATCAGCGCCACCGGCGAGAGCTTGATGCCGCCGCAGTCATCGCCGAGCGGATCGGGGCCGTCCGTCACGTGGTCCTGCCGCTGGACCTGTCACGCTTTGGTGGCTCGGCCCTGACTGACGACATTGCTGTGCCTAAAGACGGCGTCGGGCCCGATATCCCGGTGACCTATGTGCCAGCGCGTAACCTCGTTTTCCTGTCACTCACGCTCGCATGGGCTGAGGCGCTGGGCGTGCGCGATCTGTTCATCGGGGTCAATGCGCTCGACTATTCGGGCTACCCCGATTGCCGGCCAGAATTCATCGCCGGGTTCCAGGATCTGGCGCGGCTTGCGACCAAGGCCGGGGCCGAAGGCGATGCGTGGCGGATCCATGCGCCGCTGCAGTTCCTCGGCAAGGCCGAGATCGCGGCCGAGGCGCACCGGCTTGGCCTGGACGCGGGGCTGAGCTGGTCGTGTTACGATCCGCAGCCGGATGGTGCGGCCTGCGGCCTGTGTGACAGCTGCCGTTTGCGGCGCGAAGGGTTTGCCAAGGCGGGACTGGTTGATCCGACCCGTTATGCTGCATAGCCAATAAAAGACGACAGGGAGAGACCAGGTGAGTGAAGCCCAGGAAGCCGCTGCTGCCCCGCGTGAGGCCAGTTCCTATAGCTGGTACGTGCTGTCCGTCCTCGTCGTGGTCTATATCCTGAACTTTATCGATCGGCAGATCATCTCGATCCTCGCGCTTGAGATCAAGGCCGACCTGAACCTGACTGATAGCGACATGGGCTTTCTGGGCGGCGCAGCTTTTGCGGTGTTCTATGCTCTGTTCGGCATCCCGCTGGGCCGCTTGGCTGACAACTGGAGCCGGGTGAAATTGCTCAGCATCGGGCTGGCGCTGTGGTCAACCATGACCGCGTTGTCCGGCTTCGCCCGCAGCCAGATGACGCTGACGCTTGCGCGGATGGGCGTCGGTATTGGGGAGGCTACTGCCAGCCCCACAGCCTATTCGCTGATTTCGGACTACTTCCCCAAGCGCCAGCGCGCGACAGCGCTCGCGATCTATTCCTCCGGCCTCTATCTCGGCGGCGGCGTTTCGCTGCTGATTGGCGCCAAGATCAGCCAGGTCTGGAATGCCACTTACCCCGGCGGCGGTCCGCTCGGCCTGGTCGGCTGGCACGCCGCCTTCCTGGCTGTCGGCATCCCCGGTCTGCTGGTTGCCTTGTGGGTGTCAACCCTGCGTGAGCCAGTGCGCGGCGCGATGGACGGAAGGCCCAGCCAAAGCGCAGCCCGCCCCTTCGCGGAATTCTTTGCCGATCTGTCTGCGATCGTGCCGCCCTTCACGCTGATCGGCGCGGCGCGCCGAGGCGGGCTCGCGCTGGTGATCAACCTGGCAGTGGCGGCCGGGCTCTGCACCTTCTCGTGGATCATGATCCAGCTGACCGGCAACCTGCCGCAGTGGTCGGCCGTAGCGCTGGGCTACTATGCCGTGTTCTCCTGGGCCAGTGTGCTGCGCCAGAAGGATCCTGCCACCTTCAAGCTGATCTGGGGCACGCCGGCCTTCATCTGCACAACCCTGGGCTATGCGATGGTTTCATTGGCGGCCTATGGCCTTGCCTTCTGGTCTGCCCCGTATGCGGAACAGGTGCTGAAGCTGCCCAAGGATCAGCTCGCATTCTGGCTGGGCGCCAATGGCGCGATCAGTGGTTTCCTGGGTGTGATCATCGGTGGGCGCGTGGCCGATGCGTTGCGGGCCAAGAACCCAGCCGGGCGGATCCTCGTGATCCTGTTCGGCGTGGTCGCGCCGGCGCTGCCAATCTGGATTGGCTACAATGCAACTGATCCAATCCTGTTTTACGTGATGAACTTCCTGGCCGGACTGTTCGGTGCGGCCGCACTGGGCGCTGCCGCGGCGACGACCCAGGATCTGGTCCTGCCACGGATGCGCGGCACGGCGACCGCCGCCTTCTTCCTCGGCACGACACTGGTCGGCCTGTGCTTTGGCCCCTACCTGGTTGGGCAGGTCTCAGACCTGGCCGGCAACGTGGTGGACGGCAAGCTGGTCGGCGACTTGCGGACCGGGATCCTGTCGCTCATCGCCGTCGCACCGATTGCGGTGGTCCTGCTGATCTATGCCTACAAGGCGGTACCGCAGGCCGAAGCGACGCTGGCGCAGCGTGCCGGCGAAAGCGCGTGAGGCAGGCCGTTAGGTCCGCTTGAGCACACCGCAGGCAATCCGTGCCCCGCTGTTGCCGGAAGGGTCCGTGCGGTAATCATCGGCCGCCGCGTGCAGCACGATCGCCGTGCCATCGGCGTCAAACAGCGCAGCGGCAATGGCGGCGGGACCGCCGCCCAAAATGGCGCTGGCTTGGCCGAGGCCGGCTTGATCAAGGGTCACGTTCGGCAGGTCGCCCAGATGCGCGCCTTGGGGATTATCCCGGCCGTGCTGGTGCGCGCCGGGGTTGAGGTGCGGACCAGCGCTGGTGAACGGCGCTTCGCATTTGCCGACCGCGTGCAGGTGCATCCCGTGAATGGAACCCGGCTTGCCATTGATAGACACGCTGATCGTCGTGTCGGTCCCGCGCCCGGAAATGATCGCCGTGCCCACTGGCTGACCGGCGGCATTGGCCAGTTGCGCTGTGGCCAGGTTCTTGGCGCTGGTATCCATGGTGGCGCAGCCGGTCAGGGCCAGGGCGATCATGGCAGGGGTCATTGTGCGCAGCATGCTACTCTCCGAGTTGGCCCATAGGAAAAGGGGGCCGAATTGCTCCGACCCCCTCAACCTTAGCACCTTGCGGCCGCTGATTACATGCCCGAACCCGGACCGTAGGTGATTTCCACCCGGCGGTTCTGAAGTTCGCGGACACCGTCCGCAGTCGGCACGCGCGGGTTGTTTTCACCGAAGCCCTGGCTGGTGATGGCGCCATCGGCGATCCCACGCGAGGTCAGGTAACCACGAACCGAAGCGTTGCGACGCTCGGACAGGCCCTGGTTGTACTTCGGGGTACCCGAACGGTCAGCATAACCGGCCAGCATGATCGGCACGTTGGCGCAATTGGCGTAAGCCGTCACTGCGCTGTCGAGGATCGAAGCTGCTTCCGGCGTGACATCCGACTTATCCCAGTCGAAGAACACGATGTACGGACCCTTGTTGCACACCACAGCCGGCGGCGGAGGCGGCGGAGGCGGCGGAGGGGGCGGAGGCGGCGGAGGCGGCGGAGGCGGAGGCGGAGCCACCGGCTCTGCGCCACCGAAGTTATAGCCCAGCGTCAGCATCAGCGAGTGCGAACGGAAGCGGGTGCGAATGTTGCGCCCGGCATTGTTCACCAAGTCATTGTTGGACTCGTTGAAGAAGCGATACTTCAGACCCACATCGACGTTATCCGACAGCGGAGTGCGCACGCCAGCAAGTGCCTGCCAAGCCACACCGGTGTCCGAATCATTGACATTCAATGCAGTGTTCGGGGTGAACAACTGGTTCTTGACCCGGCCAATGCCGACACCGCCGCCAACGAAGCCCTGCAGGCCATCATCGGGACCGAAATCGAGCAAGCCGTTCAGCATGAAGCTGAGTGCCGATGCGCCACCATCAAGCTGAGCGCCCGAATTGCGGGTTGCACCGTTCACAAAGGTGTCTTCATTGGCGCGGCGATAGCTGGCTTCAGCTTCGAGGCGGAAGCCGCCGAAGTCGTAACCAACGATGCCACCGAAGTCATAGCCGGTCTTAAGATCCAGCTTGCCTTCGTTGTTGACGCCAGTGAGGTTCTGGATGTCTTCGACGATCATGCCACCGGCATCAGCTTCGACGTACCAGGTATCATCGCGCGCCAAAGCAGGCGTCGCGAGGGCCGAGGAGGCAAGTGCCATCCCAATGACCAGTTTCCGCATTATCGTTTTCCCCTTTTAACAGGATTGAACCACCGAGTTCATCCGTGTTTAACTGTATCCGATTGTGTGCGCAAGCGGGCAAAGTGCGGAAGTGTTGCAATAATGTCGCGTTTCTGTGCGGCGATTGCGGGAAACGGCCTGGGTTGGCGGCCTCCGCTATGGGGCTGCCAGAATGCCGGCAGTGATAAGAGTTTCTACGATTGCCGCGATCGCGGCGCGGCATTGGGCATCGATCGTCGCCCCGCCTGCCGGTAAAGCCGGCCTTGCTGGAATTTGCCACGACCCGAAGTGGTGCAGGTGCTGGCCGGTCGCCTTGTTCAGCAATCGCAGTCCATCGCGCGGCTGCTGAAACAGCCACTGGCCTTGCTGGAAGCAAGCGACCGCGCCAGCTTGTCCGCTCCAGACCCCGCCAGGGCTCGAACCCACCAGCCAGCACTGGCCTTCCTGGGGTGCAGTCGGCAGGGTTTGCATTTGGGCTTCGACCGCGCAGTGGAGCAGGGCGTCCAGTCGGGTGAGGGCCTCGTTGACGAAGGTTTCCTTCTGGCTCTGGCCGGCGAGCATGGCTTTGTTGCGGCCCGCGCAGCGAGTCCGGTTCACCGGCCGAATAGAGCGCGGCCTGGGCCCCATTGGGCCAGGTCAGCAGACGCCGCGACGGTTCAAATTGCGGGCGCATCCCGCGCGGCGAAATGGCCAGCAGACCGCTATCACCTTCGACCATCACGCTGCGCGCTTCGGCAAGCGTCGCCCCGACCAGCGCGATCCGTGCTTGCGGATCGGCTTGGGCGATGGCGCGGACCCATTCGGCACCGGCACGAGTCTTGCCAAAGCCGCGTCCGGCCAGGATCATCCAGGTCTGCCAATCGCCCGGCGGCGGAAGTTGCCCGGTGTGCGCCCACAAGCGCCAATGATGGCGCAACAGTTGCTTCTCGCGCTCATTCATCCGGGCCAGCAGCACCTGCCGATCCGGGAGCGCAAGTTTAAGCAGCCAGGCCGCGCGGTCGTCAGTGGTCTGGGACATGGCCGGATTCCGTCTGCGCCAGCAAGGCACTGTTGGCGGCAGAGCGCTGACGCATTTCGTCAATCATGGCGTCGATTGAGGCCAGCACTTCAGCCTCGTCGCGGTAATCCTCCAGCGCCCGCTGCTGGGCGACCAGGTGGCGATGCCGTTCAAGCACGCGCAGCGCATTGGCGACGTCCATCTTGTAAGCCGGTTTTGGATCGCGAAGATAACCCAGCAGCTCCATTTCGAGGTTGTGGTAACCCTCTGCGAGCGCCCCCATCCATTGCTTGCGGAATTCGGGATCGTCCTGTCGGGTCCGGTAAGCGCGGCTAGGCGTGATCTTCGCCGCGGCGGCGGCCTTGGTGATGTTGGATGTTTCAACCAGTGCGGCCAGGAAATAGGTTCGCCAATGCTTATTGAGCGCACCTTCCCGGCCCTCTTCGCGGAGCAGCCGGGGAATCTTGATGGTCTTCTTCTTGCGCGGACTGCGGCGCGGACGCGCGGCGGCCAGCGGCGCATCGCCTGCCGTGCTCATGATCGGTGCTCCTAAGGAAAGCGGCAAGGCCGATCCGAATCGGTCTATCGCGATGTTCCTTATTTGTACCGAAACAGCGTTACAATGTCAAGAGCAAATAACCCATACGGTTATAAACAGACATGCTTGCCGGTCGGTCCCGCGGCCCCTAAACACGCCGCAACGAAGAGGAACGCTATGCTACGCCGCCTGTACGACTGGACCATGGCCAAGGCCGCCCATCCGCATGCCGAATGGTGGCTGGCGCTGTTTGCCTTTGTCGAGGCCAGCTTCTTCCCCATTCCGCCGCACCCGCTGCTGGGGCTGATGTGCCTGGCCGAACCGAAGAAGGCGGTGCGCTTTGCCCTGATCGCAACCTTCGCCTCGGTCGCGGGGGGGATGTTGGGCTATGCGATCGGCCACTTGCTGTTCGATACGATCGGCACCCAGTTGCTGGCGCTGCTCGGCCTGGCTGAAAGCTTCCCCAAGGCGGCCTGTTACCTGCGTGAATTCGGGGCAGAGATCATCATGATCAAGGGGGCGACCCCGATCCCGTTCAAGCTGCTGACGATCACCGCCGGGTTCATTTCGATGCCGTTGGTGCCGTTTATCCTGGCCAGCATTGTCAGTCGGTCGATCAGCTTCATGATCGTGGGCCTGCTGTTCCGCCTGTTCGGGGCGCCGATCAAAGCCTTCATCGATAAGTACCTCGGCCTGGCCACGGCCGGCTTCGTTGCCGTGGTCGTGGGGGGCTTCATCGCGGTTGCCTATCTGGGTGGCGGCAGCCAGGAATCGAGCGCCAAGTGCGCTGCCGCCGGTCAGGTGCAAGCATGACCACGCCGCAAATCGAACTGTATCACTGCGCCGATGCCCGGTCCTTCCGCGCGTTCTGGGCGCTGGAAGAGCTGGGCCTGCCCTATGCGCTGACGCTGATGCCGTTCCCGCCGCGCGCCCGGTTCGAAGGCTACCGTGATATCAATCCGCTGGGCACGGTCCCGGCCTGCCTGATTGACGGCCAGCTGATGACGGAAAGTGCCGCGATTCCGCACGTGCTGGCAACCCGGTTTGGTTCGTCCGATCTGGCGCTGGCGCCGGATGAGCCAGACTATCCCAGCTATATGAACTTCCTGATGATGGGCGAGGCGACGCTGACGTTCCCGCAGACCATCCACCTGCGCTACACCCGGCTGGAACCCGGTCGCTGCCCGGAAGCGGCGGCGGACTATGCCCAGTGGTTCGGAGCGCGGCTGCACAATGCGGTCAAGCTGATGGGGCCGGAATTCGCCTGTGCCGGGCGGTTCACCATGGCCGATGTCTCGATCGGCTATGCGGTGATGCTGGCCCTGTCGATCGGGCTGGAAGCACAGGTGCCCGAAGCGGCGATGGCCTATCTCGATCGGCTGAGCCGCCGCCCAGCCTTCCAGCAGGCCAAGGCCAAGCAGCAGGCGAGCTAGACCGCCGCCGCCACTTCCCGTTCGGGTTCGCGCACCTCGTGCAGTTCCAGCTCGGCAGCTTCGGCAATCCGGGTGATCATCCGCAGGAAAGCTACCTCGGCCGGATCGTGCGGGGTGCCGTCGGGCTCAAAAATATCGTGGAACCAGGCCTCGGCCGGGAAATCAGCCAGATCGCTGATCCAGTTGTCCCACGGCAGGTGTGTCTGGGTCTTGCCCTTGACCAGTCCCCAGCAGACCGCGCCGACACCGTGGCGCTGGGCAATCGGCAGGATCGTTTCAAACGTGCTGCCCGCCGGACGGGCCATGAATTCGGTGCAGACGATCGGCCGATCCCAGGCCTGCAACCAGATGATCCGCTGTTCGAAATCTTCCGCCGTCCCATAGTTGTGGAACGAGATGATGTCTGACCCATTGAGCTGGGCGGATTGCAGCGGCGTCAGCTTGGCAGGATCGGACCAGTCCCCCAGCCAGACCCCGCTGGTCAGCGGCTGGCGCGGAGCCTCGCTGCGCGCCCAGGCGAAGGCCTGTTGCAACAGCGGCAAAACCAGCGCGGCCTTGGTTTCAAGCTTCTCGGCGTTGCAATTGGCCACATCGGGGCCGTTATCGGGTTCGTTCCAGATATCCCAGGCCACCACCCGGCGATCGCAGCCGAACCGCCGCACTACGCTGCGAACATAGCTTTCAAGCCGGGCCATCTGAGCCGGATCGCGCAGCGCCGGCACGCCGGGCGACTGGACCCAGCCGGAATTGTGGACATTGTCCTGCGGGGCGCGCTGCGGGCCGAGCTGGGGTTCTGGATCCCAGCACGAATCGAAAATCACCAGCATCACGCCAATCCCGCGCGCCGCGGCGAGTTCGAGTACGTGATCGATCCGCGCGGCAAAGCCTTCGGCATCGGCGGTCCACAGCAGGTCGTGCAGATAGACCCGCACCGTATTCATCCCCAGTGAGCTGGCCATATCCAGCTCAAACGCGATGATCGCCGGATCGAACGTCTCGGCCTGCCACATTTCCAGCTGGTTGATCGCAGTTGAGGGGGTGAAATTGCAGCCAACGATCCAAGGTCGCCGGGCCTGCCATTGGCGCGCCTGCGCCGTGCTCCATTTGCCGATCATCATGCTCTAACCCCCCTAAGCGAGTGTGGGGAAACTATCGCAAGGACCCGCTGACTGTATCCTGACTAGCGACGAACCGAAGCTCGGCTGGTCGCATTTACGCGGAACTATCTGGAAACAGGCACCGTATAGTTCAGCCCAAGCCGTCCGCCATCAGGGTAAATCGTCTGTCCGGTCAGGTAGGAACTGTCTGCGCTGGCCAGGAAGACTGCGACTGCGGCCACTTCCTCGGGCTCACCAGCGCGGCCCAGTGGGGTGCGCGACATGATCCGGTCGCCTGCGCCGGCATCCTCGGCGATGATCCCGCGCAGCATGTCGGTCATGATTGAGCCGGGGCCGATGGCATTCACACGGATACCCTTTGCGGCCAGTGCCAAGGCCGTGACATTGGTCAGCTGCTTCATCGCGCCCTTGGAGATCACGTAAGGAATCTGATTGGGGATCGCCAGCACGGCATTGACCGAGCTCATGTTGATCACGGCCGATCCCGCCTCCATCAGCCGCGCGGCGGCCTGCGTGCCCCACAGCGCCGATTTGAGGTTGGTGGCGAAAACCCGGTCAAAGTCTTCCTCGGTCAGGTCATCAAGGCTGGCGGGATGGGTGATCCCGGCGTTATTGACCAGCACATCAAGCCCGCCCCAGATTTCAGCCGTATGGGCAATCAGGGCTTCGACCTCGGCCTTTTTAGAAACATCGGCGACAAAGGCCTGCTGGCCCAGTGCCGCTGCCAGCGCGGTAATGCGGGGTCCGTCAATATCGGCCAGCAGCAGTGTTGCGCCTTCGGCGGCGAAGCGCTCGGCAATTGCCTTGCCGATCCCCTGCGCCGCGCCAGTGATGACCGCCCGCTTGCCGCTTAACCGGGTCATCAGATGATCCCGACGGCCTTCCCGGCGCGGCTGAACATGCCGATGATCTTCTGGACCTGTTCGGCGGTATGCTCCGCGCAGAGCGAGCAGCGCAGCAGCGTCATGTTGGCAGGGGTCGCCGGCGGACGGGCCAGGTTCACATAGAGCCCTTCCTTCAGCAGCGCTTCCCACATGGCCGCACCCTTTTCGAGGTCCGGCATGATTACCGCGATGATCGCCGATTGCGGCTCAGCCGTGCCAAGCTGGAAGCCAGCCTCCCGCAGCCCTTTGTGGAGGACCTTGGAATTCTCCCACAGGTGGCCGCGCTTGTTGCCGGCGTGCATCAGCTTGCGGATCGAGGTGCAGGACGCCGCCATCACGCTCGGCGGGAGCGAGGCGGTGAACACGTAAGGGCGGCAGACCAGCCGCAGGATTTCGAACTTGGGGTGATTGGAAACGCAGAAGCCGCCGACCGTGCCGACCGACTTGGAGAAAGTGCCGATCACGAAATCGACATCGTCCAGCACGCCCTGATCCTCAGCCACGCCGCGGCCGTTGGGGCCGATGAAGCCCATCGAGTGCGCCTCGTCGACCAGCACCATCGCGCCGTGCTTTTTGGCAACGGCGATCATTTCCTTGAGCGGGGCAATATCGCCCAGCATCGAATAGACGCCTTCCAGGATCACCAGCTTGCCGGCGCCTTCCGGAATGCGACCCAGGCGCTTGTCCAGCGCTTCGATATCGTTGTGCTTGAACGGCACCACTTCGGCATCGCCCAACTTGCAGCCATCCCAGATCGAGGCATGGCTATCGATGTCGAGCACGATGTAATCGCCCTTGCCGGCGATCGTCGAAATGATTCCGAGGTTGGCCTGATACCCGGTCGAGAAGACCATGGCATGGTCCATCGCGTAGAATTCCTTCAGTGCCTCTTCGACCGCCTTGTGCCCGGAATAGGTCCCGTTGAGCACGCGGCTACCGGTGGTGCCGGCGCCGAACTCGTCCAGCGCCTGCTTGCCCGCCGCAATCACATCGGGATCGAAGGTCATCCCCATGTAGTTGTAAGTGCCCAGCAGGATCGTCTGGCGGCCGTTGCAAATTGCCTCGGTCGGAGAGATCACGCGCTCCATCACCAGGTTGAACGGATCTTCCTGCCCGTGCGAGAGCAGGTTGGTGCGCAGCTCAATCAGCGGGTCGAACTTGGAGAACAGGTCAGTCATGCAAACACCCAACTTTGGATCCCGAAGGCCCCTCCCCAGCGGGTAGGGGCGGAAATTAGCCCTGAAGCTTCATTACGGCATCAATCAACTGGCCATAGGTTTCAATCTCGGCCTGCTGGTTCATGCTGATGATGATGTCGAATTCGTCCTCGATCGCGGCGACGAAATCCATCACGGTCAGGCTGTCAAATTCCAAGTCACCAGCAAAAGAGCTGGCGTCGGTAATTTCCGTGCCCTTCTTGTTGAAGGGTTCGATGATCGCGGCGATCTTTTCGGCAGTGGCGGCGCGGTCCATTTTTATGCTCCGATGGTGTTTTCGGCGCTCTGGCCGATGAATGGGGCGGAAAAGCGGCGAATGGGCCGGAATGTCAAGCGGTGGCCTTTTCAATCAGCGCCTTCACCGCCGCCATGAACGGCCGGATCGAGACCGGCTTGGCCAGATAGCCCTCGGCCCCGGCATCGCGGATGCGCTCTTCATCGCCCTTGCCGGCATAGGCGGTGACAGCCAGCACCGGGATTGACCGCAGCATGGCGTCGGCTTTCGCCGCTTCGATCAGGTCCAGTCCCGAAACATTGGGCATCTGGATGTCCATGATGATCAGGTTGGGGACAAAGGCGCGGGCCTTGTCCAGCGCTTCTAATCCGTCGGCGCAAGGTTCAACAGCGTAGCCCTGGCTCTTCAGCACATCGCAGAAGAGCTTGCGGTTAAGGTCGTTGTCCTCGACAACCAGGATGCGCTTTGCCATGCGCCATGCCCTACACCGTTACGCCAGAGGCCTGCAATTCTTCGTGAACCCCAATCCCCGGACGACCCGCACGCTCTGGCGCTTGGCGCGCTGGGCTGGGTGCTGTCCGATGCCCCGCGTGCGGAACGGCTGCTGGCCCTGACTGGGATGACCGCTGATACTTTACGCGGCGGGCTGGGCGATCCGGGAGTGCTGGGCGCCGTGCTGGACTTTCTGGCGGCGCACGAACCTGACCTTTGTGCTGCGGCGGAGCATTTGGGGGTTGCACCCAGAGCCTTGATCGCGGCACGGGATGCCCTCACGTGAGCAAGACACCATGACAAGACCCCTGATCATCTCCGATTGCGACGAAGTGCTGCTGCACATGGTCGTTCCCTTTGCCCAGTGGCTCAATGAGACCCAAGGCGTCACCTTCTCGATGGTCGGCAACGATTTTGCCCACGCCGTCCGCTGGAAGGATAGCGGCGAACTGGTCGAAGGGCCGAAGATCTGGGAATTCCTGCAGGGCTTCTTCGATAATGAGATGCACCGCCAGACGCCAATTGCCGGTGCCGTCCACGCGATGAACGTACTGGCCGAGCAGGCCGACGTAGTGATCCTGACCAATCTGACCGACAACCACAATGCGGCGCGTGCGCAGCAACTGGCCGATCACGGCATCCATGCCCGCGTGTTCACGAACCAGGGACCGAAGGGACCGGCGCTCCAGGCCATTCTTGACGAATACCAGCCGAGCTACGCGGTGTTCATCGATGACCTGCCGCAGCATCACGGTTCGGTAAAGGAAATTGCCCCGCATATCGACCGGCTGCACCTGTGCGGTGAGCCGACACTTGCCCCCCACATCGCCTGCGCCTTTGAGGCCGGCCACGCCCACGCCCGGATCGACACCTGGGAACATGCGCTGCCCTGGCTGCTCGGGCGGATCAATGGAGAGACCCATGACTGACGCCGAAGTTGACGCCAAGCTGGCCGAATTGGGCCTGACCCTGCCGCAGGCCGCAGCGCCAGTCGCGGCCTATGTGCCAGTGGTGATTTCAGGCGGTCACGCCTTCGTATCGGGCCAGGTCTCTTTCGTCGACGGCACGCTGGTCAAGGGCCGGCTGGGTGATGACCTGTCTGTTGAAGATGGGATGCGCGCGGCGCAAGGCTGCGGCCTGATGATCCTGGCGCAGCTCAAGGCTGCGCTCGGCTCGTTTGACCGGGTAGAGCGGATCGTCAAGCTGGGCGGTTTCGTCAACTGCACAGGCGATTTCACTGATCAGCCCAAGGTGGTGAACGGTGCGTCGGAACTGATGGTCGCCGTATTCGGTGAAGCCGGCAAGCATGCCCGCGCCGCGGTGGGCGTACCGGCGCTGCCGCTGGGCTGTGCAGTTGAAGTGGATGCCATCGTTGCCCTTCGCGGCGATTGATAACTGGCTCAGCCCGCCGCCGCGCCCGGCCAAGGTCAGCTGGCTGGGGCAGTGGGCCTATGCCCATCGCGGTCTGCATGGGGCAGGCCTGCCCGAAAATTCGCCTGCTGCTTTTGCGGCGGCGATCGAGCGCGGCATGGGCATCGAGTGTGATATCCAGCGCTCGCGCGATGGCCAGGCGATGGTTTTCCACGATGCCAAGCTTGACCGGCTGACGGCTGAGCAGGGCCTGGTCGCGAACCGCGATGCGGACGAACTGGGCCGGATTACACTCACCGGGGGGATCGATACGATCCCGACCCTCCAGCAATTGCTCGATCAGGTGGCGGGCACGGTGCCGCTGTTGATTGAGCTCAAATCGCCCAAAGGCAGGGCTGGCCGGATCAGCGCCCTGTGCCTCTCGGTCCGGCGCGTGCTCGAAGGCTATGGCGGCGCCCACGCCATCATGAGCTTCGATCCCCGGATCGTCCGCTGGTTTGCGCGCCACTCACCCCTGACGGTGCGCGGTCTGGTCGTGACCGAAGAGGACGACAAGGCGCTGCCCGGGATGATCCGCCGCCGCCTGTCCCTGTGGCACGCCCGGCCCGATTTCCTTGCGTACGATATCCGCGATCTGCCAAGCCGCTTTGCCGCAGGGCAGAGCCGGCGCGGCCTGCCGATCGTTACCTGGACTGTCCGGACGGCTCAACACCGCGAACGGGCCGCCGCCCACGCGGATGCGCCGATCGCGGAGGGTGCGGGCGCAGCGTGAGCATGGAGGTTGAAGCCCGGATTGCCCGCGCGGTTGGAGAGCTTCCGGCCGATCAGTGGGACGCCTTGTCGGCCGGCAACCCTTTTCTCTCCCACGCCTTCCTGACGGCGCTGGAGGAATCCGGTTCAGTTGGCCGCGGCACTGGCTGGGACCCGGCGCCGATCACGATCCACGGCGCGGATGGCCAGCTGGCGGCGGCGCTGCCGGCCTACCTCAAGGCGCATAGTCAGGGCGAATATGTCTTCGACCATGCCTGGGCCGATGCCTGGCACCGGGCTGGGGGAAACTATTACCCCAAGCTGCAGATTGCCGTGCCGTTCACGCCCGCCACAGGGCCGCGGTTGTTGCTCGCCGATCCGGCCTTCGCAGTCCCGCTGCTGCGCGCGGCAGAACAGGTCTGCGAAGAGAATGGCCTATCGTCAGCCCATGCCACCTTTATCGCGCCCGAACAGGTGCCGCTGTTTGAAGCGGCCGGCTGGATGCTGCGCAGCGACATTCAGTTCCACTGGGAAAACCGCGGCTACGCCAGCTTCGATGATTTTGCGGCTGCGCTATCGAGCCGCAAGCGCAAGGACATCCGCAAGGAGCGCGCCGCAGCGCAAGAGGGGGTGGAGATCCAGCACCTGACCGGTGCGGCGATCCGGCCCGAGCACTGGGATGCCTTCTGGACTTTCTATCAGGACACCGGCGCGCGAAAGTGGGGCACGCCCTATCTGACGCGCGAAGCCTTCACGCTGTTGGGGGAACGGATGGCGGACCAGATCCTGCTGGTCATGGCGTTCATCGGCGAAACGCCGGTCGCCGGTGCGCTCAACTTCATCGGCAAAGACGCGCTCTATGGCCGGTACTGGGGGGCCGTGCTCGAAAAGCCCTTCCTGCATTTTGAGCTGTGCTATTATCAGGCAATCGATGCGGCCATCGCGCTGGGCCTCAGCCGCGTCGAAGCGGGTGCCCAAGGCGGCCATAAGCTGGCGCGCGGCTATGAGCCGGTCGAAACCTGGTCAGCCCACTATATCGTCCATCCTGGCTTCCGCACTGCCATCGCCGATTTTCTCGAGCGCGAGCGGCAAGGGGTGGCGCAGGACCGGCTCTATCTGGCCGAACGCGCGCCGTTCAAGAAAGACTAGGGGCTCAAGCCGCCTGACGAATCGTTGCCGAAAGCCACTGGCGGGCGCGGCGCTGGGCCTCGGCGATTTCGCGTGCAGTCATCTCGTCTGAAATGTCGCCGCGGCACAGGGCGGCTTCAGCATGGCCCGATGCGGCGGCAAGGTTGAACCATTTATGGGCCTCGATCAGATCGCAATCCACGCCGTGGCTTCCGGTCGAATAGGCCACACCCAGATCGTAATAGGCGCTGACATCACCCTGCGCCGCAGCGGCCAGGCAGGTTGCGACCAGCAGGTCCTCAGTCGTAGTTTCAACAGTTTCAGACGATCCGAAAGTGGCGGAATGGATCCAGTTGGTGCTCATCTCGTTAACCCCTGTTTCAAGCCGAACAGTGGGTCCGACTGGCACGGCAACTCTTGCGGATCGTAGTCAACAAAAGGTTAACGACCGAAAAAGTCTTTTTGCAGACAGTCAGATGGCTCGTGAACAGGGCCCTCGCTGCGGGTTCGGTGATGAACCGCAGAGTGCCTTTGCCGCTTGTGCGTAGCCATGGCCACCATTATAGGCGCCGCACACGCCGGCGTCGGTAACCTACGGGAAAACCCGAGGTGCAGGGGCCTTACAGGTCCGGCGGGTGTCAGGTGGAGAGTTTATGGCGACGATTCTCAGCGATGAAATTGATGTGCTTGCTAAGGCAAAGCGGGCGATCGCGGGCGATTATGCACCCGGCGATGGGGAAGAATACATGTCTGAGCCGCAGCTGGACTATTTTCGGCGTCTGCTGCTTGAATGGAAAAAGCTGATTCTCTCGGCGGCGCAGGATACTCTGCAGCAGCTTCAGGACGGGCCGATCCGCGAACCCGACCTGAATGACCGCGCTTCCAGCGAAACCGACTGGGGGATCGAACTGCGAACCCGCGACCGGCAACGCAAGCTGATCACCAAGATCGAATCGGCGCTCCGCCGGATTGAGGAAGGCGAATACGGCTATTGCGAAGTGACCGGAGAGCCAATCGGCCTGGGCCGGCTGTCAGCTCGGCCAATCGCCACTATGACGGTCGAGGCCCAGGAAGCCCACGAGCGACGCGAAAAGATTTCGCGCGACGACTAAGCGGGGTTTGCCTTTTTGCCGCGTTAACCGGTTCTTTGCCACTGCCGTTTAGCTTTCGGCCATGGCATTCCAGCTAAACCAAGCGGGAGGGTCGCTCCGGTAAGGTTTCGATTGGGGACAATGGGTACGGCCATGGGCGGAAACGAACATCGTCAGATCGTGCGCGACAGCCTGTTTCTGCTGGCTGATATGCGTATCGATGGCGTCAGCGGCGATCACAAGATCCGCGTCCGCAACGTGTCGGCCGGCGGGCTGATGGCCGACGGTGGCCCGGCGGTGCAACGCGGGGCGATGGTCTGGGTGCAGCTGCGCAATGTCGGCTGGGTTGAGGGCACGGTCGCCTGGGTTCAGGACAGCCGGTGCGGCATTGCTTTCCGAACCGAGATTGATCCCAAGCTTGCCCGATCGCAAGCAACCCAGTCAGAGGGCGCTCCGCGCTTCGTGCGTCCGCCGATCGCGGCACTCGAACAAAGCCAGCTGCGCAAGGTTTGACTGTTCGTAGTGGACGGCGTGAATAGGCGCTGTCGGTTGCGCCAATAATCGGTTAGGTCCGGCGCACGATGTCACCCCGCCTGTTGTCTTGTCTTGTCGGGCTCGCCCTGGCCCTTCCGGTGGCCGGCTGCGATAGCGCATCCGACCGCTCGGTTGAGGTGGCCGTGATCGGCGATCCAGGCTCTACCTTTGTGGGCGGCACCCGGCTGCCTTTGGCGGCGCAGATGCTGCGTTCCGCAACAGCCGAGGGACTGGTTGGCTTTGACGAACGGGGGCGGGTGATCCCTGCCTTGGCCGATCGCTGGATCGTTACCGATGATGGCCTAAGCTACATCTTCCGCCTCCGGGATGGGACCTGGCCGGACAAGAGTGCACTGACTGGCGAATCTGCCCGCACCGCGCTTTTGCAGGCGATCACAGCCGTTCGGGGCACACCGCTGGGGGCAGACCTCGCCGCAATTGCGGAGGTCCGCGCGATGGCGGGACGGGTGGTCGAAATTCGCCTGCAACAGGCCCAGCCTGACTTTCTGCAGCTGCTGGCGCAGCCGGAACTGGGCCTGATGCGTAAAGGCCGAGGCGCGGGACCGATGCGCCTGACCCGCGAAAAGCGCGCAGCCGTGCTCCGTCCCATCGCGCCCGAAGATCGCGGACTCCCGGCGATTGAGGACTGGGCAGAGCGGAGCCGCAAGCTGCGCCTCGTTGCGCTTGGAGCGCCGGCGGCGATTGAGCGGTTCAACGCCGGGAAAGCGGACATTGTGCTGGGTGGCCGGCTCGCTGATTTTCCGCGGCTCGATGCCAGCAGCGTGCCGCGCGGCGCAGTCCGGCTCGATCCTGTGGCTGGCCTGTTCGGCCTCGCCGTGGTCAACCCGCAGGGCTTCCTGGCTGAACCCGAGCGGCGCGAGGCGCTGGCGCTGGCGATTGATCGCGATGCCCTTCCTGCCGCGCTCAATGTGGGCGGCTGGACCGCCACGACCCGGATCGTCAATCCCGGTACAGGCGATGACAATGGCACGGTCGGTGAACGCTGGCCCGGCCAGTCGCTTGCCGAACGCCGGGCCGCTGCTGCTGTCCGGGTGAAGCGCTGGAGCGAAGACCGCGGTCCCCCGCGTTTGCGCATCGGCTTGCCAACCGGACCTGGTAGCGACCTGTTGTTTGCCCGCTTGGCGGCAGACTTTGGGGCCATCGGGGTTGAAGCAGTGCAGGTGCGCGAGAATGCGCCGGCCGATCTGCGGCTCGTTGACACCGTGGCGCGCTACGCCCGCGCCGGTTGGTTCCTTAACCAGCTGAGCTGCGCCAATAGCCGGGCACTGTGCAGCGCCAGTGCCGACCGGCTGAGTGGCCTGGCCCTGCTCGAACCCGATCCGGTGAAGCGCGCCGACCTGCTGGCACAGGCTGAGGCACAGCTGACGATCGCCAACAGTTACATCCCATTGGGTGTGCCGATCCGCTGGTCACTGGTTAGCGGCAAGGCAACCGGGTTCATGCCCAATCCCTGGAACGTCCATCCCCTGATGCCGTTGGCGATGCTTCCGAAGTAGGAGCTTCTGCCATTGCAACCGATACATCGGGTTATCCGTAAGCATTTAAACGTGCGTTTTTCCGCGAGAAAAGTGATCCAGGCCAGCTTTGCCGCTAAGCAAATCGCCTGATTACTGCCATTTACACCAAATTAACCTTTCCTCTTCATTACTCCTATGGTTAATGACAGGTACTGACCCTGCTGAAGGGGTCATTGCCGGACCACGGGGCAAAGAGGGGGAAACCCATGCGCGTACTGCTGATCGAGGACGAGCCGACTACGGCACGGGCTATTGAATTGATGCTCACCACGGAAGGCTTCAATGTCTATTCGACCGACCTGGGCGAAGAGGGCTTGGACCTGGGCAAGCTGTATGATT
>CAZNFV010000008.1:0-31779 GCA_964572445.1 uncultured Novosphingobium sp. | reverse complement strand
ACCCCTGACCTCGTCATTGCGAACGACGCGCTCTCCCATCTGAGCTACGGCCCCGCTCCGGTGCGAGTGGACGGCAGGCCGCCCTTGTGAGCCGTCCCTTTAGCGAATGGCACCGGGGCTTGAAAGAGCAAAATTACGGGTTCAGCGGGCGCGCCTGGGCCGCTGGGCCGATCGGATCGGCCATCGCCAGCGGGCTGGTTACCGGAACCAGGATGTTGGTGCCCGGCGTATAGCCTGCCCACTTGGTCTCCCAGGCGGCCAGATCGGCTTTGTACTGGTCATAGCGCTTGTAGAAATCATCAAATACGATCTCCAGGCTCGGCAAGCTGGTGGCGGCGAAGCGATCGAGTTCACCAACCTTGATCGCCTTGGCATCGTTGCTCATCGCCAGGGCGGCATCGCAGAATGAAGAAAGTGTCGGTGGCGTGGCGAAGCGATTGTAGACTTCGGTCATGTACTTTTCGCGGCTTTTAACGAAACCGGGTCCGTACTTGGCGCGCCATTCGCTATCGACCTTGAGGTTGGCCGCGCGGAGCGCCTTGGCATGGCTACGCAGAAAAGCGCGATAGTTCACCACGATCTGCGCATGTTTGGGCTGCAGGCAGTTAAGCGCCGCGACATTGTAGCCCGACCGCAGGTTCCAGGTGGTCTGCGCCGGCGAGATGTTGCGATTAACGCTCACCCGCAGGCCATCGGCGCCAATGGCGGGCGGCACAAACACCGGCGAGGCGTTGTTCGGCGGAGTGGGCTTCCACGGCACGAAGACCCATGTCTGGGCGGGCGGTGGTGGCGGCGGTAGCGGCGCCTTTTTCTTCTTGGCATCCGCCGCACTTGCCACCAGCAAAAGCGATAGCGCCGCAGCGCCCAGCACCGAATTCAAATTGAAGCGCGCCATTGCCAACCCTCTCATCGCCATCAAGACGTTCTACCCAGACAAACTTGCCCAAAGCTGAAGGCGGCCTTTAGCCCTGTAATCTGGCAAAGAAAATGCCCGGCGCGCCAGATGGCGCGCCGGGCACGATCAGAGCCCGGTTTGATGAACCGCGAAAGGTTAGTCGCGGTTCCCCAGGAAGCTCAGCAGGAACTGGAACATGTTGATGAAGTCCAGATAGAGCGTCAGCGCGCCCAGCACGACTGCCTTGCCGGCAAAGTCAGTGCCCTGAAGCATGTAGTATTCCTGCTTCAGCCGCTGCGTGTCCCACGCGGTCAGCCCGGCAAAGATCACCACGCCCAGGATCGAGATCGCCAGCTGGAGCGCGCTCGACTGCATGAACATATTGATGACCATCGCGATCAGGATGCCAATCAGGCCCATCACCATGAACGAGCCCATGCCGGACAGGCTCTTCTTGGTGGTGTAACCAAACAGGCTAAGACCTGCGAAGGCGCCGGCGGTGGCGAAGAAGGTGCTGGCGATCGAGCTGGCGGTATAGACCAGGAAGATCGTCGACATCGACAGACCCATTACCGTGCAGAAGCCCCAGAACAGCAGCTGCAACGTGGCAGTCTGCATCCGGTTGGCACCCAGGCTCATCGCGAAGACGAAACCAAGCGGGGCCAGAATGATCACCCAGCGCAGCGGGGTAGCCATGATCTGTGCGGCCATGCCAGAATTGGCGAACAGCAGCGCGACAATGCCCGAAAGCAGGACGCCCGAAGCCATATAGTTGTAAATGGCGAGCATGTGCTTGCGCAGACCAGCGTCAAACGTTGCGCCAGTGCCAAGCACTTCGCCATTGAGGCTGGGGGACGCACCGAAACCCGTATTGGTGGGCCGGGGATCGTTCCAATTAGCCATGATGACTTAAACTCCGTGTTGTGGGCAGCACGATAGCCGCCCCATCTGCGGAATATCGGTAAGAACGATCCGGCTTTCAAGTGAAATCGGAACGAATCAGTCCTGATTAAGCATCTTTTGGAGAGGTGGCGAAGGCGGCCAACTCGGCTCCGCGATCCCGGGCAGCGCGCAAAGTGGCGGCAATCAGCCCTTCAAGCGCCGCATCGGCGTCAAGAACCTTAAGCCCCGCTTCGGTGGTCCCGCCGGGACTGGCAACCATCTGCGCCAATTCTCCCGGGCTATGCGACGAGCCACGCGCCAGCTGAGCCGCACCTTCGACCATTGCCAGGGCCAGGCGCTGCGCCTGATCAGGCGCGAAACCCAACGCGGTGCCGCCGGCGGCCAGTGCGTCTATGAACCGGTATACGAAGGCCGGACCCGATCCGACCAGGGCCGTCGCCAGATCGAACTGCGCCTCATCAATCCATTCGGCCACGCCAAGCGGCGCGAGCAAGGCGGTAACCTCCTCCTGCAGCGCCTGGTCAGCCCTCAGCCCCGCCAGCCCCATGGGCGATTTGCCCAGCGCGGCGGCCAGATTGGGCATGATCCGCACCCAGGCGCGAGCCTGCGGCAGCGTCTGGGCCAGACTATCCAGCCCAATCCCGGCCAGGATCGAAAGCACCAGCGTTTGCGAATTGATGTGTGGCTCCAGCGCTGCCGCGACGCTGGCAAAAGCTTGCGGCTTGATCCCCAGCAGCACGGCATCAAAGCTGCGCTGCGGCAGTTCGGGCAGCAGCGTCACCCCGGCCGGCACCTCTGCCAGTTGCGGATCGACAACTGTGAACCGCCCGGGATTGGCACCGCCGGCGAGCCAGCCGTGCAGCATGGCACCGCCCATGTTGCCGCAACCGACGATCAGGATCGAATCTAGCTTGCCCATCGGCAAGCTCCTAAGCCTCTCCGGCGGCATCGACCAGCGATGCAGCGAGGGCCTCAACCGGAGTCTTGTCCCCCCACAGGATGAACTGGAAGGCCGGATAGAACCGATCGCATTCCTCAATCGCCGCTTCCACGGCTACTTGAGCCTGGGCGAGGCTCAGCAGGCCTTCATCACCCAGCAACAGCCCGTGGCGGTAAAGCAGGACGCTGCCGTTCGACCAAATGTCGAAATGGCCGACCCAAAGCTGTTCGTTGACCAGCGCCAGCAGCTCGTAAACCAGACTGCGCTTGTCTTCCGGCACCCGGATATCAGGCAGGCAGAGCAACTGCAGCACGTGATCCTCACGCCGCCAGATGCCGCGGACCGTATAGTTTGCCCAGCTACCCTTGATCTCGCCAGAAATCTCGTCCTCGGCGACGAACTCGCACGGCCAGCCGCGCGCCTCGAATAGCGACGCCAGCATATCGACCGGAGCCGCATCGTCGTCACGCTGATAATCGCGGTTGCTCTGCATCATGGATGCTGGATGCGTCGCGAAGCGGGCGGCGACAATGCGCAGCGCCTTCGCAACTGCGCAAAACTATACAACCCTGTTTACAATGTGTGGAAAAGACCTGCTCGCGTTACTTCGTAGCGGTCAGCGGATCGACCACCTGTCCGGCGGGGCTGGTCCAGACGAAAGCATCGGAAATCCCCGCTTTCTTGAGCTGGGCAAGCAGCGTCGTGGCAGCCTTTTCAGTGGCGAAAGGACCGGTCAGCAGGCGCGTCGCCTGACCCCACGGACTGGTGAAGCCCTTGCGCTGCTTGAACAATTCCGGATCGTTGCGGCCAAAGCGGCGGAAGTCTCCGGCCAGTCCAGCCTTGTCGCGGCTGGCGGCCAGCTGGATCCAGATGCGGCTCGGCTGGCTGGCGGCCGGGCTCTTTGCCGGGTCCTTTGCCTTGCCAGTCTTGGGATCGATCTTGGCAGCGTCTTCCGCTTTGGGGCGAGTCGGCGCGAGACGGCGCAGATCCACTGCCCCGGCCGTCGGCTCAATCTCGCGGCTAGGTGGTGCGAGGTCGGCAAAAACATCAGCCAGTTTACGCGGTTTGGCCGGCTGGGGAGCTGGTGCAGGTGCCGGTGCGGACACGACTGCGGGTGCAGGCGTAGGCGCTGGGGCAGGCGTGGGAGCTGGTGCCGGTGCCGGTGCTGGTGCTGGTGCCGGGGCTGGTGCCGGTGCCGGTGCCGGGGCAACAACGGTTGGGCTCAGATCGAATCCCGCCGTTGGCGGCGCGGGCTTGGCGCCATCCAGGACAGCGAAGCCCGGACCAACTGGCGCCTTTCCGCTGGCCAAAGCCAACTGCGGTGCAGCTGTTGCGGCAGCCGGAACCGGTGCGGGCGTTGGGGCAAGCGCAAGCGCTGCGGCGGGTGAAGTTGCGGCGCGGACGGGTTGCAGTTCGGGCGGCGCGGGCCGGATATCAACACGCACCGGCGCAGGGCGCGCACTGTCGGGCTTCACATCCAGCGCTATCTGGCGGCTGCGCGAACCTTTCGAACGATCGCCGCGCGTCAACGCTCCAGTTGCAGCAGCGGGCTTGTCGGCAGCGGCCAGAGCCGCCTTGGGCCGGGCAAAGGCTGCGATGCGCGGATCGTCACGGCCAATTTCAGCCGCTCTTGGGAAATGGCCCAGATTGGCCGCAGCAGCTTGCTGGGCCGGGGTTAACCGCGGCATATAGCGGAGATAGGCGATCATCCCGCCAGCTGCCGCCTCGGGCAGGTTAGCCCGGGCAATAGCCTCCGCCTCAGGAGCCAAGCCAAGGATGGCGAAAGCAAAGGCCCGCGTCCGCCACGCGGCCTTGTCCTGCTTTTGCAGCAGCGGGCTGAGAGTGATTTCCATGCCGCGACGATCACCAGAGATCGCCTGGCTCAGCGCCAGTCGGCGCAGGGTCTCATCAGCCGGACCAACCAACAGGGCTTGGCGATAAAAACGTTGCGCCGCTTCATTATCGCCAACCAGGTCAAAGGCCAGGCCCCGTTCCGAAAGCAGGCGCGGATCAACCGGGCCAATCCGGTCAGCCTCTTCGAATAGCGGAATGGCGGCAAATGGATCCTCAACCAGGACCATGGCACCGGCAAGGCCAGCCTTGATGTTGGCATTGCCCGGCTGCAGCTGGTCGGCACGGCGGAAGAAACCCAAAGCAGCTTCTGCATCGCCAATCGCGGCAGAAGCCTGTCCGGCTTCGACCAAAGCGCTCACATCGCGGCCATTGCGCGCCAGTTTGCCCAGTGCATTGTCAAGCTGCATGGCCGGCCCGCCGGGCAAGGCCTGAACCACCGGCTGACTGACAGCGTCAACCTCTCCGTCATCCGCCTGCGCCCAGGCCGGAGCCAGGCCAAGGCCGAACGAAGTTCCGGCTAACAGCGCGAAACGGACCAGTCTGGCCGGAATGGAGGTGGACATTGCTACCCTGATACAAGAACGAACCAACCGCCAGCACCGGCGGTTCGCAAGGGATAGTCCAAAATTGTTCCCGGCGGAACGGCTTTGCGCCGAACTGCCGGGATCAATTCAACTTACTGGTTGTTCTGCCGACCGAGGAAGCGGGGAATGCTGATCGATGGACCGTCGCCATCGTCTTCGTCCTCGTTATCATCTTCGTCTTTCGAGCGCCCGCCGCGTGAGAGATTGGCCATGCGCTCGAACAGCGTAGCACCACCGGAAGAGACGCGCGGTGCCTTCGGAGCAGGCTCGGCCGGTGATGGATCAATCTCACCCGCCGTGACGTCTTCGCCACTATCGCTGGATACCAGACCACGGCGGCGGCCAGGCAGTCCTCCCGCCACCGGCTGGTTCTCTTCAACCAGGCGCGACGCATCGAGCAGCAGCTCATCCGCTGGCTGTTCGTCTGCTTGCTGCACTTCGGCAACTGGCGCCGGAGCCGGTTCTTCGGCCTCCAGCTCAAGTTCAAATGGTTCAGCAGCGGATGCGGCTTCTACTTCGTCCAGATCGGTCGCTTCAGGAATCGCAACCCAGTTATCATCGCCAGGGGCGGCGCTCAGCGCTTCAACTTCAGGCTCTGGCGCCGCTTCTGCTTCAGGCTCGGGTGCAGCCCGTTCGAACAGAGGCTGGAATGCCTGCGGCTCACCCTGCGGTCGCACGGGGCCGCGCGCTGCAGTGAGATTGAACGGGCGCCCGGCCACTTCGGCCTGGGCCGCGCTCTGCTCGATGCCGGTGGCGACCACGGAGACGCGGATCTTGCCCTGAAGATCGGGATTGAAAGCCGAACCCCAGATGATGTTTGCATTGGGATCAACCAGCTCGCGAATGTGGTTGGCCGCTTCATCGACTTCCAGCAGCTTCATGTCTTCGCCGCCGATGATCGAGATGATCACGCCCTTGGCGCCCTGCATCGAAACGCCATCGAGCAGCGGGTTGGCAATCGCCTTTTCAGCGGCTTCAAGCGCCCGGTTTTCACCATGGCCTTCGCCGGTACCCATCATCGCCTTGCCCATTTCGGCCATGACAGAGCGGACGTCGGCGAAGTCGAGGTTAATCAGGCCCGGCATGACCATCAGGTCAGTGATCGAGCGGACGCCCTGCTGCAGCACTTCGTCTGCAAGGTGGAAGGCTTCCTTGAAGGTGGTTTCGGCCTTCGCCACCAGGAACAGGTTCTGGTTGGGAATGACGATCAGGGTATCGACGTGCTTTTGCAGCTCCTCGATCCCGGCTTCCGCAGAGCGCATCCGGCGGGTGCCTTCGAACAGGAACGGCTTGGTCACCACGCCGACAGTCAGCACGCCCTTTTCGCGCGCAGCCTTGGCGACGATCGGCGCTGCACCGGTGCCAGTGCCGCCACCCATTCCGGCAGCGATGAAGCACATGTGCACGCCATCAAGCGCGCGGTCGATTTCAGCGAGGGTTTCCTCAGCCGCCGCCTTGCCCACTTCGGGACGCGAACCCGCGCCAAGCCCTTGCGTAATATCAGGGCCCAACTGGATGCGATGTTCGGCGATTGAATTGTTCAAAGCCTGAGCATCGGTGTTGGCAACAACGAAATCGACGCCTTCGATCCCGGCTGAAATCATGTTGGCGATGGCGTTACCGCCGGCACCGCCCACCCCGATCACAGTGATCCGGGGGCGCAGCTCTTCTACGGCTGGCGGTCCGATATTGATGCTCATGGCGCTCTCCTGTCCGGCAAGCGGATGCAATTCCTACGACTATGCCGTGGTATTGCACCGCAAAAACCCAAGTTTCCAACCCGCAAACCCGCGTTGTCCACAGTCGCCCGAGCGGCTGCAGCCATCCCCCGGGTTCAGAAATACTCCCGCAGGGCGCGGTAAACCCGCCCGACCAGTCCGAGCTTGCCGAAACTGGTCACGTCCTGCCCGCTCCGCCCAGCCTTGCGGATGTCGATCGGGTCCGCTGCGGCATAGAGCACCAGCCCTGCCAGCGTAGAAAATCCTGGCGTGGCATGGGCTTCGGGCAAGCCTTTAATGTGGATCGGGCGACCAATCCGCACCGGCTTGCCAAGCGCTGACTGCGCATAGTCTGCCAGACCCGCTAGCTCGGCCCCGCCGCCAGTCAGCACGATCTGCTGGCCGCGCTGGCCAGTGAAGCCCAGCGATTTGAGTGCCCGCCCAACCTCATCCATCAGCCGCGCCATCTGCTCAGTAATCACCGAGATCAGTTCAGCGCGGGGAATACGGTTCTTGTCATCGGCATGGCGCGCGATCGGCCCATTCATCTCATCGCCCGGGGCATTGACCGGAATCATCTCGCGGTGGTCAGACGGGCTGGCGATAGCCGAGCCATGGACGCACTTCAGCCGTTCAGCCTGGAACCGGCGAATCCCGAAGGCAGAGGCGATGGCATCGGTCACGTCGCCTGACCCCATCGGGATTGTAACGAGCCCAAGCAACATCCCTGCGGCATAAACCGCGACGTTGGTTACTTCTGCACCAAACTCCACGAGCGCTACACCCAGATCACGCTCTTCCGGGCTGAGGCAGGCAAGACCGGCAGCGATTGGCGATCCGACCACGGCTTCAACCTGAAGGTGGGCATTCTGCACCGCTTCAGTGATGTTGCGGATGGGCGCTCCATCGGCCAGCATGACGTGGATATCGACCCCAAGGCGCTCAGCATGCAGGCCCTTCGGGTCCGACACACCATCTGCACCATCAAGGGTATAGTGTGCAGGCTGAGCATGCAGCACCATGCGGCCATCCGGCTGGATTACGCCCTGCGCGGCAACCAGCAGATGTTCAATATCGTCTGCTTCGATCCGGCGCCCGCCAATGTCGATCTCGACCTGGGCTACCTGGCTGGCCAGCCCGGCGCCCGAGGAACCGATCCAGACCGAGCTGACTGCTGTATTGGCCAGCTTCTCCGCGCGCTCCACCGCATCGCGCACGGCATAAGTCGCGGCCTGCATGTCAGTCACGTAGCCGCGCTTGATCCCCTGAGCGGCGCGGTGGCCGGAACCCAGCACCACCATCTCACCCGTCTCGGTCAGACCGGCCACCATGGCCGAGATGCGGAACGAGCCGATGTTGACGGCACCAAAAGTGCGAACGATGCGCGGGTTGGCCATCAGTTCTTGCCCCCCTTCGCGGCGACCTTGGGTTTGGCATCAGACTTTGGCTTGGCCTCGGACTTAACCTTGGCATCGGATTTCGGCTTAACGTCGGATTTAGGCTTGGGTTTAGTGTCGGCCTTGGGTTTAGGCTCTGCCTTCGGCTTGGCCTCGGTCTTGGGTTTGTCTGCCACCTTGGGCTTGTTCTCAGGCTTGGGCGTGCTCGCAGCCTTTGGCTTGGCCTCGGTGTTTGTCTCTGGCTTGGCCTCGGCCTGCGGCTTGGTTCCAGCTGGGTCCGCCGCTGCGATTGCTTCAGGCCGCGTTGCCAGCTGCTCAACCGGATCGGTCCGCCCTGGCACACGCAGGTAGATGCGGTCGCCGGCGCGCATATCGAAGGCGGCGACCTTTCCGCCCAACAGGCGGTTGACGCCATCAAGGCGCGCAAAGGTCATTAGCGCTTTGGACGAATTGTCTGCCCCTTCGGGCAGCGCCAGCACCTGCCCGGTTTTGAACGTGAAGTTCCAGCGGCGGTTGCCGACCCATTCGGCCTCGCTCAACTGCGGCTTCAGCGCAGGAGCGGCAGCAAGCAGGGCCTGAAGCCCAACAACCTGCTTGCCGGCGCCGGGGCCGGCAATGATCAACTTGCCATTGGCACGCGCCGGGCCAACGACTTCTAGTTCCTGGCCGGTCGCATCGATCAGCACCAGCTTATCGGCCTTGCGCAGCACGGCTGCGGGCTTGCGCTCGACAATGTCGACCACCAGCGAGTTCGGCAGCTGGCGCGAAACGCGGGCATCTTCAACCCAGGACAGCTGCAGCAACTCTGCCCGCAGCCCTTCGACATCGACCATCGTCATCGCCCGCTCACGCTCCGCCAGCGCGCGCTCGTAAACCTTCAGCTCGTTCAGGTTCTTGACCCCGCGCACTTCGACCCGGCGCACTTCGAACCCGGCATTGCGGGACACGGTCGCCAGCTGGGCTTCGGCCATGGCTGGCACCCCCGCGAAGCTCGCCACGATCCAGGCCAGCACAGTCGCGGAACCCAGGATTACCGCCAGAAAGACCCGCTGCCACTGTGCCTCGCTGATCGGCAGCCAGCCCATCGCCGTGCCGATGACCGAGCCAGTCCGGGCCTTGGCGGCTCGCACCTGGCGCGCCTTGCCTTGCGATACGGCGGCCTTGCGGACACCCCTACCGCCCCGTTTGATCGTCTGGCTCATCGCTTGGCTGCTCGCTGCGCCAAAGCATCGGCGATGATCAGCTCAACCAGTTCGCCATATTCGATGCCGAGATGCCGGGCCTGCTCTGGCACCAGGCTGAGCGGGGTCATGCCCGGTTGGGTATTGGTTTCGAGCACGAACAGCCCTTCCAGCCCGCGCTCATCATCCCAGCGGAAGTCAGTGCGGCTGCAGCCGTTGCAGCCCAGCAGCTGATGACAGCGCAGCGCCAGATCGAGGCAAGCCTGAGTGATCTCGTCCGGGATCTCAGCCGGGCAGACATGCTCGGTCATCCCTTCGGTGTACTTGGCATCGAAATCGTAGAAGCCAGACTTGGGCCGCAGTTCGGTGACCAGCAACGCCCGGGGACCTTCCGGCCCGCCCAGCACGGCGGTGGTCAGTTCGCGCCCGCGGATATAAGGTTCGGCCAGCAGCTGGCTGAATTCCTGCCAGGGCCCGGTGGCATCCGGGCTGATCGGATTGCTGTAATTGCCCTCGGCGGTGACGATCGCCACGCCGACGGAGGAACCTTCATTGACCGGCTTGAGCACATAGGGCCGCTCCAGCGGGTCCTTCTCATAGATTTCCGCCACCGGCACGATCCGCCCACCCGGCATCGGGATGCCATGCGGGACCAGCGCCTGCTTGGTCAGCTCCTTGTCGATCGCGATCACCGATGAAACCATCCCCGAATGGGTATAGGTCAGCCCCATAAGGTCCATAAGCCCCTGGACCGAGCCGTCTTCGCCCGGCGTGCCGTGGAGCGCATTGAACACCACGTCAGGAGCGGCTTCGGTCAGCCGCTGCGCAATCTGGCGGTCCATATCGATCCGGGTCACGCGATGGCCGCGCGCTTCAAGCGCCGTGGCAACGCCTTCACCGCTCATCAGGCTGACTGAACGCTCGTTTGACCACCCGCCCATCAGGACCGCGACATGGAGTTTCTGTTCAAACATATCCAAAAAACACCGCTTGCCCTGAGCTTGTAGGAAATGAACTCATTTCCCACCCTCTCGTTGCTCGTCTGGCGCTGCGGCGTGGCTGCCGACGCGCTGAATTTCCCATTCGAGCGAAACGCCCGACTTTGCCTTGACCCGCTTGCGCACTTCCTCGCCCAGCGCTTCAATATCGGCGCTGGTTGCTTCGCCGAGGTTGAGCAGGAAGTTGGTGTGCTTCTCGCTCACTTGCGCGCCGCCCAGCTGAAGACCACGGCAGCCGGCTTCGTCAACCAGGGCCCAGGCCTTGTGCCCATCCGGGTTCTTGAAAGTGGAGCCGCCAGTCTTGCTGCGCAGCGGCTGGCTCGCTTCGCGGCTGGCCGAGATATGGTCCATTTCCGCCTGAATTTCTGTGGGATTGCCGGGACGGCCACGGAACCGCGCGGCGACCACAATCGCACCGGCGGGCAAGGCCGAGTGACGATAGGTATAATGCAGATCACCCACCGGCAGGGTAACCAGCGACCCATCACGCAGCACGACATCGCAGTCGATCAGGATATCCTTGACCTCACCGCCATAGGCGCCGCCGTTCATCCGCACGAACCCGCCAACAGTGCCGGGGATCGAACGCAGAAATTCCAGCCCGGCAATGCCATTGTCGCGCGCAGTCGAGGAAACGAGAATCCCGCTGGCGCCGCCCCCGCAATCAAGCGTGAGCTCGTCGGTGCGTTCAACCTTGGCGAAAGCCTTGCCCAGCCGCACGACCACACCCGGCACCCCGCCATCGCGGACGATCAGGTTTGAGCCGAGACCCAGCGCCATGACCGGCACCGCCGGATCAAGCTCGCGCAGGAAGGCTTGCAGGTCAGCCAGGTCCTTAGGCTCAAACAGCCATTCGGCCGCGCCGCCAGACTTGAACCAAACCAGCGGTGCCAGCGGCGCAGAGGGGGTTAGCTTGCCCCGGACAGTGGGAAGCGTGGCAGTGGTCATCCGCCCGTCCGGAAGACACGGATTGCAGCTTCCAGCCCGCCGGCCCACTTGGTGATGTCCCCCGCCCCCAGGCAAACCACCATATCGCCGGGCTGGCCAACATTGGCGAGTTCCGCGGCAAGCGCATCGGCGCTGGCGATCAGGTGAGCAGAGCGGTGGCCACGCGCCTTGATCCCGTCAATCAGTGCGGCAGAATCGACGCCTTCAATCGGCGCTTCCCCGGCAGCATAGACCGGCGCGGCATAGACCAGATCGGCATCGTTGAAGGCGGCCTGAAACTCTTCCAGGTGATCGCGCAGGCGGGTAAAGCGGTGCGGCTGGACCACGGCGATCACGCGGTTCTGCACGCCTTCGCGCGCCGCGGCCAGCACGGCGCGGATCTCAACCGGGTGGTGGCCGTAATCGTCAATGATAGTCAGCCCGTCGACCTCACCAACCTTGGTGAAGCGGCGCTTGACCCCGCCGAACTTGGCAAAGCCAGTCTGGATCACACTGTCGGCACAGCCCATCTCCGCGGCCACGCCGACGGCAGCCAGCGCGTTCTGGACATTGTGGCGGCCTGGCATCGGCAATTCGATCCCGTCAATCCGGCGCTGCGAGCCATCGCGCTGGCGGATCACCACGTCAAAGCGGTTGCCGCCGGGAATGGGGGTTACATTCTCACCGCGCACGTCCGCCTGGGCCGAGAAGCCATAGGTTACCACCCGCCGGTCGCGAACCTTGGGGATGACGGCCTGTACTTCGGGGTGATCGATGCACAGCACCGCGCAGCCATAGAACGGGACGTTTTCGATGAATTCGACGAAGGCGTCCTTGATCGCATCGAACGAGCCATAGTGATCGAGGTGTTCGGGATCGATATTGGTGACCACCGCAATGGTGCCATCAAGCCGCAGGAACGAACCGTCACTCTCATCCGCTTCGACCACCATCCATTCGCTTTCGCCAAGGCGGGCGTTAGAGCCGTAGGAGTTGATGATTCCGCCATTGATGACAGTGGGATCGACCCCGCCCGCATCAAGCAGTGCCGCCACAAGTGAAGTCGTGGTGGTCTTGCCGTGGGTACCGGCAACCGCGACTGTTCGCTTCAGCCGCATCAGTTCGGCCAGCATTTCAGCGCGGCGCACCACCGGCACACGATTTTCAAGCGCAGCGACAACTTCGGGATTGTCACGCCGCACGGCGGTGGAGGTTACCACCACGGCGGCATCGCCCAGGTTCTCGGCTTTATGGCCGATCATCACCTTGATGCCGCGCTGACGCAGGCCTTCGACGACGTACCCCTCGGCAATGTCGCTGCCCTGGACCGTATAGCCCAGGTTGTGCATCACCTCAGCAATGCCCGACATGCCGATCCCGCCGATGCCGACGAAATGGATCGTGCCGATATCTGTGCCAGCGCCCTTCATGTCTCTTCCTAACCAGCCGCAGTCGCGCCGCCGAACGACGCGCTGGCGGCCGAATTCTCAGCCACGCGGATCACGTCCATCAACGGGGCACCGCCGAAGCTTTCGACCAGATCGGCCAGATCCTGCACGGCCTTGGGATAGCCGCAGTTCCAAGCCGCGTGCGCGGCATTGGCAAGTGTTTCCGGGCTTTGCGCGATGGCCAGGATCTGCTTCGCCAGTTCGGCCGCGGTGAACTTGTCCTGCCGGATCATGCGCGCGCCGCCCGCGGCGCATATTTCGCGCGTATTGGCTGACTGGTGATCGTCAGTCGCAATCGGCAGCGGTACCAGGATCGCCGGACGGCCTACGGCGGTCAGTTCCGCAATGGTCGAAGCCCCGGCCCGGCCGATGAACAGGTGGGTATCCGCCAGCCGCTCGGACATGTTCTCAAAATAGGTGCCGAGTTCAGCCGGAATATCATGTCCGGCATAGCGGGCCCGGACCGCCTCGATATCCTCGGGCCGGCACTGCTGGGTCACTTGCAGACGGGTGCGGAGCGCAGCCGGCAACATGGCCAAAGCGTCAGGCACCACCTGTGAAAGGATGCTGGCACCCTGGCTGCCGCCGGTTACCAACACCCGCAACAGGCCGTCTTCGCTAAACGGAGGGAATGGCTCATTGCGCAGGGTCAGAACCTCAGCCCGGACGGGATTGCCGACCAGATGGGTTTTCAGCGCGAACTTTGGCTTCAGCCGATCGACCCGCTGGCACGACGTGGCGATGGCATCAACCCGCTTGGCCAGCAGGCGGTTAACCCGGCCCAGCACGGCATTCTGTTCGTGGATGACGCTGGGCACGCCGGTCGCGATCGCACCCCACAGGGTCGGGAACGCAGGATAGCCCCCAAAACCGACTACGCAGGCAGGCTGGAAGCTTTCAAACAGCCGCTCAGCCATACGCTTGCCTTCAAGGATCGCACCGATCCCCTTCAGCCAGTGCAGTGGATTCTTGCCGATCCGGCCAGCGGGCAAGACATGCGTCACCAGGCTGGCGGGCTTACCCGGCAACTTGGCTCCGCGCGTGTCAGTCACCAGCGCCACGTGGTGGCCGCGCCGTTCCAGCTCAACCGCCAGGGCGAAGGCCGGGATCAGGTGCCCACCGGTGCCCCCGGCGGCCAGGACATAATGCCGCGTCACGCCAGTCATCGCAGCAGACCTCCCACATCGCCAATCTTGAACGTATCACGTTCGATAAACGGATTGCGCCGGGTAATTGCCAGCAACAGCCCAACGCCGAGGCACAGCGCGATGGTGGAAGACCCGCCATATGAGATCAGCGGCAGGGTCATCCCTTTTGACGGGAACAACTGCAGGTTGACCAGGATATTGATGAAGGCCTGACCGCCCAGCTGCGCGGTCAGACCTGCTGCGGCAAGCGCCGTGAACAGATCATCTTCCTTCAGCAGGCGCAGCAGCACGCGCAGCACGATCGCAACGTAGAGCGCCACGATAACAAGGCACATGATCAGGCCAAATTCCTCACCGATCACTGAAAAGATATAGTCGGTATGCGCTTCAGGCAGCGCCATCTTGCGCTTGCCCAACCAGATGCCGGTTCCGGTCCAGCCGCCTGAAAGCAAGGTTCGGCTGGCCAGATCGACCTGATCAAAGGCCGTGCCGCCGCCCAGGAAGGCATCGATGCGGTTGCGGCCGTTTTCGTAGAACAGATAAGCCAAAGTCACCGCGCCCAGTCCGCCCGCCACAACTATGCCAATCAACTGCACCGAAATGCCAGCGAGCAAGGCGAGCACGAACCAGACCCCGAAGAACAGGATCGCAGAGCCCAGGTCCGGCTGCAGCATCAGCAGAATGCAAACCAGCATCATCGCCGCGAAGCTGAGTTGCAGGACCGGAAGCTTGGGATCGCGGGCGCGCCAGGACAGAATCCAGGCCAGGCAGATTGCGAAAGCCGGCTTCAGGAATTCCGAAGGCTGCAGCGAAAAGCCCAGGTTAAGCCAGCGTTTCGCTCCGTTCACTGTCGAACCGACCACCGGCACCAGGAACAGCCCGACCAGCATTGCTGCACCCAGCAGAATGCCAAAGCGCCGTGCCATATCTTTGGGCATCGTCGCCGCGCCCAGCATCGCCAGCAGCCCGACAAACTGCCAGCGCAAGTGCAGGTAAAAGAAGTGCAGATCGTCCAGCTTGACCCGCGCGGTCGACAGCCGCTGAGCGCTGGCTGGCGATCCGGCGGCGACGGCCAGCGTGCCCAGCGCCATCAGCAACAGCACAAGGCCCAGCAGGACCCGGTCAATCTCGCGCCACCAGATCGCAAATTCGCTGCGACGGTTGCGCTGGCGCGACAGGCCCGCTCCTTGCGGGCCCTGCCCCGCGCGCGGCACGAACGGTGGGTGCGTGGCCATCAGCGCGGTCCTTCCACAGCGGCAGCCGCTTGTTCAGCCGTCAATGCCAGAACGATCTGGCGGAAGCTGTCACCGCGCGCTTCATAATCGCGGAACTGGTCAAAGCTGGCGCAGGCCGGGGAAAGCAGGATCACGTCGCCGGGCTTGGCCGCAGCCATGGCCTGCTGGATCGCATCGCACATCATTTCGCTGCGGGTCACGGGCATATGCGGGCTTAGCAATTCCGCGAACAAGGGGCCAGCTTCACCGATGGTATAGGCGGCAGCGACATTGCCGAAATGCGGTGCGCATTCGTCAAGCGCGTCACCCTTGGGCAGCCCGCCGACGATCCAATGGATGCGCTTTTCCGGATGGGGCGGAAATGCAGCCAGCGCAGGGGCTGTCGATGCCGGGTTGGTGGCCTTGCTATCATTGATGAACAGCACACCGCCGGTCTCGGCCACACGCTCCATCCGGTGTGGCAGACCGCGAAAGCTGGCCAGCGCCGGCCCCCACTGCGCCGGAGTAAGTCCCAGTGCCTCGGCAATCGCGACCGCGACAGCCGCGTTTTGCAGGTTGTGCGGCCCTTGCAGGGTTGGCCAATTGGGCTGGAGCTGGATCAGGTCACTGCCGTCGACCATGCGAACCGTGCCAGGGGTGTGGCGGGCCTGCTCCCGCTCAGCGACCGCGCGGGTTTCGGGATCGCCAACACCAAACACTGCCGCCTGGTTATCCTGCTGCAACTCGAACAGGCGGGCCTTGCTCGCGGCATAGCTATCAAACCCGTCATAGCGATCGAGATGATCAGGCGTAATGTTAAGCAGCGCGGCCACATCACAGGCCAGCGACTTGGTCAGGTCGATCTGATAGCTGGACAGTTCCAGCACATAGACCCCGCCCGGCGGAAGCGGGGGCTGACCCAGCACCGGCAGGCCGATGTTCCCGCCCATCCGGGTAGGCAGCGCGGAGCTTTGCAACACGTGGTGGACCAGTGCGGTCGTGGTCGACTTGCCGTTGGTCCCCGTAATCCCGACCACCCGGTGCGCCGGCAAGTGCGGGCGGGCCAGCGCGAAGAGTTCGATATCGCCGATCACCGGCACACCTGCTGCGGCAGCATGGGCGGCGATCGGATGGCTGTTAAGCGGGACGCCCGGCGAAACGACCACGCCGTCAAACCCGGTTAGGTCGATCGATAGCGGATCGGCCAGCTCAATCCGCCCCTCCAGCCCGCGGCGCGGTTCTTCGCGGCTGTCCCAGGCCGTAACGTGCGCTCCGCCCGCCAGCAGACTTTCGACCGCAGCCATGCCCGAACGGGCAAGGCCAAGGACGGCATAGCGCTGACCGGCAAAGGCGGGGGTTGTGATCATCGCAGCTTCAGGGTCGACAGCCCGATCAGGGCCAGCACGATCGAAACGATCCAGAAACGGATCACAACGGTCGATTCCTTCCAGCCCAGTTGCTCAAAGTGGTGGTGGATCGGTGCCATCTTGAACACCCGCTTGCCGGTACGCTTGTAGACAGCAACCTGGATGATAACCGAAAGCGCTTCTGCCACGAACAGCCCACCGACAATCGCCAGCACGATCTCGTGCCGCGAGGCAACCGCAATTGCGCCAAGAGCGCCGCCCAGCGCGAGGCTGCCGGTATCACCCATGAAGACCGCAGCCGGCGGCGCGTTGAACCACAAGAAGGCCAGACAGGCCCCCATGATCCCGGCGCAAAGGATCGCCAGTTCACCGGCCCGCGGCACGTGCGGAATACCAAGATAGGCTGAAAAGTCGGCGCGGCCCGCCAGATACGCGATAATGGCGAAGGTTCCGGCAGCAATGATCACCGGCATGGTCGCCAGACCATCCAGCCCGTCGGTAAGGTTGACGGCATTGCCGGCCCCGACAATCACGAAGGCCGCAAACAGGAAGTAGACCGGTCCCAGCGGGATGTAGTGGCCTGAGAAAAACGGGACGTAGAGATTGGTGCTGGTCTGGCTGACCAGGATCCACGAAGCGATTCCGGCGACGAAGAACTCAGCCGCCAGCCGCGCCCGCCCGGAAACCCCAGCGGTGCTGCGCTTCTTGACCTTGTCGTAATCGTCAAGAAAACCAATCAGGCCGAAGCCGCTGGTGACCATCAGGCAGGCCCAGACCAGGGGACTGGACAGGTCCATCCACAGCAGCATTGAAACGACCAGGGCGATCATGATCATCAGCCCGCCCATGGTCGGCGTACCGCGCTTGGCCAGATGCGTCTGGGGGCCGTCCTCACGGATCGGTTGCCCTTTACCCTGGCGCACACGCAGCATGTTGATGAACCTGGGCCCGATGATCAAACCGATCACCAGCGCCGTCATCAATGCCGCGCCGGCGCGGAAAGTCTGATAGCGGATGAGGTTCGCCAGCCCCGAAAATTCGAAGTATTCGGCGATCAGGTAAAGCATCCTGATCTCAATCCTTGTTCTGCGTCAGAGCGGCGACAACAGCCCCCAGCCCAACGGAATTCGACCCCTTGATGAGGATGGCATCATCGGCCTGCAAACCCAGTTTCCCAAGCGCCGCCAGAGCCTCCCCAGCGGTTCCGCAATGAGCGAAGGACAGGCCCTTGCCAAGCGCAGCAGTGCGGGATTTCCCCAGTTCCTGAGCCAGCGGGAGCATCTCTTCGCCAACCAGGACCACGTGATCAACATTCGCCGCTGCCAGCGGCGCGGCCAGTTCGGCATGGAAGGCCGGGCCATGATCGCCCAGCTCCTTCATCGCACCCAGCACGGCAATGCGCCGCGCAGCAACGGTGCGCCCCAGTTCCGCCAGAGTTGCCTTCATCGAGGCTGGATTGGCGTTGTAGCTTTCGTCAATCAGCAAGGCGACGCCGCCATCAACGGCCAGCCGGTGGCGCGCACCGCGGCCCTTCAGCCCTTCAAGCTCGGCCAAGGCCAGACCAGCCGAGCCAAGATCACCGCCCAGTTCGCGGACCGCCGCCATCACGGCGAGCGAATTGACCACCCAGTGTTCACCCGGCGTGGCCACGGTGTAGCACAGCCGCCGATCGCCGAGGTCCGCCGTCACCAGCGAGCCGCCATCCGGGGCGGACACGGCGTCAAGCAGACGGACATCAGCAAAATCGCTGCGCCCGAACGAAACGATCTTTACGCCCAGCCGTTCAGCCGCGCGGCGCAGCTGGCCATATTGGGCCACGTCCGCCGGGATGATCGCGGTTCCACCCGGCTCCAGCCCCTGGAAGATTTCGGCCTTGGCATCGGCGATTGCTTCGATCGAGCCGAGGTTTTCGATATGGGCCGGGGCGATCGTGGTGATCAGCGCGACATGCGGCCGGACCTGCTTGGTCAGCGCGGTGATCTCGCCGGCATGGTTCATGCCCATCTCGAACACACCGAACGCTGTCGCTGCCGGAGTGCGCGCCAGGCTCAGCGGCACGCCAACATGGTTGTTGTAGCTCTTGACGGAGCGATGCGCCTTACCCCGGCTGGACCGATCCAGCGCCGCAAAGATCGCCTCTTTCACCCCGGTCTTGCCGACCGAACCAGTCACGCCGATCACCTGACCTGCAGTCCGGTCTCGCGCGGCTTTAGCCAAAAGCTCAAGCGCACTTGAGGTATCTTCCACCAGTACATGCGGGTAATCGATGGGGCGGTCCACGACCGCCGCCGCTGCACCCTTGGCAAAGGCTGCCTCGATAAACCGATGGCCATCCATTGCGTCACCCTTCAGGGCAAAGAACAGATCGCCTTCCATCACATCGCGGCTATCAATCTCTACCCCCGATACGGCGAAATCACCGCTGGCTGTGCCGCCGGTTGCAGCCGCGATTTCCGCAGCAGTCCATAGCGAAAGGCGATGGACATCTTCGGCAAGGATCGGCCACTCGAGGATCCGGGCAACGGCATTCATGCGGCGCACTCCCTGGCTATAGTAACATCATCGAAGGGCAGCACGCGCAGGGAATCCCCGGCGCCAATGATCTGTCCCTGTTCGTGGCCCTTGCCGGCGATCAGCACGATGTCATCGGCTCCCGCCCCGGCAATCGCAGCGGCAATTGCCGCGCGGCGATCGCCCACTTCCTGAAGCTTGCCCGCACCGCCGGCCAAAATAGCGGCGCGAATTGCGGCCGGTTCTTCGCTGCGGGGATTGTCGTCGGTGACGATGCCCAGATCGGCCTGTTCGGCCACGATCCGGCCCATCGCCGCGCGCTTGCCCTGATCGCGATCGCCGCCGGCACCCAGGACCACGATCAGCCGGCCCATGCAGTGCGGGCGCAGGGCCGCAATCGCAGCTTCCAGCGCATCAGGCGTGTGGGCATAGTCGACATAGACCGGTGCACCGGAACGGCTGATCGCCGCGCGTTCCAGCCGGCCGCGCACCGGTTGCAAGCGGCCGAGCGCGTCAAACACTTGGCGCGCATCGCCGCCAGCCGCGATGACCAGCCCGGCAGCAACGAGTGCATTAGCAGCCTGGTAAGCCCCGATCAGCGGCAGGTTGACGGTGCAGTTCTGGCCGTTGTGCACCAGTTCAAGCGCTTGGCCCAGCTGCCCTGGCGTACGACGGATCAGCCGGATGCCCTCACCCGCCTCACCAACGGTGAACAGCTTCAACCCGCGCTGGCGCGCATGCTCGATCGCACGGCCAGACCATTCGTCATCAGCCCAAATCACCGCTACGCCATCATCGGCAACCACTTCACCGAACAGCCGCATCTTGGCTGCGAAATAGTCTTCCATGTCCTTGTGGTAATCAAGGTGATCGCGGCTCAGGTTGGTGAACGCCCCGGCTGCAACCGTCAGGCCTTCGTTGCGATACTGCGACAGTCCATGGCTGGACGCCTCATAGGCAACATGGGTTACCCCTTCGCGCGCCAAGCCGCTCATGTTGGCTAGGAAAGTCACGATATCCGGTGTGGTCAGGCCGGTTGAAACGCTTTCATCCGATGTGGTGACGCCCAGCGTGCCAATCGAGGCGGCACGGTGGCCGGCCATGCGCCAGATCTGGCGGGTCATCTCGACGGTTGAGGTTTTGCCGTTGGTGCCGGTCACCGCCACCAGCGTGGCCGGAACCGGGGCAAAGAACTGCGCGGCCAGCCTGGCGAATGTCTGGCGCGGATTGGCAGCGGCAATGTGGATCGCGCCCGCAACCTTTGCTTCGGGCCGGGCCACCACAGCAATGGCGCCGGCCGTCACCGCAGCTGTGATGAAATCCTCACCATTGACCGTCGCGCCTTGAAAGGCACCGAAGACCGTACCGGGGGCAACCTTGCGGTTGTCGATGGCAAAGCCGGTGACCTGTGCTTCGGCAGGACTGGCGAGGGAGATGCCGGCAAGCTGTGCCAGCTGCGCCAGCTTCATTCGCCGTCTCCGGTTGCGACCAGCGGCGAAAGGTCAGAGATATCCACGTCGCGGTGCGGCTCTGGCATGATGCCCAGCAGCGGCCCGATCCGTGGGACAAGGCGGCCCACCAGCGGTGCAGCGTTCCAGCCGGCCGTGCGCTGACCCGAAGTGGCGGCCGTGCCCTGCGGCTCGTCAAGCATGGCGATGATCACATAGCGTGGGCGATCCATCGGGAAGGCAGCGGCAAAGGTCGAAACCAGTGAACTGCGCTGATAACCGCCGACACCGGGCTTTTCGGCCGAGCCCGTCTTGCCGCCGACGCGGTAGCCGATCGCATCGGCCTTTTTGCCGGTGCCATCGACCACGATCATCCGCAGCAATTGCCGCATCCGGGCGCTGGTGGAAGCTTTGAACACGCGGCGGCCCCCGGGCACTTCGCCCGGCGCCAGCTTCTTAAGCGTGGCCGGACGCCAGATCCCACCATTGACCAGCGCGGCATAGGCGGTTGCAAGGTGCAGCGGGGTAACGGCGATCCCGTGGCCATAGGACACGGTCATGGTCGTGATCCGCGCCCATTCACCCCGGGGCCAGAGCGGAAAGCCGCGCGCGGGCAGTTCAATGTAAGGCCGCTCATTCATCCCCAGCGAACGCATCGTGGCATTCAGCCGCGGCCCGCCCAGTTCGTCCGCAACTTGCGCAGTAACGATGTTCGACGAGTGGATCAGAGCCTCTGGCACGTTGAGCGAAGCACCAAAGTTGTGTGAATCGCGAATTCGGAACCCACCGATCTCCAGCGGGTGCCCGGACTGGTAGCGGCGCGACAGGTCGGTGACGGTTCCCGCATCGATCGCAGCGGCGACGGTGATCGGCTTGAAGGTCGAGCCCAGTTCGTAAACCTGATTGGTCACGCGGTTAAAGATGTTCCCCGCACCGGCATTGTCGATCAGGTTAGGGTTGAACGATGGCAGCGACGCCAGCGCCAGCACTTCGCCGGTTTCGACATCAAGAACCAGGCCAGCGGCGCCCTTGGCATTGGTATCGGCAATGCCCTTCAGCAGCTCGTCTTCCAGTGCACCCTGAACCCGGCTGTCGAGCGACAGCATGGCCGGCGTGGCGCGGGTCGCGGGATCGGTCAGGCGCTTGTCAAACACGCCTTCCATACCGACATGGCCGTGCCCATCAGCCCCGACGAAGCCCAGGACGTGCGCAGCCATCGAACCTTGCGGATAGAACCGCTCGGTCTCACGCGGGAATTCCAGCGCCGGCTCGCCCAGCGAATGAACGCGGTTGGCATCTTCTGGCAAGATCCGGCGGCGCAGATAGCCGGGGCGACCGGAAGCCAGCCGGGCGGCGGTGACCGCCACGTCCATATCAGGAAAGATCTGGTTCAGCGCTATTGCAACATCTTTGACCGGACGAACCAGCGGCGTGCCCTCATCCCCCAACGCAGTGGGGTTGTACCACAGCGCATAGGCCGGAAATGCCCGAGCGAGCGGCACACCGTTGCGATCGACGATATCGCCGCGCTGCGGCACCAGACCAAAGGGGCTCACGCTGGCCGGGGTGCCTTCGAACAGCCCCAGGTAAAGCACGCGAAATACGGCGATAACGGCGATCAGGATAAACAGGCCACCGACCAAGACGATCCGGGCCTTGGCCATGGTCAGGGCCAGGCGGCGTGTGTTGGCGATTTCCACCCGGCCAGAGGCAACAATGCTGGAAATCGCCAGGGTGTTCATTCGGCGCGGACCTGGACCCGATCGAGCTTGGTCAGGCGTGCACTAAGCTTTGCAGGGCTGGTCGCCCGCTCAGCCGCATCACGCGAATCTGCAACTTTAACTTCGGCGGCGAAAGCTGTGCCGGTCAATGGCGAGACCATGGCCTGGATCGGGCTTTGATCCCCGATGGCCTCCGCTGCGCTGGCAACGCGGATCGGCGTTGGCGCATCCGGGCCGCGGACCTTGCCGAGCGCGGCAAGCTGACGCTCACCTTCCAGATACTGGCCCGCGGTAGGAGCTGCGTAGCCGAACTCGATCGCATTGAGATTGCGCAGCTGCTGCTGGCTGGCGCGGGTCAGGAACTCGGTCTCGAGGATCAGCTTTTCCTGCTTCAACGCATTTACCTGACGCTGGGCGAGCTGGACTTCGCTTTTCACCGCATTGACCCGCACCATCAGGACCAGAGTCAGGGCAGCACAGATGACCAGCAAGGCCACCCAACCAATCGAACGTATCCGGTCACGGGTCAGGTTCATGCAGCCCTCCTTTGGCGCGTGGGAGCAGCGGTGCGCACGGCTGACCGCAGGGTTGCGGAGCGAGCGCGGGGATTGCGGGCCAGTTCGGCCGCCGAAGGACGGACCGCCTTGGCAATGTGGTCAAAAGTCGGCGCGGAGGCCGGAGCCATCTGCGGCAAATGGCGCGACGTGTTGGCCAGGGCGCCACCAGCTTCGCGCAGGAACTGCTTCACGATCCGGTCTTCCAGGCTGTGGAAGCTGACCACGGCCAGCCGCCCACCTGGGGTCAACAATTCTTCTGCCGCCGCCAGGGCAGCATTGAGTTCTTCCAGTTCGGCATTCACGTGAATCCGGATTGCCTGAAAACTGCGGGTGGCGGGATCCTTCGGCATGCCGGGATGATGGCCCAGCGATTTGCGGATCACGGCAGCCAGCTGCCCCGTTGTTTCAAGCGGACGGGCCGCGACAATGGCGCGGGCCACGCGGCGCGACTGGCGCTCTTCGCCATAATTGAACAGCACGTCAGCAATATCGCTTTCGGCAGCGGTATTGACGAAATCGGCGGCGCTGGGGCCATCCTGACTCATCCGCATATCGAGCGGGCCATCGACAGCAAAGGCAAAGCCGCGTCCTGCCTGGTCAAGCTGCATCGATGAAACGCCGATATCCATCGCGATGCCATCGACATGGGCCACGCCGGCTTCGGCCAGCGCCGCGACCATTTCCGAAAAACGCCGCGGATGCAGGATCAGCCGTGGGGGCTGCTCACCGCATTCGGCCCAGGTCTGGCCGGCAGCAACTGCATCGGGATCGCGGTCGAAAGCGTGGACCGTTGCCCCGGCATTCAGCAGTGCGCGGGTATAGCCGCCAGCGCCAAAGGTTGCATCGACGATGACCACGCCGGGAGCCGGGGCCAGCGCGGCGACGACTTCATCAATCAAGACCGGAATGTGAGCGACGGCTGCGGGGGCCATCACTTGCGCCCCTTCCCGTTCTGAGCCTGGGCGGCGAGTTCGGCGCAGGATTCTTGCGCATCTTCCCAGCCAGTGCCCATCTTGGCGAGTTCTTCCGGGTTCCAGATCGTGAATGACTTGCCGCCGCCCTGGAAGAAGGCCGCACTGTCAATCGCACCCAGCTTGAAATAGCGGTCAGGCAGGACAAAGCGGCCGGAATCGTCAAACGGCACGCGGGCAAAGCCATAGAGCTGATTGGCCCGCAGTTCGCGGTCATAGTCCACGCCGCGTTCCAGCGCGATGCGCTCTTCGCGGTCCAGCTCTGCTTCGAATTCGTTAACGCGGCCCAGGCCAAAGCCGATCAGGCACTTCCAGCGGGGGTGCTTGGCAAGGCACAGTACACGCTCGCCCAGGCCGGAATCGCGGACAGCTTTGCGGAAGTCTGGCGGCAGCACGAACCGGCCCTTTTCGCCGAGAAGCGAAAAGCCCTGCCCGCTATAGCTGATCGGCCGAACCGCCTCCACGCAACTTGCCCCATTTGCCGGAATTCCGGCGGTTGAAAAATCCCCTCCACACCGACCGCTTTGACTGCGACCGGAACCCCTCTGCGGGGCACGAAGGCAAACCTCACTGTCGATGAAGTGATTTCATAACCCTCGACCGCTGGGGATGGAAGGGATTTTTGCGGGAAAATGCGGGATAACTCGTTAAATAGCTGATTTATAACCGATGCATTCCGCGTCCGGCGCATTTTGTAATGCTCCGTTTATGATTTGTTCTCTCTGAAATTCAGCAGTTTACCGGGCGACTCGTCCACGCGGACGGTCTCATCCCGCATTTTCCCCGAGCGGTCGGTTCAGGGGGTGCTGAAGGCGCGGTCGAGCAGGCTCGCCAAGGCCGGCTGGCGCAGTAGGTCCGGGTCTTGCGCGGCCAGGACTTCGGCATCGGCCAGGGCAATCACGCGGCCTTGTCCGACCTGGCAAGTAACCAGCAGGCCATCCCCTTCGCTGCGGCACTGGCCGCCGCTAGTTCGCCATGCTCCGGCCAGGTTGACCGGCACAGCCGGCCCCGCAACGGCGATCACGCGCACACCCGCGGGCTGCTGCTCATCAAAAGTCAGCTCCAGCCCCCAGCGCTGCAGGATTGGCGAAAGCAGCACCAAATCCTGCGGCCGGCGCGGATCACCAAGGGGATAGACCGAAGGCTCGGTCAGCAGCGGATCGGCCAGCAACAGCAGCCGCCCTCCGGCCCGCAGCCAGTTATCCAGCGCAATGTTTTCGGCCGGAGACAACGGCCGCGGCTGAGCGATCACCAATCGGTGGAGCGCCGGCCCCAGGCTTTCGAGCGTATCAAGCGGCTGCAGCGGTCCAAGCTTGGCCAGCGCCGTGCGCACCCGGTGCGGCGGTTGCGCCCCGGGCAGCAGGTTGCCCAGATCATCCCCCTCACCCCAGACCAGCGGCAGGGATGTGAACAGGCCGATCGGTTGGTTTAGCGGCGCGGCTGGTCTGTTAAGAATCCAGCCGAATAGAGCCAGCAAGGCAGCAACCAGTATGGCCGCCGCCAGCAGCCTAGTTCTTAGGCGCGGCACCGGGCTTGGTGTCTGGCGTAGCGGCCGGAACCACACCGATATCGGCAAGCGGGTCACCGCGATCTTCGCCCTTCGCCGGCGCGGCAGAGACCGGCGCGGCGCTATCGGACGAAAGCGCCCGATCATTGATTATGTTGGCCAGGCCCACCAGCAAAACGATGGCCGCCAGCCCGAACAGCCCCGCCTGCAACCGCTGCACGGCCTGAGCACGCAGTTCGCGCGCGGTTGGCGGCACGAAATGCTGGGGGGCCGGACGCTGGTCGGAACGGTATGGCTGGTTCGGCATGCGGCAAGTCTATCCGATCAGGCCAGCCATGGAAAGACGGGCAAGCCCTTCGCGCGCAGCCACTCGGCATTGTAGAGCGATGACAAGTAACGGAATCCGGTGTCACACAGGATCGTGGCGACCCGCACATCCTTGCGTCCATCGGCCACCAGCTGCTTGCCCAGTTCAATGGCCCCAGCAACATTGATGCCGGATGACAGGCCCAGGCACAGCCCTTCTTCGCGCAGCAGGCGGGCGACCCATTCGAGGCCCTGCTCATCGGAAATCCGGAACTGGGTGTCGATCGGCGCGCCTTCAAGGTTAGCCGTGATCCGACCCTGCCCGATGCCTTCCGCGACCGAGCTGCCTTCTGCCTTCAACTCACCAGTCGCGTAATAGCTGTAGAGGGCCGCGCCGTGTGGATCGGTCAGTGCAATCCGCACATTTTCGTCAAACGCCTTCAGCCCCAGGCCGACCCCGGCGATAGTTCCGCCGGTGCCCGCGGCGCAGGTGAAGCCATCGATCCGGCCATCCAGCTGCTGCCAGATTTCCGGCGCAGTGCTTTCGATATGGGCCTTGCGGTTGGCGACATTGTCAAACTGGTTGGCCCAGACCGCCCCCGGCGTTTCCTCAGCCAGGCGGCGCGAGGTATGGACGAAGTGCGCGGGGTCGGCGAACTTGGTCGGTGGCACCAGCACCAGTTCGGCCCCCAGCGCGCGCAGGGTGTCCATCTTTTCCTTGGACTGATTGTCCGGCATCACGATCACGGTCTTGTACCCGCGCGCATTGGCGACCAGCGCGATGCCAATCCCGGTATTGCCGGCCGTGCCTTCGACCACTGTGCCGCCCGGCAGCAGTTCGCCGCGCGCCTCGGCATCGCGGACGATCCAAAGTGCGGCGCGGTCCTTGACCGAAGCGCCGGGGTTGGCAAATTCGCATTTGCCCCAGATCTCGCATCCGGCAGCCTCGCTCGGCCCCTTAAGCAGGACGAGCGGAGTGTTACCGATCAGGTCGAGCGTGTTGTTCTGAACGAGCGCCATGGTCATCGCCCGAGAGTTAGGAGCGCCGGAGGCCTTGCGCAACGCATTTGCGCTTGGCACCCCGAAAGCTGAAACTCGAACTCAATCTTCCGGAGCGATCGTGACCTTCAGCCCGTCCAGCGCATCGGTCAGCTGGATATGGCACGACAGGCGCGAAGCGTCGCTGCGATAGTCAGAGCTATCGAGCAGGTCATTTTCGTCTTCGCTCATTGCCGGCAGCTTGTCGGCCCAATCGGCATCGACGTGGATGTGGCAGGTCGCGCACGAGCAGCAGCCGCCGCACAGCGCCAGCAATTCATCAAAACCGTTATCGCGGATTGCTTCCATCACCGACAGGCCAGCCGAAGCATCGACCGTCTTTTCTTCACCAGCCCGATTGACCACTACCAGCTTCGGCATCGCGTCGTTCCTCTTGCTTGCACCCTATCGGCGCTTCGCCCGGGCTGCTAACCAACGTCCTTTCCTTTGGCAAGCAGGACCATTCGGGTGGGATTAACCGCAGAGCAACTGAAGCACGGCCTGGATAGCGTGGCGCAAATCGAGCCGCGCTTTGCCAGCGCCCTCGCCCGCACCGGCTATCCTGAACCGCGCATCCGCTCGCGCGGCTATGTCACGCTGATGCGTACAATCGTCGGCCAGCAGGTCAGCGTGGCCGCCGCCGCATCAATGTGGCGCAAGTTCGAGGCGCACATCGGCACTGAACTCCCGCCCGAAAAAGTGCTGGAATCCGATTTCGATGCACTGCGCGCCTGCGGACTGTCGAAGCAGAAGCAGGGCTATATGCGGTCGCTGTGCGAACTGGTCGTCAATGGCGAGCTTGATTTCGAAGCGCTGCCGGCTGACGATGAGGAAGCGATCACCCAGCTTACCCAGATCAAGGGGATCGGCCGCTGGTCGGCCGAAATCTATCTGCTGTTCGCCGAAGGCCGCGGCGATATCTGGCCAGCCGGCGATCTGGCGGTTCAGGCGGGCTTACACAAATTGCTGGGCTTGCCCGAACGGCCATCCGAGAAACTGACCCGTGAACTGGCCGAGGCCTGGCGTCCGCACCGCGGCGCAACCGCCATCTTCACCTGGCATTGCTATAACAATCCGGCGCTGTAAGCACTGCTGACAACAGTGTAAGTGTGATTCGGGGGCCGGGCATGTCTGAACGTAAAGCGATTTTCATCACGGGCGGCGGCTCGGGCATTGGCCGGGCTGTGGCTCAGAAATTCGCCGAAAACGGCTGGTTCGTCGGCCTGGCTGATATCAGCGCCAGCGGCATGAAGGAAACCGCCGCACTGCTGCCCACCGGTTCATCCTCGCAGCATAAGCTGGATGTCCGGGATCGGGCAGGCTGGGATGCGGCCCTCACCGCTTTCGCCACAGCCGCTGGCGGCAAGATCGATGTGGTCTTCAACAATGCCGGTATCCCATTGGGCGGCGCGCTGACCGACAACAAGGTTGAGGAAATCGAGCGCTGCCTTGATATCAATCTGAAGGGCGTGCTGTTCGGCGCCCAGGCCGCCCATCCCTGGCTCAAGGCCAGCGCCCCGGGTTCGTGCCTGCTCAACACCGCCAGCGCGGCGGGAATCTATGGCACCCCAGGGGCCTCGGTCTATTCCGCCACCAAGTTCGGCGTGCGCGCGATCACTGAAAGCCTGGACGGCGAATGGGCCGCAGACGGGATCAAAGTCGCCAGCCTGATGCCGGCCTTTATCGATACCCCACTACTCGATCACACATCTAACCAGAGCACCAACGAAGACATCCGCGGCCGCGTGCAAAGCGCCGGGCTGGAAATCACTGCGGTCGGCGAAGTTGCCGAAACCGCCTGGGCCGCAGTCCACGGTACCGCGCTCCACAACCGCGTCGGCAAAACCGCCCACCGCCTGGCCTTCGCCAGCCGCTGGATGCCCGGCCGCCTGCGCAAACAGATCCGCAACACCGAGCGACCGCTGGGGCAGTAAACAGGTGCGTCCGTTTTTGTTCTAGTTCTGTTCTTTCCTACAACGTCTTTAGAGTATTAGCCACATTGCCAATTCAATTGGAGTTTGGCTATGTGTCCCCAAAGGCTGCTTCAGGCGGGCAAAAGCGAGTTTGAGATTTACCTGCGCACGGGCGTGGTACTCGCAAGTACTGACCCGTCTTTGGCATTAAAATACAACCCATGGCACGACATTGAAGACGGTCGATTCACCCGGGCCGACATGGGCCGAAAGTTTCCACCCAAGTTTGGCGGGTTTGGCAGTGGGCGGTCCGGCGCCGGAGGCGCTTCCGAGCCTTGGGATACGACGGAGGAGTCAGGACCGAGACCAAATCCAAAACGGTCTGCGTCGAGCGTAAACTCGCCACCTATCCCTTCGAGTGCCGCCAAGCCGCAGCGCGACGACACGGTACAAACCGCACCGCCAACGAGCCCAGTTGTCGAGACATTCCGTCGGAATGGCTATGCCTTTGGGGTGGACGCGCAATTCCGCACCCGGCAGATCACGGGGACGCTGACAAACGGCCCTCGTTCCAAACGTTCCCGCTCAATGCAAACCCAAGCAGGCAAACCGGAACGCCTACCGAGCGATGATGGGGGGCACTATATCGCCACGCGGTTCAACGGACCGCCCGAAAAGTTTAACCACTTCGCGCAGGATTCGAATGTAAATCGGGGGCGATATCGGGCTCTTGAGGATCAGTGGAGCCGTGATATCGCGGGAGGCAAGGTAGTTACAGTAGACATCAGGCCAAGGTTTAATCGTGGCTTGGCCCGCCCCTTCAGAATAGATGTTATCTGGCATACAAATAACGTAAAACAATCGATCAAAGTGCCAAATGTAAAGGGGAATTGATATGAGCACCAGCGATGGCAGCGTCCGTCAGCCCCATTACCAACACATCGTAGATATCATCGACGACCATGTTGCTTCAGCAGGCAAGATCTTCAGTTACTGCATGACTGACGGTGGCATGGTCAGCATCGCGGTCTACTCTGACGAAGGCGACCAAATCTTGCGCCATGAGATGCTAGACGAGCTTTCTGACCCTGTGGTCGATGCGTGGAGGTCTGAGCCAGAGGATAGGCGTTGGGAATACTTCGAACTGGTCATCAATGACAATGACTACACATTCGATTTTACATACCCAGAGGAGATAGATCCTGAAGAAACTTGGTCTGACCGGGAAGTCCGCCTCTTAGAGAAACACCTCGGAAAGAAGCCGGTCGATTATGGCTCATCAGATGGCTGGATTTAGCCTGAATAGCGCTTACACATACTTGGTCGCGGTTGTCAGGTCGCAACTCCCGCCAGCCACTCCACCATCGCCGCATCACGGGTGGAAACGCCCCCGGCTTCGTGGGTGGTCAGGGTGATCTCTACCCGGTTATAGACGTTGAACCATTCGGGGTGGTGATCGGCCTTATCGGCATAGAGCGCGACGCGGGTCATGAAGCCGAAGGCTGCGTTGAAATCGGCGAAGCGGAAGGTGCGTTCCAGCGCCAGGCCATCGCTGCGCAGGGTCCATGCGGGATGCTGCGCCAGCAGGCTGGACAGTTCGGTTTCGGTCAGCTTGGCAACAGTCACCATAATCTCCATCAATCCCGCTCGCCCTGAGCTTGTCCAAGGGCCTCCTTGGCAGTGCGCCCGCTTTCCCCTATCGCGCTGGGCGATGCAAGAGTGCCGCCTGACTGCGAACAATCTGGCCTGCCAACGCGGCGAGCGGTTGCTGTTCCGTGGGCTGGCGCTGGACCTGGCCGCGGGACAGGCTTTGCAGGTCAAAGGCGCGAACGGGATTGGCAAATCCAGCCTGATCCGCATTCTGGCCGGTTTGCTGCGTCCACTGGCCGGTTCGGTCGAGCGCACGGGTGCCGTGGGGCTGCTGGATGAGCGCCCTGCCCTTGATCCCAGCCTGCCGCTCGGCCAGGCGCTGGGCTTCTGGCAGCGGCTGGACGGCCCCGGCGATAGCGAGCTGGCCCAGCTTGGCCTGAGCGGCCTGCTGGAAGTACCGGTGCGTTACCTTTCCACCGGGCAAAAGAAACGCGCCGCACTGGCCCGCCTGCTGGGTCAGGAAGCGCCGATCTGGCTGCTGGATGAACCCTTGAACGGTCTGGACACGCGCGGTGTCGCCCTGGTTGAAGCGCTGGTGGCGCAGCACTGCGCGCAGGGGGGAATCGCGCTGGTCGCTTCGCACCAGCCAATCGCCCTGCCCGGCGGCGCGGCGATCGATCTGGCGGAATTCAGCGCATGAGGCAGTTCCTGATCCTGTTGCGCCGCGACCTTGGGCTGCTGCTGGGCGGCGAACGGCGCGGGGCGACTTTGCTGCCGGTGCTGTTCTTCCTGGCGGTGGCGATGCTCTATCCCTTCGCGGTCGGGCCCGATGCACCGGTGCTGGCGCGGACCGGCGGCGGGGTGCTGTGGATCGCGGCACTGCTGGCGGCGATCCTGCCGCTCGACCGATTGGTTGAGCCTGACCTTGAACTGGGCCTGTTCGATCAACTGGCGCTGCGCGGCATCGCCGAAGAGCTGACGATGACCGCGCGGATGGTGGCCCATTGGCTGAGCTTTGCCCCGGCGCTGCTGCTGGCCGCCGTGCCCGCCAGCGCGCTGGTCGGGATCGACGCGGCCACGCTCAAGACGGTGGAGCTGGGCTTGCTGGCGGGAACGCCGGGCCTGGCCGCGCTGGGCGTGCTGGTCGCGGCCCTGACCGCCGGTCTGCGCGGCGGGGCGGCCCTCGGCGGCTTGCTGGTGATCCCGCTGGCCATCCCGCTGCTGGTGTTCGGCGCGGGCAGTCTGTCGGATGGCGGCGAAGCAGGCATCGCCCTGACCGCCGCGTTCAGTCTGCTGCTGGTGGCAATCACACCCTTTGCCGCCGCCGCCGCAATCCGCAGCGCGCGGGGACAATAGCGCGGCCTAGTAAGGCGGCTTATCCAGCCCGGTCGGTGACTTGGTGAAGATCTCCACCCCGGTCTCGGTAATCCCGATCGAGTGTTCGAACTGGGCCGAAAGCGACCGGTCACGGGTGACGGCCGTCCAGCCATCTTCCAGCACCTTTACCCCGGCCTTGCCAAGGTTGATCATCGGTTCGATCGTGAAGAACATGCCCGGCTTCAGTTCCGGCCCGGTCCCGGCGCGGCCAGCATGGACCACTTCGGGCGCATCATGGAACAAGCGGCCTAGGCCATGGCCGCAGA